>DASVDK010000114.1:0-7177 GCA_036381125.1 Thermodesulfobacteriota bacterium | reverse complement strand
CGATCTTCCTCGGCTCGAGCCTGGAGTTCCTCGAGGCGTCCACCACGAACGTCGCCCTGCCGGCCATGCAACGGGCGCTCGCTGCCGACGCGCGCGCCATGCAGTGGGTCGTCAACAGCTACATGCTCGTCCTCGGAGCGCTCATCCTCGTCGGCGGCGCCGTCGGCGACCGGTTCGGCCGGCGGCTGGTCTTCACGCTCGGCGTCGGGCTCTTCGCCGTCGCGTCGGTCGCCTGCGGGCTCGCGCCGAACGTGCCGGTCCTCCTCGCCGCGCGCGCGCTCCAGGGCCTCGGAGCGGCCCTGGTCATCCCGGTGAGCCTTGCCATCGTCACGTCCACGGCCCCGCCCGGGCGGCGGGGCCTCATCATCGGCACCTGGACCGCCGCTGCGGCCATCGTGACCGCGGCCGGGAGGCTCCTGGGCGGCGCGCTCGTCGATGCCGTCTCCTGGCGGGCCGTCTTCCTCGTCGCCGTGCCGGTCGCGATCGCGAGCGTGATCCTGACGCGCCGATACGTGCCCGAAAGCCGGGCCGACGTCGCCGCGGGGCCGCTCGATCTGCGCGGGGCGCTCCTCGCCGTCGCGGGGTTCGGGAGCGTGACCTACGGTCTCATCGAGGGGTCGCCTCCGGCGTTCGTCACCGGGCTCGTCCTCCTCGCCGGCTTCCTCGCCGTCGAGGCGCAGGCCCCCGCGCCGATGATGCCGCTCGGGCTCTTCCGGTCGCGGACGTTCACCGCGCTGAACGTCCTGACCTTCCTCCTCTACGGCGCGCTCGGGACGGCGATGTTCTTCCTCCCGTTCAACCTGGTCCAGGTCCAGGGCTACTCGGCCACCGCCACCGGCACGGCCCTCCTCCCCGCCACCCTCGTCCTGGCCCTTCTGTCCCGCTGGGCAGGGAGGGTCCGCGACCGCTACGGCGACCGGCTGCCGCTCGTCGTCGGGCCGCTCGTCTCGGCCCTCGGCTTTGCCGGCTTCGCGTGGGCCGGGATCGGCGGCTCGTACTGGACCACCTTCTTCCCGCCCCTGGTCGTGCTCGGCCTCGGCGTCGCCGTCACCGACGCGCCGCTCACGACCGCCGTGATGAGCGCGCACGGCGAGTCGCGGGCCGGCATCGCGGCAGGCGTCAACAACGCCGTGACTCGCCTCGGGTCGCTGATCGCCGTGGCCGTGTCCAGCGTCCAGGCGCTTGCCGTCTTCGGTCCAGCGCTCGAGCGGCGGGTCGCCGCCCTCCCCGTGCCGCCCGAGGCGGCACGTGCGGTCGTGGCCGAGGCAACGCGGCTCGCCGGGGCGCGGGTGCCCGACCGGGTGTCCCACGAGCAGCGCGCCGCCCTCGAACAGGCGATCGACGAGGCGTTCCTGGAGGCGTTCCGTTGGGTGATGCTGCTCTGCGCGGCGACGGCGGCCGGCGCGGGGGGAGCCGCGCTCTGCATCGGCGTCAGGAGAGAGGCTCCGCCCCCCTCCTGACACCCTCCCCGGCTCGTCGGTCGGCCCGGCAGCGCCTGGCCTCCCTCCGGACCGGCTGCTCTACCCCGAACCGATTGCGCCTCGGCCGGCTGGGGAGAGCCCGAGGGATGGACCCGTGGAACGAGAACGCCCCGCCGGGTCGCTCCTCCCGGCGGGGCGCCGTGCCACATGCCGGCCGAACCACAGTCGGCCGTGATCAGGTTGAGTTTCAACCTCCCCGGGTCATCGGGAGGCCCGGCAGAGCGTGGCCTCCCTCCGGGCGGGCTGGCCCCCTAGCTGCACCCCGAGGTCGAGCCGCAGTTCAGGCACTTGTAGCAGGCGCCGTTCCTCACCATGAGGCCGCCGCAGTCCGGGCAGGAGGGGGCGTCGTCCTGGTTCTGGAAGGTGATCGTCCGCTCCGACGTGTCCTTGACCCGGAGCTCGAACACCTTCGCCCGGGCGCCGGGCTGGCCGCCCGCCTGCTCCCGCGCCGGCGAAGCCGATGGCCCGGCCGGCAGGGCGGGAGGGGCCGGCGTCTCCGCCGTCTCCCGCTCGATCAGGCCCACCGCCTGCTGGTCGCTCTTCGCGAGGAACTTCGAGGCGAGCCAGCGGAAGATGTAGTCCATGATCGACTTGGCCATCGGGATCTGCGGGTTGGTCGTGAACCCGGCCGGCTCGAAGCGCGTGTGGCTGAACTTGTCCACGAGCACCTTGAGCGGGACCCCGTACTGCAGGGCGAGCGAGATGGCGGTCGCGAAGGAGTCCATGAGGCCCGAGACGACCGAGCCCTCCTTGGCCATCACCACGAAGATCTCGCCCGGCTGCCCGTCCTCGTACATGCCGACCGTGATGTAGCCCTCGTGGCCGGCGATGGAGAACTTGTGGGTGATCGAGGCCCGCTCGTCCGGCAGCTTGCGGCGCACCGGGCGCGCGACGGGCGCCTCCTCGCTCTTCTCCTTGTCCTTCGAGGTCGAGAGCGGCTGGCTCCGCTTGCTGCCGTCGCGGTAGATGGCCACCGCCTTGAGGCCGAGCCGCCAGGCCTCGATGTAAGCCTGCATGATCTCGTCGACCGACGCCTCGTTCGGCACGTTGATCGTCTTGCTGATGGCGCCCGAGATGAAGGGCTGGACCGCCGCCATCATCTTGAGGTGCCCCATGTAGTGGATCGACCGCGTGCCGTTGGTCGGGCGGAAGGCGCAGTCGAAGACCGGCAGGTCGGCCGGGTCGAGTTCCGGCGCCCCCTCGATGGTGCCGTTCTCGTCGATGTACTCGACGATCGCCTTGATCTGCGGGTCGTCGTACCCGAGCCGCCTGAGCGCCACCGGCACCGTGTTGTTGACGATCTTGAGGACGCCGCCCCCCACGAGCTTCTTGTACTTCACCAGGGCGATGTCGGGCTCGATGCCGGTCGTGTCGCAGTCCATCATGAACGCGATGGTCCCGGTCGGCGCGATGACCGAGATCTGCGAGTTCCGGTAGCCGTGCTGCCGGCCCAGCTCGAGCGCCTCGTCCCACGCCTGACGCGCGGCCCCGAGGAGGTCGAGCGGTACGTGCATCGGGCTGATCTTGCCGACGGCCGCGCGGTGCTTCTCCATGACCCGCAGCATCGGCTCGCGGTTGACGGCGTAGCCGTCGAACGGCCCCAGGACCGAGGCGATCCTCGCCGACTGGGCGTAGCAGTTGCCGCTCATGAGGGCCGCGATCGCCCCCGCGTAGTGTCGGCCGGCGTCGCTGTCGTACGGCAGGCCGCGCGCCATCAGCAGGGCGCCGAGGTTCGCGAAGCCGATGCCGAGCTGGCGGAACGCGTGGGCGTTCTTCGCGATCTTCGGCGTCGGGTAGTCCGCGAAGCCGACCAGGATCTCCATGGCCGTGATCGTGATGGCCGAGGCGTGCTTGAACGCCTCGACGTCGAACTCGCCCTGCTCGTCGACGAACCGCATGAGGTTCAGCGACGCGAGGTTGCAGGCCGAGTCGTTGAGGTGCATGTACTCGGAGCAGTTGTGCACGACGAGCCCGTTCGCCACGAAGTGCGACGTCACCGGCTCGGTGAGGTCGAAGACGTCCTCCTCGCCGAGCGGCTCGATCGAGGCGACGGCGTCCGTCATCTCGTCCCGGTACGCGCCGACCTCGGCGTTGAGCCGGGCCAGAGCCGCGGCCTTCGGGCTCGCGGGATCGAAGCCGATCTCGCGCTCGAAGACGAACCGCGAGGCGCGGCTGATCCGGAGCGAGTGCATCTCGACGACCGGGTAGCGCCGGGCCCCGCCCTGCCCGTCCGGCAGGATGGCGGCCGTGACGCCGGCCCGGCGCTCGGTGTAGAGCCTGGACTTGATGCCGAATCCGAGCAGGAGCACCTGGACCTGCTTGAGCAGCTCGAGCGACGTCGAGTCGAGCGAGACGTACTGGCTCTTCTCGCCGTAGTTGGCAACCGTCCCGTCGGCCGTGAAGAGGCCTCGCAGCATCGCGGCGAGGGAGGCCCGATCGAGATCGAACACCGCCGGGAGGAACCGCTTGCGATCCGATCCCTCGTCGAGCACGGCGAGGCTCTTGAACGTCTCGACGGCTCGCCGGGAGGAGAACGCGAGCCTCGCGCCGTTCCCGTTCACCCGCACGTGAACCGGGCGGCCGCTTCGACCGTCGGCTCCGACCGCGGCCAGAGAGGCGGTCTCCTCGTTGAGCGCCTCGGCGATGGTCCGCAGGACCCCTGCCTCGGCGGCCGCCATGGTGAGCGTGACGATCTCCTGGACGCTGCTCGCGTGGGTCGTGCGCGAAAGGCAGCCGTCGCCCACCGCCACGCCGACGGCGAGCGCGGTCGCGGAGGGGAGCGTCCGCCGGCCGAAGCCCGCGCCGGCGAGGTGGATGCGCTCGCCGATGGCGAGATCCTCGACCGGGACGTCCCCGCGCTCCACCGTGAGCACCTTGTGGTTGCCCGTGATGCGAACCTCGTAGCCGGCCCGGGTGCGAAGCCGGAAGACCGGCTTGCGGCCCGTCGGGAAGATGCGCGTCACGAAGTGCGGCTGGCCGTCGGCGCCGATGACCCGAGCCGACCGGCCGACGAGGGCGTCGATCCGCTGCCACCCGTCGGCGGTCCCCACGAGCGTGTCACCCGTGACGCACGGATTGCTCGCGTGGATCCGGTCGGTGTTGATGCAGGTGTGCCAGTCGTTGATCGTCGTGTCGAACTGCATCCCCGGGTCGCCGCAGACCCAGGTGCTCTCGGCGATGAGGCGCAGCAGCTCCCTTGCCCGGTGCCGCTCCATCGGCTCGCCGGTCGTCACGGCCTTCGTCACCCACTCGCGGTCCTCGACGGCCGCCCGCATGAACTCGTCGGTGGCCCGGACCGAGTGGTTGGCGTTCTGGAACTGGATGGAGTCGTAGGCGCCGCCCATCACGTTGAAGCCGCCCTCGTAGCCGGCGTCGATGAGGGCCCAGGCCTTCTTCTCCTCGTCCATCTTGCAGCGGATGAACTCGACGATGTCCGGGTGGTCGGCGTTGAGGATGACCATCTTGGCCGCGCGCCGCGTCTTGCCGCCGCTCTTGATGACGCCGGCGAAGCTGTCGTAGCCGCGCATGAAGGAGACCGGCCCGGAGGCGGTGCCGCCGCCGGCCAGCGGCTCCCTGGAGGAGCGGATCGTGGAGAAGTTCGTGCCGGTGCCCGAGCCGCCCTTGAAGAGCATCCCCTCGGTCTTGGCCAGCTCGAGGATCGACTCCATCGTGTCCTCGACGGAGTTGATGAAGCAGGCCGAGACCTGCTGCCGGGTGTCGGGCACGCCGAGGTTGAACCAGACGGGGCTGTTGAAGGCCATCTGCTGGTGGAGGAGGATGTGGGTCAGCTCGTCGGCGAACGCCTCGGCGTCGTCCGGCGTGGCGAAGTAGCCCCCCGCCTCGCCCCACTCGCGGATGCGCCGGACGACCCGCCCGATGAGCTGGCGGACGCTGCGCTCGCGCTCGGGCGAGCCGAGCGGCCCGCGGAAGTACTTGGAGGCGACGACGTTCGTCGCCATCTGGCTCCAGAACTTCGGGAACTCGATCCCCTTCTGCTCGAAGACGACCTCGCCCTTCTCGTTGGTGATCACGGCCGTCCGGAGTTCCCACTCGACAGTGTCGAACGGGTGCCGGCCCTTCACCGTGAATCGGCGCGCGACGCTGATCCCTCGGCGAGGCGCGGCACCATCGGGAGCCGGGACCTCCTGGCTCGTCCTGGCCGTCTGGGTCCCCTTCTTCTCCTCGCTCACGGGCGCTTTCGGCACTGTCGGATACCTCCACTGAGAGGGTTCGCGTCGCCCTCGCCGCCACGCCACGCGTCCACCACGGCAGCAGGCGGCGGCACGGCGCCTGCGCCACGTGCGTGACCGGGTCGACCTGTCGAGTGGTCGCGAGGGGTGAAGCCCCCGGGCCCAGGGGGTGCCGACGAGTCTGCGTCAAGGGCCCGGTTGCTGTCAAGCCCATCCCACTAGCTGTGGCTCTTTTCACGAATGGTACCGCTATGTATTGTGGTTCTCACAGGAGCGGGCGCCTGCCCGGCCGCGCCGCGCGGCCGGCCGGCCGCGGGCCGAACACGATTGACAGGCGGCGGCTCGCCCACTTACGATGCCGCCGGCCTCGAGGGGGACACCCATCGCATGCCGACCGGACGCCTCCCTGCCGCGCGGCGCGACCTGGCGTCGGCGCGCCGTATCGACCCCCTGCGCCGGGCCGGGCGGCGGTGCGGCCTGCCCGGGACGCGCCGGCCGGCATGACGCGGCCTGCCGGGGCGAGCCGGGACGTCCTCGCCATCCGCACGCTCGGGCTCGACTGGGGCATCGCGGGCGACGACATCGAGGAGATCGTCCCGCACCGGACCGCCGTTCGCGCGCCCGGCAGCGCCCCGTTCGTCGAGGGCATCGTCCGCTATCGCGACGGCATCCTGCCGGTCGTCGACCTCTCGCGCCGCTTCCGGCTGCCGGCCGGCGCCGAGCCGCCCCCTCCGCCGCGTCCCGAGGCGCGCCGCACGCTCGTCGTGCGCATCAGCGGGGGGCTGGCCGGCCTCACGGTGGACGAGGTGGTCGGCAGCCGCCCGGTGGGCGCGGGCGGGCTCGCGCCCCTGCCGCGGCCGGTCACGAGCCCGATCGTCCGCGGCTGCCTCGTCGGCGACGGCGAGGACCTCCTCGTCGTCCTCGACGCGCGCCGGATACTCGAGACGGACGAACCGCTGGACCTTCCGCTTCCGCCCGGCAGACGCCTCGGCACGGCAGCGGAGTCGGACACCGCGGCACGGCCGGGCGCACGGGTCGACCCGGCGCCGTCCCGGCCCGCCTCCGGCGCGCGGCCGGCCGCGCCGGAACCCGACGCACCCGCGGGGCCGGCGCCGACCCCGGCGGCCGGCAACCTCGACCGCCCGGCGCGCCCCGCGGTCCCGCCCCCGCCCGCTCACGCCGCACGGCCGCCCGCGCCCGACGCGCCGCCGGCAGACCGGGCAAGACCGGCACGGCCGGAGCGTGGGGCCGGGGAGTACGCGTCCACGCTGCCCGACGCGCCCTCTCCGTCGCCGACACGGGAGCCGGCAGCCGCCGCGCGCGGAGCGGCACGAGAGCCGGCACACCCTGCACCCGGCGCGACACGGGAGTCGGCCCCCACGCCGCCCGCTCCGGCGCGGGCGGCGCAGAGCGCGCCCCCCGGGTCGCCCCCCGTACGCCGGGAGCCGGGCGCGCGCCCCGACTCCCCGCCGCCTCGCCCCGAGCACCCACCGGCAGCCCGCCCGG
>DASVDK010000113.1:0-7255 GCA_036381125.1 Thermodesulfobacteriota bacterium | reverse complement strand
TCCGCAACCCGCACCTCATCTTCCCGGGGCAGCGCCTCACGCTGCGCATCCGGCGGCTCGTCCCGGCCCCCTCGCCGTCGCCCTGATCAGCGGTCGTCGTACGCCGCGCCGGCCTCTCGGGCGCTCGGATGGCGGCGCGGGTCGGGCCGGCGCGCGGCCGCGCCGGCGCCCGTCCGCGCGCCCCTCGCCCGCCTCGCGAGAGCCGGACGCGCGAGCCCCGGCACGCCGGCGCGCGCCGCCAGGAGGAGCAGCGCCGCCGAGGCCACGGCGACCAGGTCGTCCGACAGCTCGGCGGCGTCGAACGCGAGCGTTCCCCGGAGCGCCGCGGCCACGATCGCGGCGACCTCGGCGACGAGCCCCGTGGCGGCCCCCGCGGCATAGACGGGGAGCCCCCAGCGCCGGCGGCGGGCCGCCGCCACGATCCCGACCAGGCCGGTGACCGACAGGAGGAGGTTGTACGCGAGGATCGCGCGCCCGGCCGCGATCGGCAGCTCGAGGCCGTAGAGGATCGGCACCTCGCCGATCGCGCCGCCGGCAAGCGCGAGGCGCGCGAGCATCTCGACGTGCAGGAGGCCGAAGGCGACGAGCGTGGCCGACACCCAGGGCGGCCGCCTCGCTCGCACCCGCGCCGGCGCCCGCCCCGAGAGCGTCAGGACGCGGTCGGAGACGACCCGCCCGCCCCACCAGATGAGCCACGGGAACGGAAGGGCCTGCAGGATCCAGAACCCGGCCGGCTGCCAGAACACCACGAGGTCCCAGAGCCCGTGCACGAGGATCGCCAGGCCGAAGCCGCGCCAGAGCGCGCCGGCCCATCGGGGCGGGCCGAAGAGCCGGCGGCCGAGCCCGTCGGCCGCGAGCGCCGTGGCGATGGGATGCAGCAGGACGAACGAGCGGATGAACGCCACGGTGAGCACGCCCGTGCCCATCTCCATGTGGGCCGCGGCGTACACGTTCGTGGCGTTCTCCACCATCCCGAAGCCGACGCCGACGAGGAGCCCGGCCACGAGCAGGGCGGCATGGTCGGGACAGGCGCCGAGCCCGGCACGCAGCAGCAGGAGCTTCGCCCCCTCCTCCACGAAGCCGGCCAGGACGAAGGCGACGAGGAGCGCCTCGCCGAACGGCAACCCGGTCTCGAGCCCGCCGAGGAGCCGCCCGGTGAGCCCGGCGTGGTCGAGCGCCGTGTTGACGACGATCGCCAGGAGCGCCGACGCGAAGCCGAGCCCGACGAAGCGCGGCACCGTGCCGGCCGGAAGCGTCTCGAAGGGCCGCCGGCCGAGGACCACGCGGAGGAAGACGAAGGGGACGACGAGGATGATGACGACGCCGAGCGCGAAGAGCCCCGTCTCGGCGACCAGGCCGCGCGGCATCGACGGCTTCCGGCGCTAGCGGACCGGCTCGAGGGCGTCGTTGTCGGCCGCCTGCCGGCCGGCCTTGGCGAGGTCGACCCACTCGCCGTCGATCTTCACGCGGACCACGTCCGCCGTGAAGTCGGTGCTCGTCCCGTTCTCGGCCGAGTTCGAGAAGAGCCAGGAGCCGACCGCGTAGATGTCGGCCGGCACCCCCAGGTCCTCGAACTGCCGGATGCGGGCCGGCGTGAAGCCGCCCGAGACGGCGATCTTGACCGCCTGGCACCACTCCCGCGCCAGCGGGACGTCCGCGGGATCGAGGTCCCAGGCCTGCCAGGCCGTGTCGATGGCCTCCCGCAGGAGGTGGACGAGCCTCGGGTTCACGCCGCAGTCGAGCCGCCGATCGCCGATCGGCGGGACGGAGACGTCGCGCATGTTGCTGCTCGTGTCGGGCCGCACCCCGTAGAGCACGTACTTCCTCGCCTGCTCGTGGTCGCCCGCCTTCGTGAGCGCGAGCCACCGCTCGAACATCCGCCGCATCACCGCCCGCGTGTCGCCGAGGCAGTCGTTGTGGAAGTCGACCAGCGCGATGCGCGGGACCTCGGCCGGCAGCACGTCCGCGAAGGCCATGAGCGCCTCGGCGGTGTCGCCGAGGAAGCAGGCGATGGCCGCGTGCGCCACGGTGCCGCCGCCGGCGCCGCCCCACCAGTCGCCCTGGGCGTCGGTGGAGACGTGCGGCAGGAGCTCGCGGCCGTAGCGCTGGTTGAAGAGCTGCACCGCGATGCGGTACGCGTAGCCGTCGGCCGCCTGCACCTCGTGCGCGTCGAAGCGCGCCGGGAAGAAGAGCACCGGCTTGCCGCGCGCGGCGCGCAGCACCTCGAAGACGTTCGTGGCGATGCGGGAGCCGCGGGTGAGCGCGCCGATGGTCGGCGTCTCGAGCATGGCGAAGTCGCGGTAGCGGCCCCGCACCTTGAGGACCGGGAAAACGTGACGCGAGTCGCCCTCGTAGGGCGCCACGGTGCCGTCGTGGACGGCGTGCACCTCGAGCCGGTCGAACGTGTTCACCCACCGGCCCCGGCTGTCGGTGTAGCCGGTGCAGGTCCGGAGCATCGCCAGCGCCTTGTCGACGCCCACCACGACCGCGAACGGCTCGCGCCGGTGGAACCACTGCATCTCGACCTCGATGTTGCCGACGTCCACGCGCGAGGGGTCGACGCCGGGCAGGTCGGGCGAGCGGCCGCCGAAACGGTAGCCGGCGCGCGCCAGCTCCGTGAGGATCTTGACGATGTTGTAGAAGTACTTGTCCGAGTACCAGCCGGCGCGCATCCGGTCGACGTCGAGCTTGAACACCTCGACCGGAAGCCGCCTGCCGTCGAAGACGCTCACCCCGTGCCTCCCGATCCCCTGGCCTCGCGGCCCATTGTTCCATGAAACGGTAAGATCGAGCCATGCGCGTCCACTGGATCGGGGGGGCGACCGCGTTTCTCGAGCTCGGCCCCTTCCGCGTCCTCACCGACCCGGTCCTCGGCGAGGGCGAGGCGCTCGCCCCGCTGGTCCGCCTGGCTGCCCTGCCCCCCTTCGACCTCGTGCCGCTCGACGCGGTGCTGCTCTCCCACGTCCACCCGAGCCACCTCGACGCGGCGGCCGTCGGCCGCCTCCGCAAGGACACGCCGGTCGTCGCGCCGTCCGAGCACGCCGCGTTCCTCAGGGCGCGCGGCTTCACCGGCGTCGTGCCCCTCGGCTGGTGGGAGCGGGCGGGGCTCGCGCGAGGCGGCGTCTCGCTCCGGATCCTCGCCCTGCCGGCCTGGCACTCGGCGGACCCCGGGGCGAGCCTCGAGCTCGGGACCGTGAACGGCTACCTGATCGAGCACGTGGGGGGCGACGAGCGCCGCGTGGTGTACTGGACGGGCGACACGGTGTGGTTCGACGGTCTGGCCCTGATCCGCGACCGGGCGCCACGGATCGACCTCCTCGTCCCGCACGTCGGCGCGGCCGGCGCCGGCCAGCCGGGCGGTCGCCGCACGTTCGACGCCGTCGAGGCGGCCCGCCTGATCGCGCTCGTCGACCCTCTGGCCGTCGTGCCGATCCACCACCACACCTTCTCGCACTACGCCGAGCCGATCGAGGTCCTGCGCGACCGCCTCGCCGGAGGCCCCCACGCCGACCGCCTGCACCTCCTTCGCGAGGGGGAGGCGGCGGTCCTCCCCTGAGGCGGCCCTCACGCGAGGGCCCGCCCGATCCGGCGGGCGAGCGGGGCGAGGTCGAGCGCCCCCGTACCCACCCGCTCGGCCAGCGCCTCGAGCCGGGCCGGCTGGCCCTCGGCCCAGAGCCCCGTCAGGAAGGTCCCCGCCCGCGGGTTGCGGAACCAGTCCTCGTCGAACCGCTCCTCGAGCGTGTCGCGTAGCTGCGCCTCGAACATCCACGCCCGCAGGTAGCGCGCCGAGTAGAAGCCGGGGTCGACGTCGGCGAGGTAGCTCTCCACCGGGTAGTCGACCCCCACCGCCCGGTGGAGCGCCTCGCGGTACCGGTCGGCGAGCCTGCGCGCCCGCTCGCCCCCGGGCGCCGAGGCCGCTCCGCCGTCGGCGTGCAGGTCCAGCTCGTAGGCGAGCTTGGCGCCGTAGCGGCGCACGATGTAGAGCCGCTCGAAGTGGGCGAAGCGGAGGTAGTCGTCGAGCTGGTCCCTGCCGAGGCCGAGGTGGCGCCGCAGCCACGGCTTCGCGTGCATCAGGTGCTCGACGAGGAAGGCGAAGCCCTCGGTGACCGAGTTGTCGCCCAGGTAGCGTGCCTCGACGGGGAGGTCGGGGGCCGCGTGGGCGAAGTGGAGCGCGTGGCCCAGCTCGTGGAGGAAGGCGCGCCAGTCGTCCTGGCCGCCCTGCGGCATGACGACCAGGACGATACGGTTCGGCACCTCGATCGGCATGCAGAACGCGCGGGGCGTCTTGCCCGGGCGAGCCTCGTCGTCCACGGTGATGCGCCCCCCGGCGCCGAGCGTGAGCCCGAGGCCGGCCGCGGTCTTCTCGGCGACCGGGAGGAGGTCCCCCTTCGGGAAGAGGGCGTCGAGCTGCGGCGCACGCAGGAGCCGCGCGAGGTCGTGCGAGGCGGGACCGCCCGGCGTCGGCCCGACCGACTTCTTGAGGTAGTAGGCGAGGTGGTCCCGGTAGACGTCGTCCGTCTCCCGCGTGAACGCCGCGAGGCGGCTCGCGAGCGACGGGTAGTCGATGCCCGAGAAGCCGGCGCACATGGCGACGTAGTCGGCGTGCCCCACCTCGGCCAGCGCCTCGTAGGTGCGCGCCCACAGCTCGGCCCGGATCGGCACCAGGCGGGCGTCGACGGCCGCCTTCGTGCGGGCGATCGCCTCGCGCCTCGACCGGTCGGCCTCGTTGCGGATCGCCACGGCCGCGTTGCGGTAGGTGAGCGGCTCGCCGGGCAGATCGAGCGTCGCCGCGGCCTCGGCCGCGAGGAGCCGGTCGGCGACCGCCGCGGCGGCGCGTCCGGCGTAGAGGCCGACCAGGAACTCGGCCAGGGGACCGCCCGCCGTGTCGCGTCGGCTCGCCACCTCGGCCACGACGTCGTGCTCGGCGAGGCGCGCGTGCCGCGCGTAGACCTCGGCGAGGCGGCTCTCGGTCCTCTTGCCGGCGAGGTTCTCGTACTCCTCCTCGGCGGCGTCCCGCAGGAACGCCTCGGCGTCGCGCCGCAGACGGTCGAGGTCGAGCGCCAAGCCGCCTCCTAGCTCAGGAGCCCCTTGAGCGTCCGCTGGACGATGCCGACCGCTCGCTCGATGTCGGCCTGCGTCACGCCGAGGTGGGTGACGCAGCGGATGCGGGAGGGTGAGGTGGCGACCATCAGGACGCCCTGCTCCCGCAGGGCGGCGACCACCGCCTGGGCCGACGCCTTGGCTCGCGGCACCTCGAAGAAGACCATGTTGGTCTCCACGTCCTCGAGGCGGATGCCGATGCCCGGGACGTCCTTGAGCCCGCGGGCGAGGAGCTTCGCGTTGGCGTGGTCGTCCTTGAGCCGGTCGAGGTGGTGCTCGAGGGCGTAGAGGCCGGCGGCGGCGACGATGCCGACCTGCCGCATCCCCCCTCCCCACTGCTTGCGGTAGCGGTGGACCCGATCGACGAACTCCACCGGGCCGGCGACGAGGGAGCCGAGCGGGCAGCCGAGCCCCTTGGAGAGGCAGACCGAAACCGAATCGAAGGGGGCCGCGTACTGCGCCGGCGTGATGCCGGTGGCGACGACCGCGTTCCACAGCCGGGCGCCGTCCATGTGGAGCTTGAGGCCGTGGCGGCTGGTGACCGCGGCCACCCGCTCGATCTCCGACAGCGGGTAGACGGCGCCGCCGGCGCGGTTGTGGGTGTTCTCGAGGCAGACCAGGCGCGTGCGGGGGAAGTGATGGTCCTCGGGGCGGATCGCCTCCTCGACCTGCTCGGCCGTGATGACGCCGCGCTTGCCCTCGATCGGCAGCACCTGCACGCCCGAGAGCGCCGCCGCCCCCCCGCCCTCGTAGTTGAAGGTGTGGGAGTTGCGCTCCATGATCGCCTCGTCGCCCGGCTCGGTCCAGGCGCGCACGGCGAGCTGGTTGGCCATCGTGCCGGACGGGACGAAGAGCGCCGCCGCCTTGCCGAGCAGCTCCGCCACCCGCGCCTGAAGGCGGTTGACCGTCGGGTCGTCGCCGAAGACGTCGTCGCCGACCTCCGCCTCGGCCATGGCGCGCCGCATGGCGGGCGTCGGCCTGGTGACGGTGTCGCTGCGCAGATCGATGACCGCGTCGTTCACGAGCGCCTCCTTCCCGTGTCCAGCAGCGCCGCCCTCGTCCGCTCCGCGAGCCGGTCGGCCGCCTCGAGCAGCGCCCGGCGGCCAGGGGTGCGGGCGACGCCTCGCTCGACCCTCACCTCGCCCGCCGTCATCACCCAGGTCACGTCGCCGCGGCCCGCCGAGCCGACGAGCGCCGCCTCGACGTCGGCGGCGCCGCGCAGGTGCGGCCGGTCGAGCGCGACGGCCACGAGGTCGGCCCGCTTGCCGACCTCGATCGAGCCGATCTCCGACTCGAGGCCGAGCGCCCGAGCGGCCGAGCGCGTCATGGCCTCGAGGAGCGGCCGCGCGCCGGCCGCCGCCGGGGCCGGGCCGCGGGCCGTCCGCCTGAGGAGGCCCCGCAGCGCGCGCGCCTCGGCGAAGAGGTCCTTCGCGCCGACCGAGGCGCCGCTGTCGGTCCCGAGTCCCACCGTGACGCCCGCGGCGATGAGCTCGGCCGCCGGCACGTCGCCCACGCCGAGCGCCGCGTTCGACTGCGGGCAGCAGGCAACGGCCGCGCCGGACGCGCTCACGCGCGCGATGTCCGCGGCGTCCAGGCGGACGCAGTGCGCAAGGATTGTACCGCGTGCCAGGAGTCCCACCTCCGCAGCGGCGGCCGCCGGGGAGCGGCGAGGCGAGACGGCCCTCACACCCGCGCGCGCGTAGAGATCGGCCCACGGCCCGTCGCCCGTCTCGAGGAAGCGCACCTCGGCCGCCGACTCGGCGAGGTGAACCGAGAGCGGCAGACCCCTCGCGTCGGCGAAGCGGCGACACCACCGGAGCAGCGGGGTCGAGACGGTATGGAGGGCGTGCGGCGCCAGGCCGATGCCGAGGCGACCGCCCGGCGGTCCGGCAGCCGCCTCGAGCCGGGCGACCTGCCGCTCCACGGCGTCGGCCAGCGTCTCCCAGGCTTCCGGGTCCGGTCCGATCACCTCCGCGTGGACCCGGCCGCCGAGGCCGATCTCGCGCATCGCCTCGAGCCCCGCGCCGGTCGGCCCGGAGTCGGCCACTGTCGTGATGCCGGCCTCGAGCGCCTCGAGGGCGCCGAGGCGGGCGGAGACCACGTAGTCGTCGGGGGAGGTCCAGGCGGCGCGGATGCGGGGGAAGAGGCGCGGCCA
>DASVDK010000112.1:0-8605 GCA_036381125.1 Thermodesulfobacteriota bacterium | reverse complement strand
GCAGGTAGGGGTTCACCTTCTCCTCGAGCGTCCCCGGGAGGAACCCCAGCTTCTCCCCCGCCTCGACCGCCGGCCGGGTGAGGATGATGCGGCTGACCTCCTTGCGGGTGAGGGCGCCGACCGCCATGGCCATGGCGAGGTAGGTCTTGCCGGTGCCGGCCGGGCCGACGCCGAAGACCAGGTCGTGCTTCCGGATGGCGTCGACGTAGGCCTTCTGCGCGGCGCTCTTGGGGGTGATCGGCCGCCGGCGCGCGGAGAGCACCACGGTGTCCATGAAGACGTCCGCCAGGGCCGGCGCGTCGGGGTCGTTCACGATCCGGAGGGCGTACTCGACGTCGTTGGCGCCGAGGGGGTAGCCGCGCTCGAGGAGGCCGTAGAGTTCCGTCAGCAGCCGCTCGGCCCGGGCCGTCGGCCCCGAGGGGCCCGAGACGGTGACCGCGTTGCCCCGCGCGTGCACCTCGACGCCGAGGTCGCGGGCGACCCGCTTGAGGTGCTCATCCCGGTCCCCGTAGAGCTGACGGACGAGGTCGATGTCGTCGAAGGTGACGGTCGCCCGAACGGGCGTGTGGCGTTGATCCACGGTTAGCAATTATAGCGCCCTGCGCCTGAACCGGGGCGAGCCCCCGGGCGCGCCATCGGGCGCCGGCGCCCGGAGCTTACGGCTGCCCGGCAGGGTACTCGACCCGCCGCCACCACGCCAGGTTCAGGTCTGGGAAGAGCCGATCGCGCGCCTCGATGGCGGAGAGCGCGGCCTCCTCCTCGGGGGTGAGGCCAGGTTGCCCGCCGTCGGCCGCGAGCAGCCGCCGCGCGATGGCGGCCAGACGCTGGAAGTCCTCGGTGTGTCGGGCGACCCGCAGCTCGGCGTAGTCCCTGGCCGCGACCGTCGAGATCAGGAACTGCCAGTCCGAGGCCTGCAGGAGGAGCAGCTCGCGGGCCGCCTGCTCGAGCACCCGCTCGAGGGCGGGGCTGGCGGCCAGGCGCGCCGGCGTCGCCTCCTGGAGCAGAGCCGGCAGCTCCCGCTCGGCCGCGTAGACGTGCTTCCAGGTCCACGCGGTGTCCTGGTTGAGCCAGATGAAGTGGCCTCCCCCCTCGCCCCAGGAGCCCTCGGGCAGGGCGATCACGTCGGTCGGCCGATGCGCCTCGAGGTACGCGCCGCAGGTCGTCAGCTCCAGGTCGGCGTCGTCCTCGACGCGGCAGAGCACCGCCTCGAGCCATGCGGGCCCCTCGAACCACCAGTGGCCGAAGAGCTCGGCGTCGAACGGCGCCGTGAGGATGCCCGGCCGCCCGGCGGTCCTGTGATGACCGGCCAGCGTGGACTTCACGAGGTCGCGGAAGTGGTCCGCCTGCGGGCCGATGCGGCTCCTCGCCGCCTCGGGCTCGTACGGCTGCTTGTCGGCGAGGTCGGCCTGGGAATCGGTCACCCGCCAGTAGCGCAGACCGCCCGGGAAGCGCTTCTTGTGGAAGTCGAGGTACCGGCCGTCCCCCGGGTAGCCGTGCTGGCCGCTCCAGACCTGGAGCGCGGTCTGCGGGTCGCGGGTGAAGATGGCCACCGGCGCGCCGACGCGGCGGGAGGCGACGTAATAGAGCTCGTAGGGGCTCCGCGGGGTCTCCGGCTTCGCCGGCTCGCCCCGCTCGGCGACGTAGCGGCTCCAGAGACGCTCGAGCAGCTCGAACCTGTCCACGTAGACGCCGATCGCGCGCCCCCCCTTGAGGAGGTGCGCGTCGACGATGAAGTACTCGATCCCGTTCTCCGAGAGGAACTCCTCGACCCCCTTGCGCTCGCGCGGCTCGTCGGGATCGCCGGGCAGCGGGCTCTGCCACCGGTAGCTCGGCCGGTAGGCGCACTCCGGCAGCCAGATCCCCTTCGGCGACCGGCCGAAGTGGCGCCGGTGGGCCGCCACCGCCTGCTTCACCTGGGCCTGGATGCTCGTGTCGCGGGACAGGAGCGGGAAGTACCCGTGCGTCGCGCCGCAGGTGATGATCTCGACGGCGCCGCGCTCCTCGAGGCGGCGAAACGCGCCCGGGAGGTCCCGACCGTAGGTGTCGGTGAACGCCGAGCGCGCCGCGACGTACCACGCCTCCCAGTCGGCGGCCAGGCGCTGCATCCGCGCGTCCCCGAGGCGCCCGAACTCCGCCTGGTCGCTCCTCGCAGCCTCGATCTTCTGCGACAGGTAGTCGACGAACTCCGCCTTGAAGCTGTCGTCGGCGAGCATCTCGACGAGGACCGGCGAGAGGTCGATCGTGAGCCGCGGCCTGCGTCCCCCGTCGAGCAGCCGGTCGAGCATCCGGACGAGGGGGAGGTAGGTCTCCGCCGCAGCCTCGTTGAGCCAGTCGGTCCCGTGCGGCCAGCGGCCGTGGGCGATGACGTACGGGAGGTGCGAGTGGAGGACGAAGGCCAGCGCGCCGAGTTTCGCCATGGTCTGGACGACGCTAGCACCCCGCGTGCCGGCCGCGCAAGGCAAGGCGACGCGTGGTACCCTCGCCGGCCATGACGACGCACGACGACGCGAGAGGTCTCGACCGCGGCCCGGCCGAAGGGCGAGGCGCGGACCGGTTCGGCGACCTGGTGACGGTGATGGCTCGCCTGCGCGGCGAGGGCGGCTGCCCCTGGGACCGCGAGCAGACCCCGGCCTCGCTCAAGCCGTACATCGTGGAGGAGGCGTACGAGGTGCTCGAGGCGCTCGACGACCTCGGCCCGGCGGCGGCCGGCGGCGCGCCCGCGCGCGCCGAGGCGCTTGCCCACCTGCGCGAGGAGCTGGGCGACCTCCTCCTGCAGGTCGTCTTCCAGGCCGAGATCGCGACGCAGCGCGGCTGGTTCACGATCGGCGAGGTGATCGGCGGGATCGTGGACAAGCTCGTGCGCCGCCACCCGCACGTCTTCGGCGACCGCCACGTCGACTCGCCGACCGACGCCCTCGCCAACTGGGAGCAGATCAAGCTCGCCGAGCGCCAGGCGAAGGCGGCGGGCGGGCGCGCCTCGGCCCTCGACGGCGTGCCCCGCCACCTGCCGGCGCTCCTCCTCGCGCAGCGCGTCTCCGACAAGGCGGCGCGGGTCGGCTTCGACTGGCCCGACGTGGCCGGCGTCCTCGCGAAGGTGGACGAGGAGCGGGCCGAGCTCGCCGAGGCGATGGCCGAGGGCCGGCGCGAGCGGATCGCCGAGGAGCTTGGCGACCTCCTCTTCGCCCTCGTGAACGTCGGCCGCTTCGTCGGCGTGCCGGCCGAAGAGGCCCTGCGTGCGGCGACCGCGCGCTTCACCGACCGCTTCCGTCGGATGGAGGCCGGGCTCGCGGCCGAGGGTCGAACGATCGGCGAGTCCGACGCCGACGACCTCGACCGTCGCTGGGAGGCGGCCAAGCGCGCCGTCGCCGCCGACGAGCGGTGAGGATGTCCACGACGCCTGTGGACACCCTGTGGACAACCGTGTGGACGGTGAAACGAACGGCTCGGATCTCTACGGCTTTGCGCGCTCTGCCCGAAATTTGTGCAGCCAGCGAAACAGCAGAGGAATCGCGGGGTTGGCGAGCTGACGCTCGCCCGCTGCCCTCGAACCGGGCCTGGACGCGGCGCCGACCGGGGGGTTGCCCTTCCGTGCAAGCCCCCGTGTTTATCTTGACGGCGGGACCGGCGACGGCTCCCGCCGGTCCTGGTGCGGCTTCCGTGCACCCCGGCCTCGTGGGAGGCCGCAATCGAGGCCCGCAGGCGAGCGGGAGGCGCGCTGGCCGCGGCTTCTGCGTCTCTCGCGGGAGGCCCTCTCGCGGCCCGCTGCATGCCGGGCCTGCCTCGGCTTGACACCCACCGGGTCGGTTGATAGTAGTTTGCGGTTACGTCTTCAGCGTCGGCGGCCCCGTTCGTCGGCCCCGCGCCCGCATCGGGAGGAGCATCCGTGGCCAACCACAAGTCGGCCCTCAAGCGGCACCGCCAGAGCCTGCGCCGCCGGGCCCGCAACGTCAGCGTCAAGTCGCGCGTGAGGACCGAGGTCAAGAAGGTGCGGGTCGCGCTCGGCTCGAACGACCCCGCCGCGGTGGCGGCCGCGCTCGCCTCGGCCGTGCCCGCCCTCGACAAGGCCGCCTCGAAGGGCGTCCTGCACAAGCGGACCGCCTCCAGGAAGATCTCCCGGCTCATGAAGGCCGCCCACAAGGCGACCGCAGGCAAGTAGCGTAGACGCGGGCCGCGCAAGCGGCCCCGGGCCGCAGGCCCGAGCGCCGCGACACCGGTCCATGGGCGGCTCCCGACGACAGGAGCCGATCCAGTCCCCGCTCCACGTCCCGCGCAAGCGGCCCCGGGCCGTAGGCCCGAGCGCCGGCTGGAAGTCGCCAGCCGCGTGGCGTGCTCAGGGCGTTCGCGGCCTGCAGAGCGCCAGGACCAGCCGCTCCATCACGAAGCGCTGAGAGGCCGGGCTCGACTTGAGGGCCAGGTCGGCCTCCACGAGCGCGTCGTGCATCTCGAAGAGGTCGCGGTCGCGGTGCTGCCGCGCCTGGTCGACCAGCTTGCGGGCGAGGAAGCGCGCCCGCGGCACGACCCGCTCGGCAACCTCCTGCGTGCTCGCGCCCCGTGCGAGCATCGATCGCGTCGCGAGGACGAGGCGCACCTGTCGCGCGAGGAGCGCGAGGAGGCGCAGCGGCTCCTCCCCGGCGTCGAGGAGCCGCGCGAGGCCGGTGAGCGCGTCGTCCGTGCGCCGGGCGGCCACCGCGTCCACCCACTCGAAGACCGAGGTCTCGCCCGCTCGGCGGCTCTCGAGCATCTGGCGCACCGACTCGGCGGTGATGCGGCCTCCCTCGCCCACGAAGGCGGCGAGCTTGGCGACCTCGCCCTCGAGGACGCCCAGGTCGTGTCCGGCCAGCTCCACCAGGAACCTTGCCGCGCCAGGCTCGAACCGGACGCCCGCGGCCGCCGCCTCCGCCTCGAGGCGGGCCGGAAGCGTCGCCTCGTCGGGTGGGCCGCAGTCGACGACGACCCCCACCTTCTCGACCGCCTTCCAGACCTTGAGCCGACGGTCGACCTTCTCGGCGGCCAGGGCGAGCACCGTGGTCTCGACCGGCGCCTCGACGTAGGCGACGAGGGCTGCCTGCATCGCCTCGCACCTCGCCCCCCGGTCCTCCAGCCGGTGGGCGTCGCGCACGATCACCAGGCGCCGCCCGCCGAGGACGGGGAGCGTGCGGAGGCTGTCCTCGAGGCGCGGCGCGTCGAGGTCGTCCGCGCGCAGGCGATCCTCGTTGAAGTCGCGCTGCGCGGCCGGCACGACGGCCTCCCTCAGGCGCGCGAGCCCGCGGTCGACGAGGCGCGCCTCCTCGCCGACGAACAGCACCACGGCCGGCACGACCCCCTTGCCGAGGGCCCGCTCGAACTCGACGACGCTCGTTCCGCCCATTCGCCTTCCCGCTCGACCCCCGCCCGGTGTGGTAGACCTGGCCCGCCGTCCCCGCCGCGCTCCGCGCGCGCCGCGCGCCGATCTCGCTGCCGGACGACGCGGCCCTGGTCGCCTTCGAGTGGGGCGAGGCGCCGCTCAGAAGCCGGCGAGCACCCGATCCCTGACCGATCGCCCGATGTCGGCCGCGATCCGACGCACCGCCTCTCGCCGGTTCGCCTCGGTGACGAGCGGGTCGCTGGCCGCCCGGTAGGTATCGGTGCCCCGTACGGCGGGGTCGGCCCAGAAGATGCGGGCCCCGTCGGGGTCGGTGAGGGTGAGGCTCAGCGTCAGCGTGGCCCGGTACTCGAGGGCGAGCCCCTGCGCGTCGAAGGCGACCGTGTCGACCGAGAAGCCGACGACCCGGCCGCGGAGGATCGCCTCCGCGGCCTCGGTCCGCACCAGGCGGATCGCCTGCGTGCGCGCGAACTGGTCGCGGATGGAGGCCGTGAGGATCGACGCCAGCTCCGGCTCGAGCGTGGGGTTGGCGAGGATCGGGATCGCGATCGTCGTCGCGCCTCCCGGCAGCGCCTTCTGCGCCCCCTGGAACGTGTAGCCGCAGCCGGCGAGGGCCACGGCGAGCGCTGTCGAGGCGACGAGTCCGCGAAGCCGCGCCGCCCTCACACCACGACGCTCACGAGCTTGTTCGGCACGACCACCACCTTGCGCGGCGGCTTGCCCCCGGTGAACTCCCGCACCCGGGCGTCGGCCAGCGCCGCCGCCTCCACGTCGGCGTCGGGGCTGCCGGCGGGGAGCGTGATGCGGCTCCTCACCTTTCCGTTCACCTGCACGACGATGAGCACCTCGTCGGCCTGCACCAGGGCGGGGTCGAAGGCGGGCCAGCTCTGGAAGACGAGCGTCTCGCGGCCGCCCATCCGCTCCCAGAGCTCGTCCGCGACGTGAGGCACGAACGGCGCGAGCATGCGCACCACCGCGACGATCGCCTCGCGCAGGACGGCGCCGGCCGCGCCGGCCGTGCCGTGCGCCTCGCGGGCGAGGTAGATCGCGTTCACGAGCTCCATGACGGCGGCAATGGCCGTGTTGAAGCGGAAGCCGTCGAGGTCCTCGGTGACCTTCTTGATCGTCGCGTGCGTCTTGCGCCGCAGGGCGGCCAGGTCGCGCGGCACCGCCTGGCGATCGGCCGGGACGCGCGCCTGCGGCCCGTCGGCCCAGAGGCCGGGCTCCTCCGCCACGAGCCGCCAGACGCGCGAGATGAAGCGGAAGCAGCCCTGGACGCCCTGGTCGCTCCAGTCGAGGTCCTTCTCGGGCGGCGCGGCGAAGAGGCTGAAGAGCCGGGCCGTGTCGGCCCCGTACTGGTCGATGAGCGCGTCGGGGTCGACGACGTTGCCGTGCGACTTGGACATCTTGGCGCCGTCCTTGATGACCATCCCCTGGGAGAGGAGGTTCGTGAACGGCTCGTCGAAATCCACGAGGCCGAAGTCGCGCATGACCTTCGTGTAGAAGCGCGCGTAGAGGAGGTGGAGGATCGCGTGCTCGACGCCGCCGATGTACTGGTCGACCGGCAGCCAGTACTTCGCCTTGAGCCGGTCGAACATCCCGCGGTCGTAGCCCGGCGACGTGTACCGCGCGAAGTACCACGACGACTCGACGAACGTGTCCATCGTGTCGGTCTCGCGCCGGCCCATCTTGCCGCACGTCGGGCACGGCGCGTTGACGAAGCGATCGAGCTTCGCGAGCGGCGAGGCCCCCGTCCCCGTGAACAACACGTCCTCGGGGAGCACGACCGGGAGCTGGTCGTCTGGCACCGGCACGGCGCCGTGGTCGGGGCAGTAGATGATCGGGATCGGCGCGCCCCAGTAGCGCTGGCGGCTGATGCCCCAGTCTCGCAGCCGGTAGCTGACCGTCTTGCGCCCCTTGCCGTGCGAGGCGAGCCACTCCGCGATGGCGTCCTTGGCCGGCTCGCTGTCCATGCCGTCGAACGGCCCCGAGTTGACCAGGACGCCGGGCGCCGTGTAGGCCTCGGTCATCCGGGCCGGGTCGAGCGGCGGCTCGCCCTTCGGCGTCACCGACAGGACCATCGGCAGCCCGTACTTCCTGGCGAACTCGAAGTCACGCTGGTCGCCGGTCGGCACCGCCATGACGGCGCCGGTGCCGTAGTCCATGAGGACGAAGTTCGCCACCCAGATCGGCATCCGGCGGCCGTTCAGCGGGTTCACGCAGTAGGCGCCCGTGAAGACCCCTTCCTTCTCCTGATCCTCGGCCGTCCGGCGGATCTTCTCCTGCCGGCGCACCTTCTCCACGAAGGCGGTCACCTCCGCCTCGCGTCCCCCCTGCTTCGCCAGCTCGGCCACGCGCGGGTGCTCGGGCGCGAGGCTCATGAAGGTGGCGCCCCCGAGGGTGTCGGGTCGCGTCGTGAAGACGCGGATCGGCTCCGCGGCCCCCTCGACGTCGAACTCGATCTCGGCGCCGACGGACTTGCCGATCCAGTTGCGCTGCATGGTCACGACCCGCTCCGGCCAGCCCGTGAGGCGGTCGAGATCGTCGAGCAGCTCCTCGGCGTAGGCCGTGATCCGGAAGAACCACTGCGACAGCTCGCGCGTGGTCACCTCCGCCCCGCAGCGCCAGCACCTGCCGTCCTCGACCTGCTCGTTGGCGAGGACCGTCTCGTCGGCCGGACACCAGTTGACGGTGCCGAGCCGCTTGTAGGCGAGCCCCTTCTGGAACATCCGCGTGAAGAGCCACTGCTCCCAGCGGTAGTACTCCGGCGCGCAGGTCGTCACCTCGCGGCGCCAGTCGTACGAGATGCCCATTCGCTGGAGCTGCGACTTCATGTAGCCGATGTTCTTGTACGTCCACTCGGCCGGGTGGGTCTTGTTCTTGATGGCCGCGTTCTCGGCCGGCATGCCGAAGGCATCCCAGCCCATCGGGTGGAGGACGTTGAACCCCCGCATGCGCTTGAAGCGGGCGATCACGTCGCCGATGGAGTAGACGCGGACATGCCCCATGTGGATGCGCCCGGACGGGTACGGGAACATCTCGAGGCAGTAGTACTTGGGCTTCGCCGGGTCCTCGTCGACCTCGAACACCCGGCCCTGCGCCCAGCGCGCCTGCCACTTCGGCTCGACCGCCTTGGGATCGTACCGGTCGGCGCGCGGCCGCGCGGCCGGGCCCTCGGTCGTGGTCTTGGGTGCGACCCGGGTGGAGTCGGTCATGCGTGCTCCTGGGAAACGAAAATCGGCT
>DASVDK010000111.1:0-13012 GCA_036381125.1 Thermodesulfobacteriota bacterium | reverse complement strand
GGGCCGACCGATGACGTCGCGCCTTGACGGCCGCGCCCCACCGCCCCATCCTTGTGGTCTCCATGGGACCGGAGGCACGCGGCGTGGCGAGCGACGGCGAGAACGGAAAGGGCGCGGCGCCCGACGACCCCCCCTCGTTCGAGGCGGCCCTCGAGGCGCTCGAGGCGGTCGTCGCGCGTCTCGAGAGCGGCACGCTGGGGCTCGAGGAGGCGCTCGCGGCGTTCGAGCAGGGGATCCGGCTCGCGCGCCAGTGCGAGAGCCGGCTCGATCAGGCGGAGCAACGCGTCGAGATCCTGCTCCGGGAGCCGGACGGTTCGCTGCGCGCCGAGCCGTTCGACCCCGCCGCTTCGCGCGGATCGCGCGGCGACCCGGAGTAGCCGCGTGGACCTGTCCGCCTACCTCGAGGCGCGCGCCCGCGCGGTCGACGCGGCGCTCGACGCCGCGCTACCGGCCGAGCGCACGCCGCCGGCCACGCTCCACCGGGCGATGCGCTACAGCGTCTTCGCCGGCGGCAAGCGGATCCGCCCGGTCCTCGCCCTCGCGGCCGCCGAGGCGGTCACGGGGGGCGACGCCGAGCGGGCGTCGGCGGCCATGCCGGTGGCCGTGGCGCTCGAGATGATCCACACCTACTCGCTCATCCACGACGACCTCCCCGCCATGGACGACGACGACCTCAGGCGCGGCCGCCCGACGAACCACAAGGTCTTCGGCGAGGCGGCGGCGATCCTCGCGGGCGACGGCCTCCTCACGGAGGCCTTCCGGGTGCTGACCGAGGCGGCGGCGCCGCCGGGCGTCGCGCCCGACGTCCACGCGGCCCGGCTGCTCGCCGCCGCGGCCGAGATCGCGCGCGGCGCCGGGCCTGCCGGCATGGTGGGGGGGCAGATGGCGGATCTCGAGGGGGAGGGGCGCGCCGTCACGCTCGAGGAGGTGGAGTTCATCCACCTTCGCAAGACCGCCGCCCTGATCGTGGCGTCGGTGGTCGGCGGCGGCCTGGCCGTGGGCGCCACGCCGGTGCAGGTGGCGGCCCTGCGGCGCTACGGAACCGCCGTGGGGCTCGCCTTCCAGATCGCGGACGACGTGCTGGACGTCGAAGGCGAGTCGGCGGCGATGGGCAAGGGGACCGGCGGCGACGCCGCGGCCGGCAAGGCGACCTATCCGGCCGTCGCGGGCCTCGAGGCGTCGAAGGCCAGGGCGGCGCGCCTGGCCGACGAGGCGATCGACGCGCTCGCGCCCTTCGGCGAGGCGGGACGTCCGCTCGCCGCGATCGCGCGCTTCGTCGTCGACCGGCGATCCTAGGGGCACGGTGGCCGAGGTCCTCTGGCTCCTCTGGCAGACGGTCCTCTACCGACCGTACGTCTTCGCCTTCCTCGCGGCCTTCCTCGTCGCCGCCGGCGTCGCGCTCGGCGCGGCGCGCACCGCCCGCTTCACCGCGACGATCTGGCTCACCGCCTTCGCGGCCGAGTACAGCTCGACGCGCACCGGCATCCCCTTCGGCTTCTACACCTACCTCGAGAACACGCGCGACCGCGAGCTGTACGTCGCGAACGTCCCGTTCATGGACTCCCTGTCGTTCACCTTCCTCGCCTTCGCGGCGTACGCGACGGCGATCGTGCTCCGGGCGCCGCGGGCGCCGGGTGAGGCCGCGAGCAGGGGCCCGGCCACCGTCGCGCTGGCCGCCGCGCTCCTCACCCTCCTCGACGTCGTCATCGACCCGATCGCGCTGCGGGGGGACCGCTGGTTCCTCGGTCTGATCTACGCCTACCCGCACGAGGGGTTCTACTTCGGCGTGCCGGCCGCGAACTTCGCCGGGTGGTTCGTCGTCGGGCTCGTCGGGATCGGCGGCCACGCCGCCGTCGAGGCCGTCCTCGCCCGCCGCGGCACGGAGCGGCCGCTCGGGACGGGCGGCCTTCGGCTCGGCGTCGGTCTCTACTACGGCGTCCTCGCCTTCAATCTCGCCGTGACCTTCGCCGTCGGCGAGTGGCGGCTCGGCGCGGCGGGGCTCGCCGTGACGCTCGTGCCGACCGTCGCGCTCCTCGTGCGTGTCGGTCGCGCCGCGAGCGGCCAACCGCAAGGGCCGCTGGATCGGTCCCTTCGAGAGAGTCGCTATAATGCACCGCATCGCTCGCACGCCGGCCGGGCTTCGCCCGAGCCGCCGCCGAGTCGGCCGACCGAACGGTGAGGTCTCGCATGCGCTATCCGCTCTCCCTGAACGCGTCGATGACCACCTACCTCGTCAAACAGCGTCTTGCCGGCCGCACGCGGTACCCGATCGTGCTCATGCTCGAGCCGACCGAGCTCTGCAACGTCGCCTGCGAAGGGTGCGGGCGGATCCGGGAGTACGAAGCGACCATCAAGGAACGACTCAGCGTCGAGGAGTGCCTCGCCGCGGTCGATGCCTGCGGGGCGCCGATCGTCTCCATCTGCGGCGGCGAGCCGCTGATCTACCGGGACATCGTGCCGCTCGTCGAGGGCGTGGTCGCGCGCAAGAAGCACGTCTACCTCTGTACGAACGCGCTCCTCATGCAGCGCACCATGCCGAAGCTCAAGCCCTCGCCTTACTTCAACTGGGCGGTGCACCTCGACGGCATGGAGGCGACGCACGACCGCATCCTCAACCGGAAGGGCACGTTCAGGATCGCGATCGAGGCGATCAAGGCGGCAAAGGCGGCCGGCTTCCGCGTCTGCACGAACACCACGGTGTTCAAGGACACCGACCCCGACGAGGTGCTCGAGTTGATGCGGTTCCTCAAGGGGCTCGGCGTCGACGGCAACCTCATCTCCCCGGCCTTCGAGTACACGGTCCTCAAGGGCGTCGACATCTTCGACACCCGGGAGGTGATCCGGGAGAAGTTCCGCCGGATCGCCCCGCACGCCGACGAGTTCCCGCTCGAGAACACGCCGCTCTACATGGAGTTCCTCGAGGGCAAGCGCGAGTACCGCTGCACGCCGTGGGGGAACGTGACCTTCACCCCCAGCGGGTGGAAGGGACCGTGCTATCTCATCACCGACGCGCACTACAAGACGTTCGAGGAGCTCATGGCGCGCACGGACTGGGACAAGTACGAGAACCGGCGCGACGATCGTTGCCGGAACTGCATGGCGCACTGCAGCGTCGAGCCGACGGTCGTGCGCGAGATGGCGCTCACCGACCTGCCCAAGATGATCAGGTGGCAACTCACCGCGTAGCCGGGGGCGCGGCGTGCGGTTCCTCTCCCTGATCAGCCGCTTCGGCGCGCCGCCGTCCGGAGGCGCGCCGCGGCGCGGCGCGCACTGGCCCGCCGACCTCACCGTCCAGGCGCCGCCGGCCGGCGTCGATCGCGCCATCGAGCGCGCGGCGGCCTGGCTCCTCGCGCGCCAGCACGAGGACGGTCACTGGGTGGCCGAGCTCGAGGCCGACGTGAGCATCACGGCCGAATACCTCCTGATGCGCCACTTCATCGGCCAGGTGCGGCACATCCAGGAGCGCAAGGCCGCGTACTTCATCCTCGACCGCCAGCAGATCGACGGCGGGTGGCCCATCTACCACGGCGGGCCGAGCAACGTCTCCTCCACGGCCAAGGCGTACCTCGCGCTCCGGGCGGCGGGCTACCCGGCGCACGATCGCGCGCTGCGCCGCGCCCGCCGGTTCGTCCTCGACCTGGGCGGGCTCCCCGCGGTCAACACCTTCACGAAGGCGCAGTTCGCGATGGTGGGGCAGTTCGACTGGCGGAGCGTCCCGGCGATCCCGGTGGAGATCGTCCTCTTGCCGCGCTGGGCCTGGTTCCATCTCGGCGCGATGTCCTACTGGTCGCGCACCGTGCTCGTGCCGCTCTCGATCCTGGCGTCGCTGCGCGCCGTGCGCCGGCTGCCGGGGGACGTCGGCCGCGGCGAGCTGGTGCGGTCGGCGGCGGACGAGGCGCCGCCGCTGCCCCGCCTCTCGGCCCCCCTCGTCTCCTGGCGCAACCTCTTCCTCCTGGCCGAGCGCGGGGTCAAGTGGTACGAGCGGTCGGCGGGCGGGCGCCTGCGTGCTCGCGCCATCGAGGCCGCCCTCGCCTGGATGACGCCGCGCATGGGGGAGGGGGGGCTCGGCGCCATCTACCCCGCCATGGCGGGCGCCGTCATGGCGCTCCACTACCTCGGCCGTCCGCTCGACGATCCGCTCGTCGCGCGCGGCCTCGCGGCGCTCGACGGCCTCGTCGTCGAGGACTCCGCCCGGCTGCGCGTCCAGCCCTGCCTCTCGCCCGTCTGGGACACGGCCCTCGCGATGAACGCGCTCGGCGCGGCAGGGCTGGCGCCGTCGCACCCGGCGCTCGCCAGGGGCGCGGCCTGGCTCGCGTCGAAGGAGGTCCGCCGCCGGGGCGACTGGGCCGACCGCGCGCGGCCCGCCGAGCCGTCCGGCTGGGCGTTCCAGTTCGAGAACGCATGGTACCCGGACGTGGACGACACGGCGGCGGTGCTCCTCGCCATGACGCGCGCCGCGCGGCCGACGACGCCGGCCGAGGCCGAGGCGGTCCGCCGCGGCGTGGCGTGGCTGCTCGCCATGCAGTCGTCGAACGGCGGGTGGGGCGCCTTCGACGTGGACAACGACCGGCTCGTGCTGAACCAGATCCCCTTTGCCGACCACGGCGCGCTGCTCGACCCGCCGACGGCCGACCTCACGGGGCGCTGCCTCGAGGTCCTGGCCCACGTGGGCTACGACCGCCGCTTCGGCCCGG
This sequence comes from Thermodesulfobacteriota bacterium, assembly GCA_036381125.1. GTDB lineage: Bacteria > DASVDK01 > DASVDK01 > DASVDK01 > DASVDK01 > DASVDK01. The sequence goes on along the minus strand of DASVDK010000111.1, from coordinate 8,318 downwards.
CGGCGCGGGCCATCGCGTTCCTGCGCCGCGAGCAGGAGCCCGACGGCTCGTGGTACGGCCGCTGGGGCGTCAACTACCTCTACGGCACCTGGTCGGTGCTGGCCGGGCTCGCCGCCATCGGCGAGCCGATGGACCAGCCCTACGTGCGGCGGGCGGTCGACTGGCTCCTCGCCCGGCAGCGCGCCGACGGCGGGTGGGGCGAGTCGTGCGCCAGCTACGAGGCCGAAGGCCGGGACGCCGAGGCGCTCTCGACCCCCTCGCAGACGGCCTGGGCGCTGCTCGGGCTGCTGCACGCCGGCATGGCGCGGCACCCGGCGGTGGCGCGCGGCGTGGACTACCTGGTGGCGACGCAGCGGCCCGACGGGACGTGGGACGAGGAGGCCTTCACCGGCACCGGCTTCCCGCGGGTCTTCTACCTGCGGTACCATCTCTACCGGCACACGTTTCCGCTCTGGGCGCTCGGCCTCTACGCGAAGGCCGTCCGCAGCGCGGGGTGACCGGCATGAACGGGACCCGACCGCGGCATCCAGCCCACGGCGGACCTTCCACGCAACGACCCGACCAGGAACCCGCGGCGCCGCCCGCGGCCGCGCGTCCCACTCCGCGGCCCGCGCTCGCCGAGCGCGCCGGCGCCGTGCGCCTGCCGCCGGTCGCCCCCGACCGGCCAGCCGCGGTGCGCGGCCGGCGGCGGTCGGACCGGCACCCGGGGCCGCTCCTCGTCCTCACCGCGCTCGCCGTCGAGCAGGAGGCGCTCGGCCGCGCGCTGCGCGGAGCCGCGCGACTCGTGCCGACGGCGCCGATGCCGTTCGCCGGGCTCGTGTGGGCGCCGCCCGAGGGGCGCGTTCGCCCGTCGATCCTGGTCGTGCGGACCGGGCTGGCCGGCGGCCCGCTCGGCGCGGGCGCCGCCGTGTCGGCCATCCAGGCCGCACGGCCGGCCGCCGTGCTGTCGGTCGGCTTCGCCGGCGGCCTCGATCCGGCCCTCGCGGTCGGCGACGTGGTCATCGGCGATCCCGTGGTCGACCCCACGCTGCGGGCGCACTGGTGGCCGTCGGCCTCGCTCGCGGCCGCCATCTCGGCGGCGGCGCGGCGCGCCGGGCTCCCCCTCCGCGTCGGGCCGCTCCTCTCGGTCGCAAGGGTCCGGGCGACGCCGGCCGACAAGGTCGCCGCGTCGGCCGACAGCGGCGCCATCGCCGTCGACATGGAGTCGGCCGGCGTCGCGCGCGCCGCGACGGAGGCGTCCGTGCCGTTCCTCGCCGTGCGCGTCGTCTCGGACGCCGCCGGCGACGCGCTCCCGGAGGAGGCCTGGCGGCTCGTGAGCCCGGACGGCCGCGCGCCGCTGTACCGCGCGCTCGGGTATCTCGCGCGCCGTCCGGCGTCGCTGCCGGTCCTGGTCGGCACCGGCATTCGCGCGGCGCGCGCGGCGCGGGCCCTCGAGGCGCTCCTCGCGGCCTTTGCGGGGGAGGCGGGCTGACGCGTGGCCTGGCTCGCCTCACGGGCGGCCCGGCGACTGCTCTTCGCGACCGGCGTCCTCGTCCTCGTGGCGTTCGTCTGGTACGCCGGGCCTGCCGCCATCGTCGAGCGCCTCGGAGCGATGGGGCCGCTCTGGCCGCTCTTCCTCGTGCCGTCGGCCGTCGTCCAGCTCCTCGACACCGTCGCCTGGCGGCTCACGTTGCCGAGGTCGGCGCGGGTGGGCTTCCTCGCCCTCCTCGAGGCCCGGCTGAGCGGCGAGGCGGTGAACACGCTCACGCCGACCGCGTACGTCGGAGGCGAGCCGGTGAAGGCGATCCGGCTGGCGCCGGCCGTGCCGGTGGCCGAGGGGCTCTCGTCGGTGATCATCGGTCGCACCCTCATGACGGCCGCCCAGGTGCTGTTCGTCACGATCGGGGTCGCCGTGGCGCTCGGCCGCTTCGAGGGAGACTCGAGCCTCCTGGCCGCGGTCGCGGCCGTCGTGGCCGCCACGGCGGTCGGCGTCTCCTGGCTCGTGCGGCGCCAGCGGGAGGGGTTCGTCGGCGGCCTGATGCGGCTCGCGGAGCGCGCCGGCCTGCGCCCCGCGTGGGCCGCCACGCGGGCGGGGGCGATCGCCGACCTCGACGCGCGGGTGGCGCGCTCCTACCGCGAGGACCGCGCGCGGCTCTACCAGTCGGCGGCCGTCTATCTCCTCGCCTGGATCGCCGGCACGGCCGAGACCTGGACGATCCTCACGCTCATGGGGCTGTCCGTCGACCTCCAGGCCGCGTTCGCCATCGAGGCGCTCTCGGGGCTCGCCAAGGCGGTCACCTTCGTGATCCCGGCGTCGCTCGGCGGGCAGGAGGGGGGTAACGTGCTGGTGTTCGCCGGGTTCGGCTACCCGCTCGCCGTCTCGGTCGGCTACAGCGTCCTGCGCCGGGCGCGCGAGCTGCTCTGGGCCGGCATCGGGCTTGCGCTCCTCTCGCGCCGCGGCCGCACGCGCCGGGGGATCGCTCGGGCCGAATGAGCACCCTCGTCACGGGCGGCACCGGGTTCATCGGCAGCGCGGTCGTCCGCCGCCTCGTCGCTCGCGGCGACCGGGTGCGCGTGCTCGTCCGCCCCGGCTCCGACACCCGGCTCCTCGCGGGGCTCGACGTCGAGCGGGTCGAGGGGGACCTGCGCGACCCGGAGTCGCTCGCCCGCGCGGTCGCCGGGTGCGAGCTCGTCTTCCACGTCGGCGCACACTACGCGCTCTGGACCCGTGACCCCGCGGCGCTCTACGCGTCGAACGTCGACGGGACGCGCCATCTCCTGGCCGCCGCCCACCGGGCCGGCGTCGGACGCATCGTCTACACCTCCTCCGTGGGAGCCCTCGGCGTCCCGCGGGGCGGCGTCGGGACCGAGACGACGCCGGTCCGTCTCGAGGAGATGGTCGGCCACTACAAGCGGAGCAAGTTCCTCGCGGAACGGGAGGCCGAGGCGGCGGCGCGCCGGGGCGTGCCGGTCGTCATCGTCAACCCCTCGACGCCGGTTGGGCCGGGCGACGTCAAGCCGACGCCGACCGGGCGGATCATCGTCGACCTCCTGACCGGCCGGATGCCCGCCTACGTCGACACCGGCCTGAACTTCGTCGACGTCGACGACGTCGCCGTCGGCCACCTGCTCGCCGCCGAGAAGGGCCGGGTCGGGGAGCGGTACATCCTCGGCCACCGCAACATGCGCCTCGTCGAGTTCCTCGGGCTGGTGGCCGCGGCCGCCGGCCGACGGGCGCCGCGCCTGCGCCTGCCGGTCGCCGCGGTGCTCCCGGCGGCCTGGGTGAGCCAGATGGTTGCCGACCGGATCACGGGCCGTCACCCCCGGATCCCCCTCGAGGGGGTCCGGATGGCCGCGAGGTCCATGTACTTCAGCTCGGCCAGGGCGGTCGCGGAGCTGGGGCTCCCCCAGTCACCCATCGAGGGAGCCGTCGCCCGGGCCGTGCAGTGGTTCGAGTCCAACGGGTACCTTCGGCGCACCTGACGGCGAGGCGGGGCGTCGCGGCCGCGACCCGGGGCCCGGGCCCCGGGGCGGGGCAATTGACAGCCGGGGCCTCGTCTGCGAGCATGAGCACATGATCAGGCCTCTTCCGGACATGGCTGGCGCCCTGTGCGCGTGTCCCTGTTGCTGTGGCGCCCAAGCGGCGCCGTGGCCGTCCGGGAGTGCCCGGAGGGGCGATCAGGCCGACGCGTAGGCTACCGTCCGCCCCCCGACGACAGTTCTTGCATCTTCCGGACGCCACGAGCCCCGCTCGTGGCGTTTTTCGTTTCGGCGTTCGGCGGAAGGAAAGGGAGAGAGAACGATGACGACAGAGAACGTGAGCGCGCGGCCGGTCCTCCAGCTCGGCGCGCCGGTGCCCGACTTCGAGGCCAACTCCACCCAGGGGCCCATCAAGCTGTCCAGCTTCAAGGGCAAGTGGGTGCTCCTCTTCTCGCACCCGGCCGACTTCACCCCCGTCTGCTCGACCGAGTTCGGCGGCTTCGCCCAGCGCCAGGCCGAGTTCGAGCGGCGGGGGGTGCAGCTCATCGGCGTGTCGGTCGACTCGGTCTACTCGCACATCGCCTGGATCCGCGACATCGAGAAGAACTTCGGCGTGAAGATCGGCTTCCCGGTCATCGCCGACCTGGACCAGAAGGTGGCGCGCCTCTACGGCATGGTGCACGAGCCGATGGCGGTGACCTCGACCGTGCGCTGCGTGTACTTCATCGACCCGGAGCAGAAGCTGCGGGCGCTGCTCTACTACCCGCTGTCGACCGGGCGCAACATCGACGAGATCCTGCGGGTGATCGACTCGCTGCAGGTGACCGACCGGTACGGGGTGGCCACGCCGGCCGACTGGCGGCCGGGGGACGAGGTGATCGTGCCGGCGCCTGCCACCCAGCAGGCGGCCGAGGCGCGCGTGGCCGACAAGAACCTCAAGGTCACCGACTGGTACCTCAGCCGCAAGTCGGTCGCCTGACGGGCCGGGATGCCGGCACATCGTCCGGGGCCGCACGCGAGGCGGCCCCGGACGGAGGTTTCGGGAGATGAACGAACCATGCGGGCGATCGGCACCCTGACGGCCGGCCAGCGCATCGAGGACCTCGTCGGTCACACGCCGCTCGTGCGGTTCGACCGCCTGGCCGCCGGCCTCGCCGACGTGACGATCCTCGCCAAGCTCGAGTCGCGCAACCCGGGCGGCTCGGTCAAGGACCGCGCCGCGCTGGGCATGATCCTCGACGGCGAGCGAACGGGGAGGCTCGTCCGCGGCAAGACGATCCTCGACGCCACGTCGGGCAACACCGGCATCGCCTACGCCTGGATCGGCGCCGCGAAGGGCTACGCGGTGGAGCTGTGCCTGCCGGCGTCGGCCTCGGCGGAGCGCAAGGCGATCCTCAGGGCGTACGGCGTCCGCATCGTCGAGACGCCCGCCGCCGAGGGGTCCGACGGCGCCATCCGCGAGGCGCGCCGGCGCTTCGCGGCCGACCCGGACCGCTTCTTCTACCCGGACCAGTACTCGAACCCGGCCAACTGGCGAGCGCACTACGACGGCACGGCGGTGGAGATCCTCGAGCAGACGGGCGGTCGCCTCACGCACTTCGTCGCCGCACTCGGCACGTCCGGCACCTTCGTCGGCGTCGCGCGGCGGCTCAGGGCGGAGAAGGGACGCGCCGTCCGGCTCGTCTCGGTCCAGCCGGACAGCCCGTTCCACGGGCTCGAGGGGCTCAAGCACATGCCGTCGGCCCTGGTGCCGGCCATCTACGACCCGGGCGTGGCCGACGAGAACCTGTGGATGCGCACCGAGGAGGCGCAGGCGCTGGTCAGGCGCGTCGCGCGGGAGGAGGGCGTCTTCATCGGCCCGTCCGGCGGCGCGGCGCTCGCGGCCGCGCTGCGCATCGGCCGCGAGCACCCGGGCGCGATCATCGTCACCGTCCTGCCGGACGGGGGCGAACGTTACCTGAGCGAGCGATTCTGGAGCGAGGAGTCATGAGTCAGATCACCGTGCAGATCCCCGTGCCGCTGCGGGCGTTCGCCGGCGGGCAGGCGGAGGTGACGGCGCAGGGCGAGACCGCGGGGCAGGTCCTCGCCGCCCTGACCGCCCGCTACCCGGACCTCCGCACGCAGCTCTTCACCGAGGGCGGGACCTTGCGGAACTTCGTGAACGTCTTCGTCGGCGACGAGAGCATCCACGACCGGCAGGGGCTCGACACGCCGGTGCGCGAGGGCCAGAGCCTGTCGCTCGTCCCGGCCATCGCGGGCGGCGCCGTCGACCAGGGGCGCGGGGCCGGCGCGGCGCAGGGCGTCAACGGCAAGCCGACCGTGGCGCGGGACATCTCCGACGTGACCCTGTCGCAGGGCGAGATCCTGCGCTACAGCCGGCACCTCATCATGCCGGAGGTCGGCCTCGCCGGGCAGAAGCGGCTCAAGGCCGCGCGCGTGCTCTGCATCGGGGCCGGCGGGCTCGGCTCGCCGCTCGGCATGTACCTGGCCGCGGCCGGCGTGGGGACGCTCGGCCTCGTCGACTTCGACGTGGTCGACTACACGAACCTCCACCGTCAGGTCATCCACGGCACCAAGGACGTCGGACGCCCCAAGATCGCGAGCGCCCGCGACCGCATCGTCGACATCAACCCGGAGGTCCGGGTCGAGGCGCACGAGTTCCCGCTCTCGTCGGCGAACGCACTCGACCTCTTCAAGGACTACGACGTCATCGTCGACGGCACCGACAACTTCCCCACCCGGTACCTCGTGAACGACGCCTGCGTGCTTACCGGCAAGCCGAACGTCTACGGGAGCATCTTCCGCTTCGACGGTCAGGCGACGGTCTTCTGGGCCGGCCACGGGCCCTGCTACCGGTGCCTCTATCCGGAGCCGCCGCCGCCCGGCCTCGTGCCGTCCTGCGCCGAGGGGGGCGTGCTCGGGATCCTGCCGGGCATCGTGGGGCTCATCCAGGCCGCGGAGACCGTGAAGCTGATCCTCGGCGAGGGCGAGCCGCTCCTCGGGCGGTTGCTCCTCTTCGACGCGCTCCGGATGCGGTTCCGCGAGCTGCGGATCAAGGCGAACCCGGAGTGCCCCATCTGCGGCACCGAGCGGACCATCCACGAGCTGATCGACTACGAGCAGTTCTGCGGCGTCGGCCCGGTCGCCCATGGGCCCGAGGTCGCGGCCGACATCCCGTCGGTCACGCCGGCCGAACTCAAGGCGCGACTCGACCGCGGCGACGGCGTCGTCGTGCTCGACGTCCGGAACCTGCCCGAGTGGGAGATCGCTCGCATCCCCGGCGCGAAGCTCATCCCGCTGTCCGAGCTGCCCGCGCGGGTCCACGAGCTCAGCTCGGCGGACGACATCGTCGTCCACTGCAAGACCGGCGTCCGGAGCGCCCAGGCGATCGAGTTCCTCAGGACCGCCGGCTTCCGCAAGCTCGCCAACCTCGCGGGCGGCATCGACCGCTGGTCGACCGACGTGGACCCCTCCGTGCCGCGCTACTAGCTCCCGGTCGGGTCTCGGCGTTCCGTGGCCGCGGAAAATGGAAAGACCCGACCCCGGCCGGTTTGCGGTTGTCGTCACAACGGCGGCCAGAACGGTGTAGGCGTTCCAGGGAAACCGCGGGACGTTTCAACCTGCACCGTGCCGCGGGGCGCTGGTGGGTCGCGTCATCGGCCGCCTCGCGCCCCGTCGCCGCAACGACCCGCCGTTGGTGCGCTTTTCGTGCACGCGCCCGGGCGCGACCGGGGCGGCACGCCTGATGCTCCTCCCGTCTCCCGAGGAACGCGGACGGCGGGTCGTGGTGACCCGCGCCGCAGATGTCGAGTGATCCCCAGGGATCCGAAGACTCGAGGAGACCGACCATGAAGACCTTTGCCCTTACCCTTGCCGCGGCCGCCACGCTTGCGGCCGGGACGGCGTTCGCGGCCCCGATCGACGAGGTCGCAAAGGAGAAGACGCAGCCGGTGCAGATCGTTTCGGCCCCGGAGCTGTCGACCCGCGGCCAGGGCGCGGTGACCAACGGCGAGGAGGACGGCCGGACGACCGCCGCGTACACCGACTCGGTCCGCATCGTCCAGTACCCGAACGCCGAGCGCCCCGCGTTCGACCGCGGGCAGTAGGCTCGCACCTGCCGACCGGCCTCCGCGCGCGGAACCGACCCCGCGCGCGGAGGCCCCTCGCGCCGCACGGCCGTCCGGTCGCACCCGAGGCGAGCGCTCGTCCCACGACCCGATCCGGGAGCCGCGCGCTCCGGGCGGTATACTGCCGGCCATGTCGGCCACCCCACTGCTCGATCGGATCCAGTCCCCCGCTGACCTGAAGACCCTGCGGCGTGACGAACTGCCGGCCCTCGCGGCCGAACTCCGAGCCGAGATCACCCGCATCGTCTCCAGGACGGGGGGGCACTTCGCCTCGCCGCTCGGCATGGTCGACCTCATCGTGGCGCTGCACTACGTCTTCGACGCGCCGCGCGACCGCCTGGTCTTCGACGTGGGGCACCAGACCTACGCGCACAAGCTCCTCACCGGCCGGCGCGCGGCCATGGAGCGGCTGCGCCTCAAGGACGGCGCGTCGGGGTTCCTGCGCCGGGAGGAGAGCGAGTTCGACACGTTCGGCGCCGGCCACGCCTCCACGTCGATCTCGGCGGCGCTCGGCATGGCCGTGGCGCGCGACCTCACGGCGGCCGGGCCGCGCAAGGTCGTGGCGGTGATCGGCGACGGCGCCATGACGGGGGGCCTCGCCTTCGAGGGGCTCAACAACGCCGGGCACCTCGACACCGATCTCGTCGTCGTGCTCAACGACAACGAGATGTCGATCTCGCAGAACGTGGGGGCGATCTCGGCCTACCTGACGCGGCTCATCTCGGGGGCGCT
>DASVDK010000110.1:0-2324 GCA_036381125.1 Thermodesulfobacteriota bacterium | reverse complement strand
CACGAGGTGCGCCTCGAACTCGGTCGAGAGCACCGGCCGGTCGCACGGCACCCCGTTCACCACGACCGGGCACGCGCGCAGGTAGGCCGGCGCCGTCTCCGGCGTGTGCGTCGGCACGTGGCGCGCCACGTCGTCCCGGATGTACTGGGGCACGGCCGCGAGCGGCAGCTCACGGCCGCCGTCGTCGAGGAACCGGCCGTTCTGCCAGACGATCGGCTCGTGCCCGCCCTCGCCGCCCTTGACCCATCGCCGCAGGGGATTCACGCGCGCGAGCCGCGGCTGGCCGTCGCGGGCGACCTCGACTACGTGCACCGGCTCGATCGGCATCAGTAGCCCTTCACCTCGACGAGCAGGTCCTGGGCGGCCGGCTGGTCGTTCGAGTCAAGCTCGACGAGCGGCGCGTCGGCCGCCTGGGCGTAGTCGCCCTCATAGGCGCGCAGGACTCCGCCGTCCCGGTCCCACTTCCAGATGATCCCGGTGGGCGCGTCGGCTCCGACGATCGCGAGATCGACGATCGCCGTGGGGCACCCGAGCCGCCCCTTGTCGAGCGCGAGCCCCGTGCCGTACGTCTCGCTTCCCGGGATCCCGATCTTGACGACCCGATGCCGCAGGCCCGCCCCCGGCCCCCAGGGAATCCAAGATCGCTCGATCGTGTAGGTCGCCGTGAGCGCCATCGCTACGCCGCGACCTCCGTCACCGGCGAGGCCGTGGTCGAGATGGCGACCACGCCCGCGTGCTTGACGATCGCGTACGCCTTGTAGGCGCCGGCCGAGGTGCCCGCCGTCTTGTGCTCCAGCGTCACCCGCCCACCGTGCGGCACGTTCAGCGGGAACGCGGCCGAACTCGACCGGACGCGGCTGCCCGCCGCCTGGGTCGTCGCCGGCGTGAGCGTCGCCTGCTCGGCTCGGTCGCTCTCGGCGGCCGACGACGAGAGGTCGAGCGCGACGACCGGGGCGTTGCCCGAGCCGGTCTCGGTCTGGATGAGCCCGAACTCGTAGACGACCCCGCCCGTCGGGAACTCGATGTCGAGCAGGTCGGCGGCGCTCGCCTCGTCCTGGGTCTCGGCGCTCACGTAGAGCACGAGGTTGTCGGTGTAGCCTGCCATCTCCGCTCCTCCTAGGCCGAAAAGCCTAGTCTTTTCGCCTAGCTAGGCGCTCGTGACCCTCACGATCCGGGCTTCGCCCTGGTTGGCCGTGTCCCAGATGATTCCCCATTCCATCACGCCATACCAGGCGATCGCCTTGGACCGCCCGAAGTCGTTGTTGGCGTTGAGCTGCACGCGCAGCTCGGGCGTGACCGCCTCGGCGAACGCGACCGCGTCGCGGCCGAAGACCACGCCTTCGCCCAGGACGGCGTTGGTCCCGACCTTGCCGAGAGCCTGGTTGTGGTTGGTCTGGATGAACCGGACGTTCTCGATCCGGCCGACCTCGCCCGTGGCCTTGGCCTCCGGGTTCACGTAGAGGTGCCACTGCTCCCAGGCCGGATCGCGCTTGATGCCGCGCAGGCCGAGCGTCCGCACGATGGCGATGTAGTCGTCGCCCTCGTAGGGCGGCGCGAGCAGCGTGTCGTAGAGGTAGTCGCGGATCTCCTCGACGTGGAAGACGTTCCAGTTGGCCGTGGCTGTCGTCGAGGGGGTGCCGTCCGTGTCGAAGACGCCGGCCGCGACCGAGGTCGGGATGTAGCAGACCTTCGCCGTCTTGAAGGCCGCCGCGGCCGCGGTGTCCATGACGAGCCGCTGCTGCTCCTTGAGGAGCCGCTGGACCTGGTTCTCGATGTTGATCTCGGAGAGGTCCTCGAGGAGCGACGTGAAGGGCACCGCCCGGCCGTACTCGTTCACCGTGATCGTGACGGTCGAGAGCGCGAGCGAGTCCTCGGGGATGCGGGTGCCTTCCTGGAGGCGGGCCGAGGCCGGCTCGGCGAGTCGGCCGACCCGCGGGAGCGTCACCGACTCGCCGCGCTTGCGGCCGAAGCCGCGCACCGGCTCGGCGTAGCTCGCGAACTGCACCTCCTCGATCGCGGCCTCGTAAATGGCACGCGAGAGGGCGTGGCTCTTGTAGACGCCGGTGGGGGCGTCGTAGGTCCAGGTGATCGACATCTACACTCCTTCTACGCGCCCTGCGCGCGGGGCGCGCCGGGGCCTACCACGCCACGACGAGCCAGGCGGCGGCGCCGCTGGATCTCGCGGATCGCGTCAGACACGGTCGAGGGCCTCTCGGCCGGGGGCGTGGACGTGACGGGCCCCATCGGCCGCGAGCTTTCGAGCCGCGGCGGCGCCGGGCGGTCGCCGGCCGCGCGCGCGCCCTGCCGCAGCGCGAGCAGTCGCC
>DASVDK010000109.1:0-18112 GCA_036381125.1 Thermodesulfobacteriota bacterium | reverse complement strand
CGGCTTCTGGATCCTCGACTACTTCGGGCACGAGGACGTGCACGTCCTCGACGGCGGCTACAACGCGTGGGTCGCGGCCGGCATGCCGGTCACGCGCGATGCCGTGCCGCCCACGGCGGCGGTCCTCACGCCGCGGCCGAGGCGCGAGCGGCTCGCCACCGTGGACGACGTACGCGCGGCGCTCGGCCGGTCCGACACGGCGCTCGTCGACACCCGCAGCGACGACGAGTTCCTCGGCCGCCTGGTGCGCGGCCCGCGCGCCGGCACCATTCCCGGCTCCGTCCACCTCGAGTGGCTGCGGAGCGTCGACGAGGCGGGACGCCTCCTGCCGGAGGACCGGCTCGCCGCGCAGTTCGAGCGGCTCGGGGTGACGCCGGACCGCGAGGTCATCGCGTACTGCCAGGGCGGCTACCGCGGGGCCCACACCTACCTGGCGCTCCGGCGCCTCGGCTACCCCGCCGTCCGCAACTACCTCGGCGCCTGGCTCGAGTGGAGCTGCCGGTCGGACCTGCCGATGGAGGACCCGACTCGCCGGCGCGATCCGGAGCGGCCCGACCTCCCGTGAGCGCCGGCAGCCGGCGGCGCGAGCCTCACTGGACGCCGGGGCGGCGCGTCGTCCTGGCCCACCGCGGGGCGTCGGCCGAGGCGCCCGAGAACACGCTGCCCGCCTTCGCCCTCGCGGAGCTCCAGGGGGCCGACGCCCTCGAGATCGACGTCCGCCTCACGGCCGACGGCGTCGTGGTCGTGCATCACGACGACACCACCGACCGCCTCACCAACGGCCGGGCGCCCGTGCGCGCGCTCACCCTCGAGGGGCTGCGCCGGTTCGACGCCGGGTATCGCTTCACGATGGACGGCGGCAGGACGTTCCCGTACCGGGGCCGCGGCATCGCCGTCCCGACGCTGGCCGAGGTGCTCTCCGCGCACCCGACGCTCGGCATCAACGTGGACCTCAAGGACCACGACCCCGAGATGGCGCGGGCGGTCGTGGAGACCGTCCACCGGGCCGGCGCGGCCGACCGGACGCTCCTCACCTCCTTCGACGCGGCCGTGCTCGCCGAGGTGCGGCGGCTCGACGGCGGCATCGCGACCGGCCTCGCACAGGTGGAGGTGCGCGCCTTCTACGTGGCCTACTGGGCCGGCCGGTGCGTCCCCGGCCGCACGCCGCGGGACACGGGGGAGCGGCTCCGGAAGACCGGTCGGATCCCGGATTCGTCGGCGGCCCTCCAGGTCCCGCCACGCCATCGGGGACTCGCGCTCGTCACGCCGGGCGCCGTCGCCGCCGCCCACGCCGCGCGCCTCGCCGTGCACGTCTGGACCGTCGACGACCCGATCGAGATGCGCCGCCTGCTCGCCGCCGGCGCGGACGGCATCGTCACGAACCGGCCGGGCCTCGCGCGGGAGGTGGTGGACCGGTTCCTGCCGGCGGACGGGTGATCGATCGCCGGCCCCCGGCTCAGCGGCGGCCGGCGCCGGCCGCTGCCGGCTTCCGGTAGCACACGAACGTCGAGAGGCCCAGGCGGCCGTGGACCCGCCGCGCACGAGCGCCGTCGAGGCCGGGCGAGAAGTCGGCCCGGAGGAACCGTCCGCCGAAGACGTGCTCGACGGCCAGGCGCATCGGGAGCGACCGCGCCCGGACGCTCCATCGCCTCGGCGCCGTACAGAAGCAGTAGGCAAGGAGGCCGCCCGGCGCGAGCACCCGCCCGAGCTCCGAGAGCCCGCGAGCCGGGTCCGCGAGCGTCTCGAGGCCCCAGGCGCAGGTCACGATGTCGAAGGCGCCGTCGGCGAAGGGCAGGGCGCCGAGGTCGCCCTGCACGCGCCGTCCGGGCACGGCCGCCGCGCGCGCCAGCATGCCGGGCGCCGCGTCGAGCATGGTGAGTCTCGCGCGCGGCTCGTGCTCCGCGATCCAGCGGGCGAGCGCCCCCGTGCCGCAGGCGGCGTCGAGCACCCGCGCGCCCGGCCTGAGTTCCGCGGCGAGGCACCCCTCGAGCGCGGCGAGGGCCTCCGCGCCCCCCGCGCGGAGCCAGCGCCCGTGGACCCGCTCGTAGCGGGGCGCCAGGTGGTCGTAGACTGCGACCGGGTCGCCTCGCCGGCCGGCGAGCGCGAAGAGGAGGTCACCGAGCCGCAGCGATCGCCTCCGCGATGTACGCCGCATCCGCCCCGACGCCGCCGATCGAGTGCGAGGCCAGCGAGCGCTGGAAGGGGAGCCCGAGGACGTAGAGGCCGCGTGCCCCGGCGACCACGCCCCGGTCGTGGACCGGGTAGCCGTCCGGGCCGAGCACCGGAAGCCGCACGAAGCCGAAGTCGGGGCCGAAGCCGGTGCACCAGACGACGTTGGCGACGTCGAGGACCTGTCCGTCCTCGAGGACGGGGCGGCCGCCGCGCGAGCCGACCGTGCGACCGACCCGCCGCACGCCGGCCGCCTGGAGCGCTCGCGGTCCGATGCCCACGAGCGGCCCGCCGTGCCCGACCGCGCGCCGCCTCGCCCACCGCCCGAGCGCGCGGTCGACGGTCAGGACGCGGCTCGCGGCCCACCAGAGGAGAGGCCCCGTGATCCGCCCCGTCAGGCCGGGGAGGCGGCCCGTATCGCGGCCCGAGAGCCAGGTGGGATGGCGCGGGGCCGCCTCGAGCGCGATCTCCGCGCCCGAGTTGCCGGCGCCCACGACCAGGACCGGGCCGTCCCGTAGCTGGCCGAGGTTCCGGTAGCGGCTCGAGTGGACCTGCACGATGCAGGGGTCGAGGTCCGACGAGAAGGCCGGTACTCGGGGCGCCCGGAACGCGCCGGTCGCCAGGACGACGCGCTTCGCCTCGAAGCGCCGATCGCCGGAGCGGAGCACGTAGCGGCCGGCCTCCTCCTCCACGGCATCGACGGCGACCGAGGGCCGGACCGGGAGGCCGAGGCGCGCGGCGTAGGCCTCCAGGTAGTCGGCCACCTGGTCCTTCGTCGGCAGGGCGTCGGGGGCCGCCAGGAACGGCATCCCCGGCAGGGCGTCGTACCGCGCCGGTGTGAAGAGCCGCAGCGAGTCCCAGCGCAGGCGCCAGGCGTCGCCGACCCGGGCGTGGGCGTCGAGGATGAGGAAGTCGCGCCCCTGCCTGGCGAGGTAGTAGCCCATCGCGAGACCGGCCTGCCCTCCACCGACGACGATCGTGTCGAACATGCGCCCCATGCTAGGGGCGGGGCGGCGCGCCGACATCGACCGGACGGCCACGATCCGCTCGGCGGGCCGAGGGAGGGCGGCATCGACCGAACGGTTGATGCCGCGGGCCGGTCGCGTGTGCTGAAATGGGGGCATGAGCGACGCGGATGCGAGGATGGCCGACGCCGCCTGCCCGCCCCTGGGGCCGGGCGGTCGCTGGGCGGCCCTCGGTCACCTCCTGTTCTACGGGACTCTGGCGACGGCGACGGCGCTCGCGCTCGGCGGAGCGGCGGCGACGGGGCGCCGGGCACTGGCGGCCGGCCTCGCCGGCCTGCTCGGGGCCTGGTACGCCTGGTGGATGGTCCGCCGGGCGGACGCGCTCGCGAAGTCGAGCCGCCTCCGGGCGACGTACTTCGGAGGGGCCGCGCTGGCCTGGACAGGCCTGCTGCTGCTCGACCCCGCCTACGAGATCCTCGGGGTCACGGCCCTGGTGCAGGTCCTCGGGTGCCTGCGCTGGCGGGCCAGCATCGCCGCGGCGGCCCTGATCGGGCTCCTGGGCCACCTTCCCTACGGGGTTCGCGGCGCCCTCGACCCGCTGCACCTGGTCTGGACCGCCGTCAGCGTCGCGATGCTCACGCTGATCGTCGTGTCCGTCCGGGCCATCGCGGACCAGAGCCGCCGCAGGCAACGCCTCATCGACGAGCTGACGGCGACGCGCCGCGAGCTGGCCGCGACGGAGCGGCGCGCGGGGGTGCTCGAGGAGCGTCAGCGCCTCGCCGGCGAGCTGCACGACACGCTCGCCCAGGCGTTCACGAGCATCGTGATGCTCCTCGAGGCGGCGGAGGCGTCGATGCGGACGCAGCCGGCCGCGGCCGCCGACCACGTCGCGCAGGCGCGGGAGGCCGCGCGTGAGGGGCTCAGGGAGGCGCGGCGCGTCGTGTGGGCGCTTCGGCCGGAGTCGCTCGAGCGCGGCACGCTGCCGGACGCGCTCGCCCGGACGACGGCCGAGCTGGCCCGCCAGACCGGGATCGCCGCGCGCACCGTCGTGACGGGCGAGCCGCGTCGGCTTGCCGCCGACCTCGAGGTGACCGTGATGCGAGCCGCCCAGGAGGCGCTCGCCAACGTGCGCCGCCACGCCCGCGCGCGCCGGGTCACGGTGACGCTGTCCTACATGGACGACCTGGTCGCGCTCGACGTCCGGGACGACGGCGTCGGCTTCGACGCGGGCTCCCGCCCGGCCGGCCCGGACCGGCTGGGCGGCCTGGGGCTCGTGGCGATGCGGGAGCGGGCCGAGGCGCTGGGCGGCTCTCTGACGATCGAAAGCGCGCCCGGGGAGGGCACGTCGCTGGTCGTCGAGCTGCCGCTCGGGCCCCGCGCCGGCGAGCGGGCGGCCGCGTCGCGCGAGGCGCTCGCGTCGTGACGATCCGGGTCGTGATCGCCGACGACCATCCGGTCGTCAGGGACGGGCTCAGGGGGATGCTCGGGTCGGAGCCCGACTTCGAGGTCGTGGGCGAGGCCGCGGACGGCGCCGGCGCGGTCGAGGCCGCGCTTCGGTCGCGCCCGGACGTGGTGCTCATGGACCTCCGGATGCCGCGTGTCGACGGCATCGCGGCGACCGCCACGATCCGCGGACGGGAGCCGGGCATCCGCGTGCTCGTCCTCACCACCTACGACACCGACGCCGACATCGTGCGCGCGATCGAGGCCGGGGCCACGGGGTACGTGCTCAAGGACGCGAGGCGGGAGGACCTGTTCCACGCCGTACGCGCCGTGGCCGCGGGAGCGTCGGTCCTCGCGCCGGCCGTCGCGTCGCGCGTCATGGGGAAGATGCGTGCGCCGGGGCAGGAGGCGCTGAGCGCTCGCGAGATCGAGGTGCTCGAGCTGGTGGGCCGGGGTCGGACCAACAAGGAGATCGCCCGCGACCTGGCGATCAGCGAGGCGACGGTCAAGACGCATCTCCTCCACGTCTTCTCCAAGCTCGGCGTGGAGGACCGGACGCAGGCGGTGACCGTGGCGCTCTCGCGCGGGATCCTCAGGCTCGACGGGTGACCGTCTCGTCCTTCGGCGTCCATCGCCTGATCGCCGGCAGGAAGACGTAGGCCGAGAAGGAGATGACGAACGTGGCCGCGAAGTAGGCGGCGAACCCCATCCACTCCGCGAGGAACCCCGAGCTCGTCCGCGCGACGAGCCCGGTGATGTTGAAGAGCGCCGTGAGGAGGGCGAACTGGGTTGCCGCGTGGCCCCTCGAGCAGATCGCCGTCAGGAAGGTGATGAAGGGGGTCGAGCCGAGGCCGCCGCAGAAGGACTCGACGGCCGAGGCGGCGTAGAGCGGCCACTTGAGCCCCTCGGGCGCGAGCGCCGCGGCCGAGTAGCCGAGGTTCGAGGCGGCCTGGAAGAACCCGAGGACGATCAGGGCGCGGAAGATGCCGAGTCGGGTCGTGAGCCATCCCGCGGCCAGGAAGCCGGTGATCGTCGCCGCGGGCGACACGAAGCCGGTCAGCAGGCCGATCTCGGCCAGGGTGAGCCCGCGCTGGACGCGGAAGGGCGTGACCATCGGCCCGAGCGCGTACTCCCCGACGCGGAAGAGCACCACGAAGCCGAGGATGCCGAGGAAGCTCGCGAGCCCCGCGCGCCGTACGAAGAGCATGAAGGGCCAGACGACCGCGCCCTCCAGGCGCTCCCGGAATGGCCGCCCCTGGCGCGCCGGCGTGGGGCGCAGGACGCGCGGCGTGCGCAGCGAGAGGAGCCCGAGGGCCACGAAGATGGCCGACGTGACCCCGAACGTCGTCGGCCAGCCGGCCAGGTCGGCGAGCCAGAGGAGGAGGCCGCCGGCGGTGACGCTGGTGGCCAGCCGGTAGGTCGTCTGGCGGACGCCGTTCGCGCGGCCCATCTCGTCGCGGTCGACCAGGTCGATCGTGTACGCGTCGATGGCGATGTCCTGCGTGGCGCCGGCGAGCGCCACGCAGAAGAGGAGGAGCCAGATCCGGTCGACGTCGGTCCCGGGCGGGGCGACGGCGAAGAGCGCCAGGATCGCCGCCACCGCAAACTGCGCGGCGGCGAACCAGTGGCGCCGCTCCCCCCAGAGGTCGACCGCCGGGGCCCAGAGGAACTTGAGCGTCCAGGGGAGGCTCACCGACGTGAGCAGGCCGATGCTCCGGAGGTTCAGTCCCGCGGTCGCGAAGTACGCGTTGAACGTGTCGAAGATCAGGCCGTACGGCAGCCCTTCCGCGAAGTAGACGAGGGCGACCCAGGCGAGCTTCGTTCGGGTGGTCATGCGCCTCCCGGCATGGCGGAGGCCGGCCTTATAGCACGTCCGCGGCGGCGCGTCACGTGGGAAGGACGCAATGATCGATCGACCGGGCGGGGTCCTCGCCGTCGCGCCCACGAGCCGCCGGTCGGCGGTGACCGGCGGCACCCGAGGGAATCGGCGAGTGCGGCGTTGCCGATCTCGGCCGGGGAGCGATCAGCCCCTCGCCCGCGCGGTGACCGCCTCGGGCTGCTTCATCTCGAGAATGTACGGGGCGCGCAGGTGCAGGTCGACGATGTCCTCGAGGAGGGTCAGGGCGCTCTCCTCCTCCGGGGCCGGCTGCATCTTGAGGAAGACCGCCTTCGGGCCGAAGACGAGCGTCGGCGTGCCGAAGACGCCCCGCTCGGCGGCCGCCTCGTGGTCGCGCCCGACCTCCCGCCAGGCCTCCGCCGAGGCGCGCGCGGCCGCGAAGGCGGCCCGGTCGTAGCCGGCCGCTTCGGCGACGGCGTCGAGGGTGGCCGGGTCGGAGAGGTCCTGGGCCCGCAGGTGGCGTGCCTCGAAGAGCGCCATGTGGAAGGCGGGGAAGCGGCCGGGGTCGAGCCGGCGCGCCGCCTGTGCCGCGGCGAGCGCGGCGACGCTGCGCCACCGCCGCTCCGGGTGGTCCCAGACTTTCGTCTCGGGGGTCCTGCTGTTGACCTGCTCGAGGGAGAAGGTCCGCCACTCGACGGCGATCGGGCGGCCCTCCGCCCGCGCCTCGTCCTCGGCCCGACGCAGCCACACGGCCGCGTTGTAGGCCCAGGGTCAGACGTAGTCCGAGTAGACGACGACGTGCATGCCGGTACGAGGTGAGAGCGACATCCCGCCAGTCTAGCGCGTACCTCCCGAATGGGTACCGCGCGCGCGGCGCTCCCGCTCCGCCGCGAAGGCGCCGGCGGCCTGGCGGCCGATCCTGTGCGCGAGCCGGTCGTGCAGCGCGGCGAACTCCCGCTGCAGCTCGTCCAGTTCCTGATCCGTCAGCTCCTCGAGGTTGACCAGGCTCGTGCGGGCGCCCCTCACGGCGCGGATCAGCTCGTCGAGCTTGAGGTGGACGGCCCGCGCGTCCCGGTTCTGCGTGCTCTGGATGAGGAAGACCATGAGGAAGGTGACGATGGTCGTGCCGGTGTTGATGACGAGCTGCCACGCGTCCGAGTAGCCGAAGGCCGGGCCGGTGACCGCCCAGATCACGAGGGTGACCACCGCGAGCAGGAAGGCCCAGGGTGATCCGACGAGCAGCGACGCCTGGTGGGCGAACCGGCGGAAGACGTCCCGCATCGCGCGACCTCCTCTCCTCCGGGGGCGCGACGCGGCCGTTCCCCCGGGGCGTGTGCGGCCCGACTCCCGGCCGGGCCCTCGGGATCGGCGCGCGCGACGGCTGCCGGCCCCGGTCAGGCGCTCCGGCCGGGGAGACCGTCGCGCAGGAAGGAGAAGCGGCGCCGGGCCGCGGCGTGAATGGCGCCGAAGGCGTCGGCCGGCAGCCCCAGCGTCGCGAGCCGACGCTCCTCCTCCGGAAGGCTCGTGTTCGAGACGGTGGTGTTGTCGCAGCAGATGGCGATGGGGACGCCGGCCTCGAGGAACTCGAGCACCGGGTGCGTCTCGGCCGTGGCGGAGCCGGTCTGGATGGACGACGTGTAACAGACCTCGAGGCAGATCTGATCGCGCGCGAGGCGCCGCACGAGCGCCTTGTCGCGTATGGCCGCGTAGCCGTGGCCCACGCGGGTGACGCCGAGGTCGTCGATCGCCTCCCAGACGTACTCGGGCCCCCCCGACTCGCCGGCATGGGCCGTGAGGCCGAGGCCGGCCGCCTCGGCGAGCCGGTACGCCTCGCGGAAGAGGCGGGGCGGGAAGCCGTGCTCGGGCCCCGCGATGTCCAGGCCGATGACGCCGACCCCCTCGTGGAACTGCTGGGCGTCGGAAATGGCCTGGCGCGCGACGATCTTCGCGATGTGGGGCCCCTGCTGCCGCATGGCGATGAGGATCAGCCCGCAGCGCACGCCGTAGGTGCGCTGACCGGCGTTGAGGCCGTCGAGGACGGCCCGTACCGCCTGCCGCATCGTGAGGCCGGCGAAGGTATGGATCGTCGGCGCGTAGCGGAGTTCGAGCGTCGCGACCCCTTCCGCGGCGGCCTGGGCCACGATCGCCTCGGTCACCGCCTCGATGTTCTCGTAGAACTGCGTGACCCAGAGGGGGTAGTGGAAGCGATCGAGGTACTCGAGGAGCGTGCGCGGGTGCTCCGGCGCGACGACCATCGAGCGGAACTCGTCCCTGCTCGGGATGGGGCGGACGTCGTTGTCCTCGAGCAGCCGATACATGAGGTCGACCGGGATGCTCCCGTCGAGGTGCCGGTGGAGCTCGATCCGGTTGGGCTGGCCCGGGTTCGGCATGGCGGGCATTCTACAGGCTCGGCCGCGGCGCGGCCAGCGCGCGGCCGCCCGGCCGCCGGGCGCTCGCCGCCCGGGCCGGCCAGGGGCGGCGTCGTGCGGCGTGGCGTCGCCTGTCCGGGTCATGCTATCGTAACGCGGTTTTCACCCGACACGAACACTCCTGGAGACAGCGAACCATGACGCGCCTGGTTGCCTGGTTCTCGGCCGCGGCCGTCGCCGCGGCGGCCCTGGTCGGGCCGCTCGCCGCCCGGCCTGCCGCCGCCGACGTGAAGGTCGGCATCGCCTTCGCCCTCTCCGGTCCCATCGCCGTCTACGGCACCCCGCAGCGCAACGGCGTCCAGTTGGCCGCCAGGGAGATCAACGCCCGGGGCGGCATCAACGGCGAGAAGCTCGTGCTGGTCATCGAGGACGAGCAGGGGAAGAAGGAAGAGGGCATCAACGTCTTCAAGAAGCTCATCTTCCAGGACAAGGTGCTCGCCATCGTCGGCCCCACCCTGTCCAACTCGGCCTTCGCCGCCGATCCCATCGCCAACGCGGCCAAGGTGCCGGTCCTCGGCGTCTCGAACACCGCGTCGGGCATCACCGACATCGGCCCGTACATCTTCCGCAACTCCATCACCGAGGCGGACATCCTGCCGGTGGTGATCCGCACGGTGAAGGAGAAGCGCGGCATGAAGAAGGTGGCCGTCATGTACGGCAACGACGACGCCTTCACCAAGTCGGGCTACGAGGTGTTCAGGCAGGCGCTGGCCGACAACAAGATCGAGGTCCTCACGACCGAGACCTTCGCCAAGGGCGACGTCGACTTCTCGGCCCAGCTCACGAAGATCCGGTCGCTCGAGCCCGACGCCATCGTCGTCTCGGCCCTCGCCGAGGAGGCGGCCAACATCATGCTGCAGGCTCGCCAGCTCGGCATCCCCGACTCGGTCCCCTTCATCGGCGGCAACGGGTTCAACAACCCGAAGCTCTTCGAGATCGCCGGCAAGGCGGCCGAGGGGACGTTCGTCGGCGGCCCCTGGTCGATCGAGGACAGGAGCCCGAAGAACGTCGCCTTCGTGAAGGCCTACACCGAGGCCTACGGCCAGCCGCCCGACCAGTTCGCGGCCCAGGCGTACGACGGCCTCCACATCGTGGCCGCCGCCATCGAGCGGGCCAGGACCACGTCCGATCGCGAGAAGGTCCGCGAGGCGCTCCTGAACCTCAAGGGCTTCGTCGGCGCCACCGGCCCCTTCGAGTTCAAGCCCAACCGGGACGCGAAGCAGGACGGCAAGGTCTTCATCGTGAAGGGCGGCAAGTTCACGCTCTTCACCGACTGAGCCGGGCTCCGCGAGGCCGGACCCGAGCGAAAGGGGGTGCAGGGGGGCGGGTGCCCGCCCCCCTCGGGACATGCTCGCACAGCAACTTGCCAACGGCATCGCCCTCGGGAGCGTCTACGCGCTGTTCGCCCTCGGCTTCACCCTGGTCTTCGGCGTCCTCGAGGTCATCAACCTCTCCCAGGGCGCCATCGCCATGTTCGGCGCCTTCTTCGCCCTGGCGGCCGTCACTGCGCTCGGCATCGGCATCTATCCGGCCATGGCGCTCGCCGTCGCGGGCGCGGCGATCCTCGGCGTCCTGATCGATCGCCTCGCGCTCGCGCCGCTGCGCGCGCGCAAGGCGCCGCACCTCGCCCCGATGATCGCGACGATCGGGCTCACGATCTTCCTCACGAGCCTGGCCCAGGGGCTCTTCGGCGCGCAGGTGTCGCGCTTCCCCATCGGGCTCGTCCCGATCCGCATCTTCGAGGTCGGGCCCTTCCAGGTCACCCAGCTCCAGCTCGTCATCGTCGCCATCGCCGCGGCGCTCATGGTGGCCCTGCTCCTGCTCCTGGGCCGCACGCGGCTCGGCACCGCCGTCCGGGCCGTGGCGGAGAGCCCGCGGGCGGCGGCGCTCCTCGGCATCGACGTCGAGCGGATCTACCTGCTGACGGCCGCCGTGACCGGCGCGCTCGGCGGGGCCGCCGGCGTGCTGATCGGGCTCTCCTTCAACGCCATCTCGCCGTTCATGGGGGAGCCGATCCTGCTGAAGGGGATCGCCGTCGTCATCCTCGGCGGGATGGGCGACCCGAAGGGGGCCATGGTGGGCGGCGTCCTGCTGGGCCTGGTCGAGGTGCTGTCGGTCGCCTACCTGTCGTCGGACCTCAGGGACGCGATCGCCTTCGGGCTGCTCTTCCTGATCCTGGTCGTCCGGCCGCAGGGGCTCTTCGGGCGGCGGCAGGCGCGCAAGGCGTAGGGGAGGGGCCGGCCGTGGTGGAGTGGCTCGCCGCCTTCTGGCAGACGTACAACACCCTCGTCTACCTCCTCTTCACGCACGCCATCCTCGCGCTGAGCATCTACATCACGCTCAACACCGGCCTCCTCTCGGTGGGCAACGCCGCCTTCGCCGGCATCGGCGCCTACACCTCGGCGCTCCTCACCATGAAGCTCGACCTGCCGTTCCCCGTCTGCCTCGCGGCCGGCAGCGCCGCGGCCGGCCTGGTCGGCCTCGCGATCGGGCTGCCGGTGCTCAGGCTGTCCGGCGTCTACCTGGCGCTCGCCACGCTGGCCTTCGGCGAGGTGATCCGCGTCGTCTTCCTCAACCTCGAGGTGACGGGCGGCGCCATGGGCCTCAACGGCATCCCGCCGAAGACCGAGCTGTGGCACCTCGTCCTCGCCTGCGCGGCGCTGATCTACTTCTTCGAGCGGCTCAGGCGCTCGCGGCTCGGCCGCACGCTCGACGCCATCCGGGAGGACGAGGTCGCCGCCCGCGTGATGGGGATCGACGTCGTCTACCACAAGAACCTCGTCTTCGTCCTGGGCGCGATGCTGGCCGGCCTCGCCGGCGGCTTCAACGCGCACTTCACCTTCTTCATCTCCCCCCGCGAGTACGGGTTCGGCCCCGCCGTGGACATCCTCGCCTTCGCGGTCCTCGGCGGCACCGGCTCCTACTGGGGCCCGATCCTCGGCTCGACCATCCTCACGCTCCTGCCGGAGCTGCTCCGGTTCCTCGCCGACTTCCGGGGGATGGTGACCGGGCTCGTGCTCTTCCTCGTCATCGTCTACCTGCCGAACGGCCTCCTCGAGGTGCCCGACGTGGTGCGCCGGATGCTGCGACGAGGCGCCAAGCCGTGAGCGCCGCACCCCTCCTCGACATCCGGCGCCTCACGGTGCGGTTCGGCGGGCTCACCGCCGTGGCCGACCTCGACCTCGACGTGCGCGAGGGCGAGATCGTGGGCCTCATCGGCCCCAACGGCGCCGGCAAGACGACGGCCTTCAACGTGATCTCCGGCCTCGAGACGGCGACCGCGGGCGAGGTGCGCTTCCGGGGCCGGCGGATCTCTGGGCTTCAGCCCCACCGCATCACGGCGCTCGGCATCGGCCGCACCTTCCAGAACATCCGGCTCTTCGGCGCCCTGTCCGTGCTCGACAACGTCCTCATCGGCGAGCACGTCCGCACGTCGGGCGGCCTGCTCGACGTCCTCGTGCGGGTCCGCCGCGAGCGGGAGGAGGAGCGGGTGGCGGCCGCCCGGGCGCGCGAGCTGCTCGACTTCGTCGGCCTCGGCCACCGCGGGCCGGAGCGCGCGGGGAGCCTCCCCTTCGGGGAGCAGCGGCGGCTCGAGCTCGCGCGCGCCCTCGCGACCGGCCCGGCGCTCCTGCTCCTCGACGAGCCGGCCGCCGGCGCGAACCCGACGGAGCGGGCGACGCTCGTGACCTACATCCGGCGCATCCGCGAGCGCGGCGTGACGATCCTGCTCATCGAGCACGACATGAAGGTGGTCATGGGCATCTGCGAGCGGGTGGCCGTGCTCAACTTCGGCCGGCGGATCGCCTTCGGCCCGCCCGAGGCGGTCGCGGCCGACCGCGCCGTCGTCGAGGCGTACCTCGGCGCGGAGGCGTCGTGAGAGGCCCCGGAGGCGAGGGGGTGAACGAGCCGCTGCTCGAGGTCCGCGGCCTCGAGGTCGCGTACGGGACGATCCCGGCGGTGAAGGGGGTCGACCTCGAGGTGCGGCCGGGGGAGATCGTGGCCGTGATCGGCGCCAACGGCGCCGGCAAGACGACGACGCTCGCCGCCATCTCCGGGCTCCTCGCGCCGCGCGCCGGCACGGTCCGCTTCGAGGGACGCTCGCTCGCCGGCCGTCGAGCCGACGAGATCGTGCGGGCCGGGGTCGTGCAGGTGCCCGAGGGCCGGGCGATCCTCACGCGGCTCACCGTGGCCGAGAACCTCGCCCTCGGCGCCTACACGCGGCGCGACCGCGACGGCGCCGCGCGGGACCTCGAGGCGACCCTCGCGCGCTTCCCCGTGCTGCGCCAGCGCGCCCGGCAGCTCGCCGGCACCCTCTCGGGCGGCGAGCAGCAGATGCTCGCCATCGGCCGCGCGTTGATGGCGCGGCCGAAGCTGCTCCTCCTCGACGAGCCGTCCACGGGGCTCGCGCCGCTCGTCGTCGCGGAGATCTTCGAGCTGGTCTCGCGCATCCGCGCGGAGGGGACGGCGGTGCTGCTCGTCGAGCAGAACGCCCGGCAGGCGCTCCGGATCGCCGACCGCGCGTACGTCCTCGAGACGGGCCGGGTCGTCATGGCCGGCCCCGCCGCCGAGCTGGCCGAGAGCCCCGAGGTCCGGCGCGCCTACCTCGGCCTCTGATCGCCGCTATACTCGATCATGCGCTTCGCGTTCGTCCCCTACGGCGCCTGTGCCGGCCGCCCGCACGTGGTGGCCGACGGCGCGCCGCAGCCCGGCACGACGCTCACCCTCTCGCACTGGCCCGGCACGCCGACGCCGGCCGGGCTCGGCGCCGACACGAGCGCCGAGATCGCCCTCCGGTTCCTCGACCTCCCGCCGCGGGAGCGGGACCGCCTCGCCGCCGGCGCCCGCTCGGTCACGAACAACCACTTCGACGAGGACGGCGCCCTGGCCCTCCTGGCGCTCGTCGCGCCGGAGGCGGCGCTCGCGCGGCGCGACCTCGTCGTCGCGGCCGCCACGGCCGGGGACTTCCTCGTCTGGCGCGACCCCTCGGCGCTCAAGGTCGCGCTCGCCATCTCGGCGTTCACCGACCCCGCGCGCTCGCCGCTCGGCGTCTCGGAGGCGACGCGCCCCTACCCGGATCGGGTCGCGGGGCGGTACGAGGCGGTCCTCGCGCGGCTGCCGGCCTGGCTCGAGGCGCCCGATGCGCCCGAGGTCCGGGCGCTCTGGGAGGAGCCGTTCGCGGCGGTCGAGGCCGGCATGCGGGCGTTCGAGCGGGGGCGCGCCCGGATCGACGACCGGCCGGACCTCGACCTCGCGGTGGTCGATCGGGACGCCGGCCTCGCCCCCCTGCCGCGCGCGGCCGTCTACCCGCGGACGCCGCGCACGCGGGTCCTCTGGCTCACCGGCGGGGCGGTGGAGGGGGTCAGCCTCCGCTACGAGACCTGGGTCCGCCTGGCGAGCCGGCGGCCTCGCCCGCGCGTCGACCTGGTCCCCCTCGTCCCGGTCCTCGACCGCCTCGAGGTGGACCACACCCCCGGCGGGGCCGTGGCCGCGCGCTGGTACGCCGACGACGTCCGCGACATCACGCCGAGCCTCCATCCGATCGGGCCCGACGGCCGCCGGCTCGTCTCCCGGATCCCGGCGTCGCGGTTCCTCGACGCCCTGGCCGGGCGCCTGACGATCAGCGAGCGGGCCGGCGGGGACTTCGACCCCTACCGTGAGGGGCGACCCGCCTGACGGGGCCCCGGCCGGAGGCGCTATACTCCACCTTTACACCTTCAGCCCGGAGGAGCCATGGGGACCGAGTCGCTGCTCGGAGGGTACTTCCCGCGCCTGAACCTTCCCGCGACGCCGGTCGAGGGGGTGACGCAAGGGGAGTGCTGGACCTTCCCGGTCGGTCCCTGCCCGGTGTACGTCTACCACTTCGGCTCGACCCTGCTCCTGTCGGCCGCCCTCGGACAGGCGCCGGGCGTGCACGCCGAGCCGTTCTACCAGCGCCTCCTCGCCCTCAACGCCGAGGCCGGCCTCCTCGGCGCGCGCGTCGGCGTCGAGCCTGGCGGGTCCATCAAGCTCACGCAGGTGGCGCTCCTCGGCCGCGAGGGGCTCGAGTTCGATGCGTTTCGCGCGAACCTCGAGGGCTTCATGCGCGGCATGCGCCTGGCCGGCGAGGCGATCGTGGCCGGGCTCAACGAGGTGCGCGAGGCGTTGGAGGAGAAGAGGGAATAAGGACGGGGGTCAGGTCTTTACGTTTTCCCGGCGCGCTCGGCCGGCGCGGAAAAACTCGAGACCCGACCCCCGGCCATCTCATTTCGCCCCTTCGATCCGCCCGACGCGCCGCACCGCCTCGGCCAGCATCCGCGCGTCCTTGTCCCAGAACGCCTTGAACTCGGGCGCGTCGAGGTAGCTGATCGGCGTCGCGAGCTTCGCCATGGCCGCCTTGTAGTCGGGGTCCTGTACCGCCTGCCGCACGGCTCCCCTGAGCGTCGTCAGGATCGGCTCCGGCGTCCCCGCCGGCGCGAAGAGCCCCGCCCAGATGTAGAACTCCACGTCGGGGTACCCCAGCTCCTTGAAGGTCGGCACGTCGGGGAGCGCGGCGACGCGCTTCGCGCCCCAGCCGGCCAGGGCCCTGAGCTTCCCCGACTTGATGTGGGGCACGACCACGGCCGGACCCGAGGCGAGGAGGTCCACCTGGCCGCCCAGGATCGCCGTGAGGGCAGGGCCGGCGCCGCTGTAGGGGATGTGCTTGAACGTGATGCCCGCCGCGTGGGCGAACATCTCCATGGCGAGGTGCAGCGTCCCGTAGACGCCGGACGACGAGAAGGCGATCTGCCCCGGGCGCCGCTTCGCGTCCTCGACGAGGTCCTTCACCGACTTCCAGGGGCGATCGGCCGGGACGACGAGGATCGTCGGGTCGGCCGACAGGAGGGCGATGGGCGCGAGCTGGTCCATCGTGTACGCGGGCTTGCGGTCGAAGAGCTTGTCGGCCTCCGGGATGATCGAGATCGACGAGAGCGCGAGTAGCAGCGTGTAGCCGTCGGGCTTCGCGTTGGCGACCGAGGCCATCCCCACGGCTCCGGCGGCGCCGGTCCGGTTCACGACGCCGACCGGGTTCCTGAGCACCTTCTCGAGCGCGGCCGCGGCCGGGCGCGCGTTGAGGTCGGCCTGGCCGCCGGGCGGGAAGGGGACGACGATCGTGATGGGGCGACTCGGGTACGGCTCCTGCGCGGCGCTCGCCCCGGGCAGGCCGAGCGCGGCCAGAGTCAGGCAGACGACGATCGATCGGCGAGTGATCATCGGTTCGTGTCCTCCGGAGTGGTAGCGGATGCATTGGCAAGGCCGAGGCGGGCCCGCACGGCTCCCCCGCGCGCCAGGGCCGGCAGGGCGCCGAGGACGAGGAGGACGACCGCGAAGGCCAGCATGGCGGCCGCGATCGGCCGCGTGACGAAGACCGTGTAGTCGCCGCCCGACAGCGCGAGCGACTGCCGGAAGCTCATCTCGAGCGTCGGCGCGAGCACGAGGCCGAGCACGATCGGCGCCGGCTCGAAGGCGAACTTGCGGAGGAGATAGCCGGCCGCGCCGGCCGCCGTCATGATCCAGACGTCCACGACGCTGCCGTTCACCGCGTAGACGCCGAGCACGCAGAAGACGAGGATCGCCGGGTACAGCCAGCGATAGGGGATCCGCAGGAGGTTGACGAAGAGGCCGACCATGGGGAGGTTCAGGACGAGCAGCACGACGTTGCCGACGTACATGCTCGCGATGAACCCCCAGAAGAGGTCGGGCGACTGCTGGATCAGCATGGGGCCCGGCTGGAGCCCGTGGACCATGATGGCTGCCAGCATGACCGCGGGGATGGGGCCGGACGGGACGCCGAGCGCGAGCATCGGCACCAGGGCGCCGGAGGCGGCGGCGTTGTTGGCCGACTCGGGGCCCGCGACCCCCTCGATCGCCCCCCGGCCGAACTCGTCGCGGCGCCGCGAGAGCCGGCGCTCCACGGCGTAGGAGACGAACGACGCGATGATGTGGGCCGACCCGGGGATCACGCCGATCAGGAACCCCAGCAGCGTGCCGCGGCCGATCGGCGCCGCCGAGCGGCGCCACTCCTCTCGCGACGGGAGCAGCTCCCGCAACCGGGGCCTGGCGACGACCGGCGGCGTCGGCTGCCCCGCGCTGAGGAGGATCTCCGAGATGCCGAACAGGCCGACCGCGATCGGCACGATGCCGAGCCCGTCCGACAGCTCCACCACCCCGAGGGTGAAGCGGGTGAAGCCGGTCATCGTGTCGATGCCCACCATGCCGGCCAGGAGGCCGACGGTCGCCATGGCGAGCGCCCTGGGCATCGAGCCGGTGCTCATGAAGGCGAGCACGAGGAGGCCCAGCACGAGGAGCGCCGTGTACTCGGGCGGCCCGAAGCGCAGGGCGAACTCCGCGAGCGGCGGCGCGAGCAGCATGAGGGCCACGACGCTGAGCGTCCCGGCGACGAAGGAGCCGACCGCCGCGACGGCCAGGGCCGCCCCGCCCCGGCCCTTCCTGGTCATCGCGTAGCCGTCGAGGCAGGTCATGACCGACGCCGCCTCGCCCGGGATCCGCATGAGGATCGACGTGGTCGAGCCCCCGTACATCGAGCCGTAGTAGATGCCGGCGAGGAGCACGATGGCGCGCGTGGCGTCGAGGCCGAAGGTGACCGGGAGCAGCAGGCTGATGCCGGCGAGCGGGCCGACGCCGGGCAGCACCCCCACCAGCGTCCCGACGATGCAGCCGGCGAAGGCGTAGCCGAGGAGCCCGGGCTCGAGCGCCGCGCCGAAGCCGTGCGCGAGGCCGCCCAGCGTCTCGAGCACCGCTCAGAGCCCGAACGGGCCGCGGGGAAGCGGCACCTTGAGCAGGTCGGCGAAGACAAAGTAGGTGACGGCGGAGAGGCCGGCCGCGACGGCGAGCGCGGCGAGCGGGCGGCGCCGCTCGACGGCGCCGGCGAGGACCGCGACCATCACGAAGACCGTCACCCGGTAGCCCAGACGCTCGAGCGCGAAGGCGGCGAAGGCGCAGGCGGCGAGGATGGCGACCGCGTGTCGCGCCTCCGGCCACTCGAGCGCGCGCAGCGCGCCCGACCGGCGGTCGGCGAAGGCGACGACCAGCCCGAAGAGGGCGAGGAGGCCGGCCAGGACGAGCGGCAGGAACCCGGGCCCCGGCTCGCGGAGGCTGCCGACGGGGAGTGCGCGGGTCCCGGCGGCGGCCACGGCGGCGACCCCGACGAGCACGAGACCGGAGACGCGGTCGGTGGTGAGCATGTGTATCGTGTAAGGAATAAGGACTGGGGTCAGGTCTTTACTTTTTCC
>DASVDK010000108.1:0-22429 GCA_036381125.1 Thermodesulfobacteriota bacterium | reverse complement strand
CGCTCGTCCTCGCGGCCTCGCGGGGGGTCATCCGGGCCGACGACGACGCGTCCTTCGCCGCGGCGTACCGGCGCGTGGGCCGTATCCTCGAGGACCCCGAGGTGGCCGCCTGCGGCGCGCCGGCGCGCGAGCTGCTGGTCGAGCGGTTCGTGCCCGGCCGCGAGGTCGCGCTCGAGGGGCTCCTCCTCGCCGGCCGTCTCCTCAGGCTCGCCCTCTTCGACAAGCCCGACCCGATGGACGGGCCGTTCTTCCCCGAGACGATCTACGTGACGCCGTCACGGCTGCCGGCGCGGGTGCAGGCGGACATCGACGCGGCGGTCGGGCGGGCGGCGGCGGCGCTCGGGCTCCACGACGGGCCGGTGCACGCGGAGCTGCGGGTGAACGACGCCGGCGCCTGGATCCTCGAGGTGGCGGCGCGCTCCATCGGCGGCCACTGCTCGCGGGCGCTCCGCTTCGAGTCCGGCTACACGCTCGAGGAGCTGATCCTCCTCCAGGCGCTCGGCCGGGAGCTGGCGCCCCCCGTGCGGGAGCAGCGGCCGTCGGGCGTCCTGATGCTGAACCCCCCGAGCGCCGGCCGGCTCGAGGCGATCCACGGCGTCGCCGAGGCGCGCGAGGTGCCGGGCGTGACCGAGGTGTCGATCACGGCCCACGTCGGCCAGGCGCTCGTCCCGCTCCCCGAGGGAGCGCAGTACGCCGGCTTCGTCTTCGCACGCGGGGAGACGCCCGAGGCGGTCGAGGCGGCGCTGCGCGAGGCGGGGCGGCGGATCCGGTTCGAGATCGAGCCTGCCGTCTCGGCGCCCGGCGTCACGGCTGAGTAGATACTAATAATTATTCTTGACAAGCCATCGCCTCCGGGTTATCGTCTGGCCATGTCGGGAAGCGGAGCACCGATGCACGAGGTTCGCGCGCGTCTCGAGGCGCGCGACCAGCGGCTGACGCCCCAGCGCGAGGCGGTGTACGAGTACCTCAGGCGCGTCCACCACCACCCGACGGCCGAGGAGGTCTACCTGGCGGTCAAGGAAACGGTGCCGCGCGTGAGCCTCGCCACGGTCTACAAGTCGCTCGAGCTCCTCGTCGACTGCGGCCTCGCGAGCAAGTTCACGTACGGGGACGCCTCGGCGCGGTACGACATCCGCACCGACGAGCACTCGCACGCGCGCTGCGTGCGGTGCGGGCGGATCGACGACCTGGACCTCGCGCCCGATTCCGGCTGGCTGCGCGGCGCCGAGCTCAAGGGGTTCCGGCCGACGGAGCTGCGCCTCGAGGTGCTCGGCGAGTGCGGTCTCTGCCAGCAGGGAAGGTAGCCGCGTCGTTTTTTGGGGCCGGTGATCGATAGTAATTATTACTTTCAAGAGAGTGAGAGAGAACCGGATGCACGGCAGCGCCACTGACATCGTCCACGCGGGGGGAGCGGCTCTCGGCCGACGGCCGTGGGCGGCGTTCTTCTCGCGCGAGTTCTGGCGCGTGGCGGGGCCGGCGGCCCTCGTGAGCGTCGGGTACATGGACCCCGGCAACTGGGGGACCGACATCGAGGGGGGCGCCCGGTTCGGCTACCAGCTCCTCTGGGTCATCCTCGTCTCGAACGTGGTGGCGATCTTCCTGCAGAGCCTGGCCGCCAAGCTCGGCCTCGCCACCGGCCGGACGCTCGCCGAGAACTGCCGCGCGCACATGTCCCGTCCGGTCGCCCTGGGGCTCTGGGCGGCCGCGGAGGTCGCGGTCATGGCGACCGACCTCGCCGAGATCCTCGGCGGCGCGATCGCCTTCCACCTGCTCTTCGGGCTGCCGCTCTGGGCCGGCGCCGCGCTGACGGGGATCGTCGTCATGGCGACCCTCGGCCTCTACCGATACGGCGTGCGCGCGGTCGAGTTCGCGATCGGCGCCTTCGTGTCGCTGATCGGCCTGGCCTACCTCTACGAGATCAGCCTCGTCGCGCCCGACTGGGCCGAGATCGGCCGGAGCTTCGTCCGCCCGACGCTCACGCCGGAGAGCGTCGTCGTCGCGGTGGGGATCCTCGGCGCCACGGTCATGCCGCACAACCTCTTCCTCCACTCCGGCCTGATCCTGAGCCGGCGGGCGGCGGACCCCGAGCGCAACCGGACGACCTACCGGTTCGCGGTCGCCGACTCGGTCATGGCGCTGAACGTCGCCTGGCTCGTCAACTCGGCGATCCTGGTCATGTCGGCCGCGGCCTTCCACGCCAACGGCCTGTCGGTCGCGTCGATCGGCGAGGCCCACCGCACGCTCGTCCCGTTGCTCGGCGGCGCGGCGGGGCTCGCCTTCGCCGTGGCGCTCCTCTGCTCGGGGCTCGCCTCCTCGGCGACCGGCACGCTGGCCGGCCAGATGATCCTCGAGGGCTTCCTCGAGGTCCGCATCCCGCTCTGGCTGCGCCGCGTCATCACC
Source organism: Thermodesulfobacteriota bacterium (assembly GCA_036381125.1). GTDB lineage: Bacteria > DASVDK01 > DASVDK01 > DASVDK01 > DASVDK01 > DASVDK01. Next base: position 20,029 of record DASVDK010000108.1, on the reverse strand, counting down.
ATGGTCCCGGCGCTGGCGGTGATCGCGTGGGGGCTCGATCCGCTGCACGCGCTCGTCCTCAGCCAGGTCGTGCTGAGCCTCCAGCTCCCCTTCACGGTCGTGCCGCTCGTCCTCCTGACGAATCGGGGGGACGTGATGGGCGCGCTCCGCAACGGGCGCGGCACGCGGATGGCTGCGGCGGCGGTCGTCGTCGCGCTCGTGGGGCTGAACGCCGTGATGCTGGTCTGGACGCTTCGATAGACAGACAACGCAGAAAGGAGAGTCGCAATGGCCAATTCGGAGACGATCAAGAGGGTCGATGGGCGCAAGCCGGCGCAGGCCGGCGCCAGGGCGCCGCTCGGGCTCGCGCCCGAGGTGGCAGAGGAGGTCCGCGGGCTGCTCGCCGCGACCGCGGGGGACCTCTACACCGCGTACCTGCAGATCAAGGGGCACCACTGGACGGTGGAGGGGGCGGAGTACCGCGACCTGCACCTCTTCCTCGACGAGGTCGCGGCCGACCTCCTCAAGGGGGTCGACGAGGCGGCCGAGCGGCTGGCCGACCTCGGCGGCACGCCGCCCGAGACGGCCGCGGCCATCCAGCAGGCGGCCGCCGTCGAGCCGACGGTCGACGAGGCGCGCGGCCGCGGCGTCCGGGCGCGACTCACCGCCGACCGGACGCTCCTGCAGGGGGTGATCGAGAACCTGAGGGACCGGATCACGCGCGCGCTCGACCTGAGGGAGCACGCGACGCGCCACCTGCTCGACCGGCTCCTCGCGCGGCTCGAGGGGCACGCGGGCGACATGGACGCCTTCCTCGCGCCCGACAGCCTCACCGCGTAGGGCGGGGTCAGGTCTTTCCATTTTCCAGGGGGTCAGGTCTTTCCATTTTCCTTCGGAAAAGGTAGAGACCTGACCCCCGCGCCAGAGGCCTGACCCTCCCTGGCGGGAACGCGCGGTCCTTACGTATCGAGGTGCTTGCGCTCGAGGGCGAGCCACTCGTCCATGCCGAGGACGGCGTTGTACTCCTCGAAGGTCGCCATCATGTCCCGGACGCGGGCCGTGCTGCCGTCCTTCCGGAGCGCCTCGGCCACCGTCCGGAGCGTCTTCACGACGGCGTACCGCATGACGCCGGCGTGGACCGCGAAGGCGCAGCCGACCTCGTTCAGGAGATCGTCGGTCAGTTCCGTCGTGGGCGGCGTCTCGTGGATGACCGCCACGAGCGGCGCGCGGACGACCGACGCGGCGTAGCGCAGCTCATCGGGCGTGTTGGCGCCGACGACCATCGCGGCGTCGGCGCCGGCCTCGATGTAGGCGCGCGCCCGGCGGCAGGCCTCCTCGAGGCCGTGCATCGACTTCGCGTCGGTGCGGGCGATGACGAGGAAGTCGCGGCTCTCGCGCGCCCCCACCGCCGCCCGGATCTTCGCGACGTGCTCGGCCTGCGAGACGACCGGGATCCCCTGCGGGAGGATCCCGCACCGCTTCGGCGTCACCTGGTCCTCGATGTGGATCGCCGCCACGCCGGCCGCCTCGAACTCCCGGACGGTGCGGACGACGCTCGTGACGCCGCCGTAGCCGGTGTCGGCGTCGCAGACGAGCGGCACCCGGAGGCTGCGGGCGATCCGCCCGCAGTGCGCCACGTTCTCCCACATCCCCATGACCCCGATGTCGGGCAGCCCGAGGATGCTCCCCGACACGGCGTTGCCCGAGAGGGCGACGGCGGGGAAGCCGGCCTGCTCGGCGATCCTCGCCGAGAAGCCGTCGTAGGCGCACGGGATGCGCGTCACCCGTCCCTGCTCGAGGAGGCGCCGGATCGCGCCGCGGTCGCGAGCCGGCATGGCTACTTCTTCTTCTTGTTGAGGCCGGCGTCGGTCGTGATCTGCTCGATGAGCCGGTCCTGCTCGAGGGTGAACGCCTTGAAGTCCGACGGGTTCAGGTAGCCGCCGAGCTGGGCGGTGTCGGTGAGCCACTTCTTCCACGACTCCCGCTCGGACCCCTGCTTGAAGCGCGCGTGGAGGTACTCGACCACCTCGGCCGGCACCCCGGCCGGCGCGTGGATCCCTCGCCAGTGCTCGAAGACGAAGTCGACCCCCTGCTCGCGCAGGGTCGGGACGTCCTTGAGCTCGGGGATGTCGGCGACCCGCTTCGCCGACGCGACGGCGAGGTAGCGGATGCCTCCCGAGCGGACGTGGTCGAGCGACTCGGAGGCCTGCAGGAAGGTCGCGTCGATGTTGCCGCCGAGCAGCGACGTGCCGGCCTCGCCGCCGCCGCCGTAGGCGACGTAGTTCAGCCTGAACCCGTGGTCCCTGGCGAGCTTGTGGAAGAAGAGGTGCTCCGGGCCGCCGATCGGCCCGCCGCCGAAGGTGACCTTGCCGGCCTTCGCGTCGGCGATGAGGTCCTCCATGGTCTTCCACTTCGAGTCGCCCTTCACGGCGACCAGGTTCGGCTCGACCTGCAGCCGGATGATCGGCTCGAGGTCCCGGTTCACGCTGTACGTGAGCGCGCCGGTGTAGTACCAGAGGATGCTCGTCGCGGTCGTGACGACGAGCGTGTGGCCGTCCGGCTTCTTGTCCTTGACGTAGTTCTCCAGGTTCCGGCCGCCCGCGCCGGGCTTGTTCACCACGACCATGGGCTGCGGGATCAGGTCCTTGGTCGCCTCGATGATCTGGCGCGCCATGACGTCGCCGCCGCCGCCGACGGACGACTGCGTCACGAACTCGATCGGCTTCGACGGGTACGGCTCGGCCGCACGAACGAGGCCGGGCGCGAGGAGGGCGACGAGGAGCACGACGGTGCGGATCATGGGCTTCTCCTTCGTTTCACCCGATCGACGACGAGCGGGTAGGCAATGGACGCGGCCGCGAGGACGAGCAGCGCGAGGGCGATGGGGCGCTCGACGAAGATGTCGGCGCTGCCCCGCGACATGACGAGCGCGCGGCGGAGGTTCTGCTCGACGAGGGGCCCGAGGACGAGGCCGAGCACGGCGGCCACCACGTTGTAGCCGTAGCGCTGCATCAGGAAGCCGACGACGCCGGCGACGAGCACCATGTACACCTCGAAGACGCCCAGCTCGAGGCCGAGGATCCCGACCACGACGAGGACGAGGATCGAGGTGATCATGTAGACCTTCGGGACGTTGACGATGTAGATCCAGGGCCGGATGAAGAGCCGGCCGAGCAGGTACATGGCGACCGACGCGGTGAGGAGGCCGCCGAAGAGCGCGTGGACGATCTCCGGCTGCCCCGTGAGGAGCTGCGGGCCGGGCCGGACCCCGTGCATGATGAGCGCGCCCATCATGACCGCGGCGGAGGTCGAGCCGGGGATGCCGAAGGCCAGGAGCGGCACCATGGAGGTCGGCACGACGGCGTTGTTGGCCGCCTCCGGGGCCGCGATGGCGTCCGGCACCCCCTCGCCGTACCGGGTGCCGTCCTTCGAGATGCGGCGCGACTCGGTGTAGGCGAGGAACGAGGCCACCGTGGCGCCGGCCCCCGGCATGACGCCGACGACGATGCCGATGGCGGTCCCGAGGAGCGTCGCCGGCAGGCAGCGGACGTACTCGATCAGCGTCGGCAGCGCCGTGCGGACCTTCGTGCTGATCGACGCCTGGGGCTCGTGCGCCCGGTCGATCTCGGCGAAGACCTCGGAGAGGGCCAGCATGCCGATGACGACCGGAACGGTCTGGATCCCCTCGACGAGCCCCTCGATGCCGAAGGTGAAGCGGTCCTCGCCCGACAGGTCGTCCACCCCCACCATGGCCAGGGTGAGCCCGAAGGCGGCCGAGGCGATCCCCTTCGCGAGGCTGCGGCGCGAGAGGCCGACCACCGCCGAGAGGCCGAAGACCGCGAGGGCGAAGAACTCGGGCGGCCCGAAGGCGAGCGCGAGGCGCGCCAGCGGCACGAGGAGCGTCACCATGGCCACGGCGCCGATGACGCTCGCGATCGTCCCCGGGACGAGCGAGAAGCCGAGCGCGCGACCGGTCTCCCCGCGCACGTGCATGGCGTAGCCGTCGAGGGAGGCCGGCGCGTTCGAGGGCTCCCCCGGCGCGCGGATCAGGATGGCCGGGATGGAGCCGCCGTACTCGGCGCCGACGTAGACGCCGGCCAGGAGCATGAGGGCGACGTCGGGGTCGGCCCCCCAGGTGAAGGGGAGGACCAGCGCCATGCCGATGGAGGCCGTGATGCCGGGCAGGGCGCCGGCGACGATCCCCCAGGCCACGCCGACGACGACCGCGAGGAGGCCGGCGGGGGTGAGCGAGCGCAGGATGCCGTCGGCGACCGCGCCGAAGAGGTCCACGGCGCTATCCGCCGAAGAGGCGGCCCGCCGGGAGGTCCACGCCGAGCAGGCGCCCGAAGATCACCGTCACCGCGAGGGAGACGGCGATGCCGGCCACGACGAAGCGCGCGAGGCCGCGCGCGCCGAGGAGGGCGAGGCAGGCCCCCACGAACAGCACGGTCGCGAGCGGGAAGCCGATCCACTCGAGGCTCCGGGCGTACGCGACCAGGAGCGCCAGGGTTGCGGCGAGGGCCCCCCAGCGAGCGGGCGGCTCCGCGTCCCCTTCGGCCTCGCGCCGCCCGGGAACGAGCGACTGCGCGAGGAGCACCGCCCCGCAGGCGGCAATGACGAGGCCGAGCACCATCGGGAACGCCTCCGGCCCGATGGCGTCGAGACCCGGGTCCTCGAGGGCGCGGGCCTGGACGGCGACGAAGGTCCCGAAGGCGAGGGTGACGAGCGCGGCGACCGTCTCGGTCCTACGCACCGGCGGCGCGTGCTCGCTCGGCGAGGACCGCCCGCGCGTAGCCGACGTTGCCGCCGTGCCGGATGATCGTCAGGAGGAACGGCGGGAAGGGCTCGGCCTGGAACGTCCGGCCGGCCACCTCGACGCGTCCCGACTCGAGGTCGATCCGCATGACGTCTCCGGGCTTCGCGGCGGACGCCGCTTCGGGGCAGACGAGGATCGGCAGCCCCTGGTTGATGCAGTTCCGGTAGAACGTCCGGGCGAAGCTCTTCGCCACGATCGCGCCGAGGCCGGCGCCCTTGAGGCCGAGCGGCGCGGTCTCCCGCGAGGAGCCGGCGCCGAAGTTCTCGCCCGCCACGAGGACGTCGCCCGGCTTCACCTTCTTCGGGAAGTCGGGGTCGCAGCCCACCATCGCGTAGGCCGCCAGCTCGGCCGCCGTGGCGGCCGCCTTGTGGGTCGGCATGATCTCGTCGGTCGTGACGTTGTCTCCGAAGACGTGGATCCGCCCCTCGACGATCATCGCGCGACCTCCTCGGGCGGCACGATGGCGCCCGCCACGGCGGCGGCGGCCGCGACGTAGGGCCCCGCCAGGTAGACCTTCGAGTCCGGATGGCCCATGCGGCCCTTGAAGTTCCGGTTGCTGGTGGAGACGCAGACGTCGTCCGGCCCGAGGACGCCGGAGTGGAGCGCCGCGCAGGGGCCGCAGGAGGCGGGCGATACCGTCGCGCCGGCCTCCATGAGCACCTCCACGAGCCCTTCCTTGAGGGCCTGCACGTAGGTCTCGCGGGTGGCCGGCGAGACGAGGAGCCGCACGCCCTTCGCCACCTTCCTCCCCTTGAGGATCGACGCCGCCGCGCGCAGGTCGCTCAGACGGCCGTTGGTGCAGGTGCCGATGAAGACCTGCGTGACCTTCGTGCCGCGCACCTCGCTCACGGGGGAGACCCGGTCTGGCAGGGACGGCTTCGCCACGACCGGCTCGAGCGCGTCGCCGCGGAAGCTCACCGTCCGCGCGTACGTCGCGTCCGGGTCGCTCCGGAAGACGATCCCCGGGCGGCCGCCCCGCGAGGCGACGTAGGCCTGGGAGGTCTCGTCCGGCTCCATGATGGCCGACTTGGCGCCCGCCTCGACCGCCATGTTGCAGATGGTCATCCGCTCCTCGATCGGCAGCGCGCGGATGGTCGACCCGGTCCACTCGAGGACCTGGTAGGTCGCGCCGGCCACGCCGATCGTGCCGATGAGCGTCAGCACGATGTCCTTGCCGCCGACGTACGGGCGGACGGGGCCGTCGACGACGACCTTGATCGACTCGGGGACCCGGAACCACGTGGTGCCGAGGGCGAGGCCGACGCCGACGTCGCTCCACCCCATGGCCGGCCCGAAGGCGCCGAACGCGCCCGCGGTGGGCGTGTGGGAGTCGGAGTTGAGGAAGACGTCGCCCGCGGCGATGAGGCCCTGCGCCGGGTAGAGGACGTGCTCGATGCCGTGCGGGCCGCCGTCGTAGTCGAAGAAGTGGCGGATGCCGTGGCGCCGGGCGAAGCGGCGCATCCGCTCGTGCACCTGGGCGACCACCGGATCGCGCGCCGGCACGTAGGCCCGCATCGTCATGGCGACCCGCTCGGGGTCGAAGACGCGATCGGCGCCGGTCGCCTCGAACGTGTCCATGACGAGGTTGGCGGCCGCGTCGTGGCAGGCGGCGAGGTCCACCGGTACGGTTACGAACTCGCCTGTCGCGACCCGATCCTTCCCCGCCTTGTGGGCGAGGATCTTCTGCGTGATGGTCATGCCCACGAGCGCGGCCCTCCCGAACACCTCCTTCTAGTAAAACGGGTGATTGGTTGAGATGTCAAGCGGAGACGGCTATCCGGTCTCCGCTCGCCGGCTCGCGCCCGCCGCGAAGAACGCGAAATCTCCGCGCAACGGCCGCCAGGACTGTATGTGCCGGGGCTCGCAGAGGATCTCGGGTAGACGAGCCCAGTAGGCCTTCCGATATTCGCGATGGATCTGGACCTGGGAGACGTCGTCCCGATCCGCCCAGGTCTCGTAGAGCATGAAGCGGGTCGGATCCTCGGGATCTTGATGCAGCACGGCGTTGATGAAGGTTGCCTCGTGCCGCATGGCATCGAGCACCGGCGTGACGAGGCGGAGGAACTCCTCCTCGCAACCGGGCTTGACGTGGATGGACACGACGACGACGACATCGGAGCCTGTCATGCCGGGACCTGGTCCGGGAAGCCGGTTACGTGCTCGAGCCGTCCGCCGGCGGCAACGACGCCGAAGTCGGCCATGGCGTCGATGCCGTCGTGACCCTCGCCCTGCATCAGCGGGTCGATGTCGCTCGCGTTCTCGTTCCACGCGCATGCGATCGGGTGGCGCCGGCGGCCCGCGCCGGTCCCGTTCCGAAGCGCGATGCGGCGATCGGCGGTCTCTGCGGCATTGGTCATGGGAGTCTCCCTGCAAACGGCCCGGTACGTCCAGGCGAGTGCAGTATCGCGTCGCAGGTGGAGCGGCGTCGATTACGTCGGAGGTAATGGAAGCCGGCGCGTCCTTGCCCTATCGTGACGCTATGGCGGGTCAGGCCCGACGCATCGGCGAACACTTGAAGGCGTGGCGTCAGCGCCGCCGCATGAGCCAGCTCGCGCTCGCGTGCGAGGCCGGGATCTCCGCGCGCCACTTGAGCTTTCTGGAGACCGGCCGTGCCTCGCCGAGTCGCGAGATGGTGTTGCACCTGGCCGAACGGCTCGACGTGCCGCTACGCGAACGCAACGTGCTCCTCCTGGCTGCGGGATTCGCGCCGGTCTTTCCCGAGCGGCCGCTGGACGATCCGGCCCTGCGCGCGGCGCGCGGAGCGGTGGAAGCGGTGCTGGCCGCCCACGAGCCGTTTCCCGCGCTCGCCGTGGACCGACACTGGACGCTTGTGGCGGCGAACCGGGCGGTGAGCCCGCTGCTCGCCGGTGCCGCGGCCGCCCTCCTGCGGCCGCCGATCAACGTGCTTCGACTGAGTCTCCACCCCGACGGCCTCGCGCCGCGGATCGCGAATCTGGGCGAATGGCGCGAGCACCTGCTCGCCCGCCTGCGCCGTCAGGTGGGGGTTGCGGCCGATCCGGTCCTGGCGGATCTGTTGCAGGAGCTGTCGGGCTATCCGAGCGGAACCGCTGCCAGACCCTCGACCCCGAGCGAAGGGGCGGATGTCGCCGTGCCGCTCCGGCTCGTCACCGATGTCGGCATGCTTTCCTTTCTGAGCGCCACGATGGTCTTCGGCACGCCCATCGACGTCACGCTCTCGGAGCTGGCGATCGAGACCTTCCTGCCGGCCGATGCCGCCACTGCCGAGGCCCTGCGTGGCCTCGCGCTGGATCCGGACGGCGCCTCGCTCGGCAAGGGCTCGCGCGCGCCGTCGAGTGCGTGAAGGCGGTGGTTCGTGGCGTTCAGCGCGAGCTGCGGGAGGCGCTCGAGAGCGTCGGGAGCCGCCCGGCGATGCTCGACACGACCGCCGGCAACTTCGCGCGCCCGGCCCGGATTCGCGCCGCGAGATCGTCGAAGATCGAGTAGGCGACCGGCGTCGCGAGGAGGGTCAGGAGCAGCGAGAGCGTCTGCCCGCCCACGATGACCGAGCCGATGGCGCGGCTGTCGCCCGACCCGACCCCCGAGGAGACGAGCAGCGGCACGGCGCCGGCCACGAAGGCGAAGGTCGTCATGAGGATCGGCCGCAGCCGGTCCTTGTTGGCCTGGATGATGGCGTCGTCCCGCGACATGCCGCGCTCGCGCAGCTGGTTCGTGTGGTCCACCTGGAGGATGGCGTTCTTCTTGACGACGCCGAAGAGGACCAGCAGCCCGAGCGCCGTGTAGATGTTCAGCGACTGGCCGAAGAGGATCACGGACAGGATCGCGAAGGGCACCGTGAGGGGCAGGGCGAGCAGGATCGTCACCGGGTGGATCCACGACTCGAACTGCGCGGCGAGGATCAGGTACATGAAGACGATCGACAGCGTGAAGGCGAGGAGGAAGTTCCTCGCGGCCTTGCCCATCTCCCTCGACGTCCCGGCGGTGCCGTAGGTGTACCCCGGCTCCATGTTCATGGCCTTCACCTCGGCGTCGAGCGCCGTCAGGGCCGTCTGCTGGTCGTAGCCCTCGAGGATGTTGGCCGTGATCGTCACCTGCCGGCGGCGGCCGAGCCGGTCCACCTGGGCCGGCCCCTCGCCGGGCACGAACGACGCGACGTTGTCGAGGCTCACGCTCCCCATGGTGGAGGAGGGGACGGTCATCTGCGAGAGCCCCTCGGCCGTCGTCCGCCACCGTCCGAGCGCGCGGGCGTGCACCTCGTACTGCTCACCGCCCTCGTTGTACGTCGAGATCTGCCGCCCGCCGACCATGACGCGCAGCGTGTTCGCCACGTCCGCCACCTGGACGCCGAGGTCGGCCGCCTTGCGCCGGTCGAGGTTGACCGACAGCTCCGGCTTGCCGAGGACGAGGCTCGTGTCGACGTCCACCGCGCCCGGCACCTTCTCGAGGGCCTGGGCCAGGCGCGCCGCGTACCCGGACAGCGTGCCGAGGTCGGGGCCGCTCACGTAGACGGCCACGTCCTTGTTCTCGTTGCCGCCCCCGCCGATCGCCGCCACCTCGGACACGCTCGTGCGGAAGCCGTCGCCGGCGTACCGCGGCAGCACCTCCTCCCGGACGCGGTTCATGATGTCGAACTGCCCCGCCTCGCGAGCCTCCACGTCGACGAGCTTCACGAAGATGGTGGCCAGGTTGGGGGTCTCGCGGGAGTCGGCGCCGGCGAGGACGACCGTGTAGTCCACGCCGGGGAGCCGCTTCACGTCCCGGGCGATGCGGTTGGCGATGACCTCCGTCTGCTCGAGGCTCGTGCCTTCGGGCGCGCGGACCACGACCTCGAACTGCGACTCGTCGTTCTTCGGGAGGAAGTCCTTCCCGACGATCGCGCCGAGCGGCACGGTCGACAGGAACGCGGCGATCGAGGCGACCACGACGACCCAGCGGTGCGCCATCGCCCGGCGGAGGACCGCCTCGTAGCCCCGGTCGAGCGAGCGGAAGAGCCAGGACGCCTTCGATCCGTGCGCCTGGCCGCTCGCGCCGGCCGCTTGCGGCTTGAGGAGTCGCGCCGCGAGCATGGGAGTCAGGGTGAAGGCCACGAGGAGCGACACCATGATGGCGAAGGCCATGGTGAGGCCGAAGGAGTGGAGGAAGCGGCCGACGATGCCGCCCATGAACGCCACCGGCAGGAAGACCGCCACGAGCGACAGGGTGGTCGCAAGGACGGCCAGGCCGATCTCGCGGGTCCCCTCGCGCGCCGCCTCGAAGGGCGAGAGGCCCTTCTCCTCCATCAGGCGGAAGATGTTCTCGAGGACCACGATAGCGTCGTCGATGACGATGCCCACCGCGAGCGTGAGCGCGAAGAGGGTGAGGATGTTGAGCGTGAAGCCCATGAACCACATGAGGGCGAACGTGCTCACGATCGAGGTCGGGATCGCGATGGCCGCGATGAGGGTCGAGCGCCAGCTGCGCAGGAAGAAGTAGACGACGCCGGCCGCGAGGAGCGCGCCGACGAGCAGGTGCTCCTGCACGGTGTCGACGGCCGCCTTGATGTACGTCGACTCGTCCCGGATGACCTTCATGTCGAAGCCGGCCGGCAGGCGCGACTCGATCTCGGCGAGGCGCGCCTTGACCCCATCGACGACCGCGACGGAGTTCGTCCCGGACTGCTTGCGGATCGAGAGGACCACGAGGGGCTTGCCGTCGACGTTGCCCGTGCTCGTGGCCTCCTCGGTGCCGTCCTCCGCGTACCCCACGTCGCGCAGCGTGATCTGCGCGTCCCCCTTGTTGGCGACGACGAGCGTGTCGAACTGGGCGACCGAGTTGACGCGCCCCTTCATGCGCACGGTGAGGGTGCGGCTGCCCTGGTCGAGGTTGCCGCCGGGCTGCTGGAGGTTCTGGTTCGCGATGGCCTGCGTGACTGCGGCCACCGTGAGCCCGTAGGCGCGCAGGCGCGACGGATCGAGCCAGAGGTTCACCTGGCGCAGCCGCCCCCCGATGACGTTCACCTGGCCGACGCCGGGGAGCGACTCGATCTCGCGCCGGAGCGTTTTGTCGGCGAACTCGGACAGCTCGCGGATGCCGCGATCGGCCGAGACGGCCACGTAGAGCACCGGGGCGGCATCGGTGTCGAACTTGGCGATGACCGGCGGCTCCGCGTCGCTCGGCAGGTCGGGCAAGATCTCGTTGATCTTGTCCCGCACCTCCTGGGCCGCCACGTCCGGGTCCTTCTCGAGCTGGAACTGGACGAAGACCTGCGAGATGCCCTCGGACGAGACCGACCGCAGCTCGTCGATGCCGGAGATCGTGTTGACGGCCCGCTCGATCTTCTCCGTGATCTCGGTCTCGATCTCCTCGGGGGCCGCGCCCTGCTGGGTCGTGATGATCGAGACGGTCGGAAAGTCCACCTTCGGGAAGCGGTCGACGCCGAGGTTGACGTACGAGAAGGCGCCGACGACGACCAGCGAGAGGACCAGGACCGTCGCGAAGACCGGCCGCCTGAGCGAGATCTCCGCGAGCCACTGCATCGCTATTCGACCCGGGCGGCGGCTGCCGCGACCTCGGCGACCGCCGCGCCGTCGCTGACCTGCTCGAGGCCCCGGGTGACGACCCGCTCGCCCGCCTCGACCCCCCGCACGATCTCCACGAGGTCGCCCGTCCGATCGCCGACCTGCACGACCCGCAGATCCGCCCGGCCGCCGGCCAGGACGAAGACGCGCGACACGCCCGCGTCGGTGCGAACCGCCGCGGCCGGCACGACGACCGACTCGCGCATCGCCGGCAGCTCGACGCGCGCCGTGGCGAAGAGCCCGGGCTTCAGCGTGCCGTCCTGGTTCGGGACGACGGCCTCGGCGACGAGCGCGCGCGAGTTCGGGTCGAGCGACGGCCCGACGTACTTGACCGTGCCGTCGAAGCGGCGGTCCGGATAGGTCTGCACGGCGAAGGAGACCTTCTGCCCGCGCCGGACGGAGGACACGGCCGTCTCGGGGATCGCGAGCTCGATCCGGAGCGGGTGGATGCGGACGATCGTCGCGATCCTGTCCCCCCTGTCCACGTACTGCCCGACGTCGATCTGCTTCTCGGCCACGAGCCCCGCGTAGGGGGCGCGGATCACCGTGTCGGCCAGCGCCTTGCGCCGCATGGCGGCGACCGCCTGCTGGCTCTTGAGCGTCTGGTAGAGCTGGCGCATCTGGTTCACGGTGGCGTCGAGCTGCTCCTTCGCCGCGAGGTAATCGGTGCGCCGGAGGTCGTACTCGGAGCGCGACACGATGCCCTCCTCGAGGAGCTGCTCGAAGCGCTCGAAGTCGAGCCGCCGGCGCTCGAGCGCCACGCGCTGCTGCCGGACGTCGGGCGTCGCGTTCGGATCGAACGCCTGCCCCTCCTCGAGGCCCAGCCGCGCGCGGGTCTGTGCCACGTTGGCCTCCGCCTCGGCGAGCTGGTTCTCGGCGTCGCGGGGGTCGAGCCGCGCGAGCACCTGCCCGGCCGCGACGGGCTGGCCGCGCTCGACGAGCACCTCGAGCACCCGGCCGGGAACCTCGGCTGCCACGTCGGTCTTCGCGTCGGCGACGAGCGTGCCGGTCACGTCGAGCGTCGCCGGCTCGCGGCGCAACTCGGCGGCCACCGCCGTGACGCGGACGGGAGGCGCGGGCGCGGCCGCTGACGACGGCTCCATCGTCGCCTCGGAGGCGCCGCAGGCCGCGAGGAAAAGCGCCGCGAGCGGCGCCAGGACGAGTCCCTTGCGCTTCACCACCATGTCGTCTCCATCCGCGTCAGTCGTCCGTGGCCGGCTCGTCGGGCAGGGAGAGGCGACGGAGCCGATCGTCGAGACGCGCCGCAAGCTCGGCCAGGGCGAGGCAGGGAACGCGCTGCAACGCCTCCAGTTCCCCGGCCGAGAGGTCGAGCCCCAGCTCGAGGCTCGCCCGTTCCGGCTCCCGGTAGAACCGGCGCCGAAAGGCCGGGTCCGTTACCAGTCGCCCCAGGGCGCGCTCCACGGCCTGCTGGCTCATCGCGTCGAGGGACCTCCGCCACGCTCGTGCGAACTCGCACAAGCCGATCGCAACCGCCGTGCCGTGCCATAAGTGTTGGATATGCCTTAGAGAGATATGGTCGACACCGAGGTGGTGTCGATTTGTCGACAGTCAGGTGTCCAGGAATCGACAGGCCCGGCCTCCGCATCCGCCGCGGCCGTCCTTCGGCCGGAGCCCTCGTCGAGGCCGGCGTGCGGGGCTCCGCGCTCGCCGGCCACCGAGCCGTACCCGTCGAACGAGGTCAGAACCTGGCGGAGAGCGAGGCGGCCCAGTAGAGGCCGTCGCCGATGTTCAGGCGGTTCTGGTCGCGGTCGTCGAAGTCCTCGCCCTCGTAGACGATCTTGTCGAAGGCGTACCCTGCGGAGAGGTCGAGCGCGACCTGCCGGCCGAGCGCGAGGCGCACGCCCCCCGCCACCCGGCTGTCGAGGAAGGTGAGGCCGTCGCGCCGGCGCTCGCGGTCGGCCCGCAGGTAGCGGACCTCGTCGGTCCGGAAGTGGGCGTAGAGCGCCAGGCGCTGCGTGACGTCGTACGTGAGCTGCGCACTGACCCGCGTGGTCGGGAAGTAGCTGACCTGGAAGGTGAGCGGCTCGACCGGCTTCGTGCGGATCAGGAGGAACGGCACCCCGGCGAAGAGGAGGAGGTCCGGCACGGGCTGGTACCAGTACCCGACGAGCGGGATCGGCACGTAGTTGAGGAAGGCGCGGTCGTTCGACCAGGTGAGGCCGGCCACCCAGGCGTTGGAGTATCCGTGCGGGATCCGGAGGAGCGCCGTTGCCGAGGCGATCACCTCGTCGAGGCTCGCGAAGGGCCTGTCGCTCGCCGAGCCGCCCGTCACGCTGAGCGTCCCGATCCAGTCCCGGCGCACGCGCCGCCGGTAGGTCACGCCCGCCCGCAGGTCCCACAGCTCGTCGGGAAACGGGTCGCCCGTGTCGGGCAGGCGCACGCCGGTGTCCACGTCGTCGAGGCGACCGCGGAACGAGACGGACCACTCGCCCACGTCGCCCTGCGCGACCGGTACCAGGAGCGTGAACTCGTGCCGCGTCGCCCCGAGCTGGCCGCCGCGCCCGTGCACGGGCCGGTCGTCCAGCTGCCCGATCCGGTAGTCGGCGCGCGGCGCGAGGCCGCCGATGCGCGGGGAGAGCCATCCGGCGACTTCGGACTGGGCGAGGGCCGGAGCGGCGGGAGCGATGAGGAAGAGGACCGCAAAGACGGAGGCACGGGCAAGGCATCGCATGGCGACAGGATGACCCGCGACGCGGACGCGTGCAAGAGACCGTCAGCACTCGTCGAGCGTCAGCACTCTTCGAGCCCGAAGCGCTTGAGCCGCGTGTAGAGCTGGGAGCGGGTGAGGCCGAGGAGCCGGGCCGCCTCGGAGCGGTTGCCGCCGGCCCGCCGCAGGGCGTCCTCCACGAGGCGGCGCTCGACGTCGGCCAGGGAGGTCACGCCGGCGGCGGGCTGCGCGGCGGGCCCGGCCGCGGGGGCGGCCTCGGCCCGGGGCGCCGCGAGGCCGAGTTCTCCCGCGGCGATGAGTCCGCCGTCGTTCAGGATGAGCGCGCGCTCGACCGCGTTCGACAGCTCGCGGATGTTGCCCGGCCAGCGGTGGGCGAGGAGCGCGGCGCGCGCCTCCTCGCTGAGCCCCACGTCCCCCTTGCCCATGCGCACGCCGAGGCTGCGCACGAAATGCGCCGCGAGGAGGAGGACGTCCGTCCCCCGCTCGCGCAGCGGGGGGAGGTGGATGGGGAAGACGTTGAGCCGGTAGTAGAGGTCCTGGCGGAAGCGCCCCTCGGCCGCGGCCCGCTCGAGGTCGCGGTTGGTGGCCGTGATGAGCCGGACGTCGGCCCTGATGGTGGCCGAGCCGCCGACCCGCTGGAACTCCCGCTCCTGGATGACCCTGAGGAGCGCCGCCTGAACCGGTCCCGACAGCTCCCCCACCTCGTCGAGGAAGAGGGTCCCGCCGGCCGCCTGCTCGAAGCGGCCTGCCTTCTGCCGGTCGGCTCCGGTGAAGGCGCCCCGCTCGTACCCGAACAGCTCGCTCTCGAGGAGGGTCTCGGGGATGGCGGCGCAGTTGATGGCCAGGAAGGGCCCGTCGGCGCGGGCCGAAGCGGCGTGGATCGCGCGCGCCACGAGTTCCTTGCCGGTGCCGCTCTCGCCGGTGATGAGCACGGTCGTCTCGGTGGGGGCGACCTTCTCGGCCCGCTCGAGCGCGGCGCGCAGCGCGGGCGATCGGCCGATGATCCGGTCGAACCCGTAGCGCTCGTGCAGCTCGGACCTGAGCGTCTCGATCCGCTGCTCGAGGCGCCGGGCGCGGCCCTCGGCCAGGGCGATGCGGCGCTGGTCCTCGGCGAGCTGCTGGTGCTGGACCATGAGCATCACCTGCGAGGCGATGCCCTGGGCGATCTCGGCGTCGGAGCGGTCGTACCAGTTGGGACGGCGCTTGCCGAAGTAGATGCCGCCCTTCACCTCGCCGCCCGACTCGAGGGGGACGATCAGCGAGGCGCGGCCGCCCGCCTCGATGATCTCCCGATCGGCCGGCAGGCTCGGGTCCAGCTCGGAGGGGGCGTCGTGGATGATCACGGTCTCGCCGGCCGCGACGCGAGCACCCATGGAGAAGTCGTCGAGGGAGCGCGTGGGAGGCGTGGGCGGGACGCCGGGCGGCGGCGCGTCGTCGATCTCGGCGAGCGGGAGCACCTCGCGGCCCGAGGCCGAGAGGAGGGCCACGCCGATCACGTCGAAGTCGAGGACGGGACGGACCGCCTCGGCGAGCCGGGCGAAGACGTCGCGGACGTTGAGGGAGGCGCCGAGGGCGCTCGCCATCCCCGAGAGCGCGCGCAGCCGCTGCCTGCGCCGGCGCTCCCGCTGGAAGAGGACCATGTGCTCGATGAAGGGGCCGATCAGCTCCGCCACGCGGACGGCGGCCTCGAGGTGGGCCTCCTGGTAGGCGCGGGGCGTCCGGGAGGTGGCGGAGAGGCAGCCGATCGTCCGGTCGCCGCTGCGGAGCGGGACGATCACGCCGGAGCGGAAGCCCATCGCGGCGAGGTGCCGCTCGACGGGGCTCGCGGCGGGGAGGCGAGGGTCGGCGGGGATGTCGTCGAGCCTCAAGGCCTGGCCCGTGAAGACGTCGCGGATCGCCCAGTCGGCGACCACGAGGCGGGCGGCGGGATCGAAGTCGGTGGTGTAGCGCCCCTCGTAGAGGCGGGTCCCGTCGGCCGCGTACTCGGCGAAGATGGTGAAGGTGCGCCCTCCCTCGTCGAGGAGGGCGATCACGAGCCGCTCGTGCGGAACCGTGCGCGCCAGCTCCGGGGAGAAGCGGTCGAGGAAGCGCGCGGGGTCGAATCGCTCGCCGATCGATCGGCCGAGTGCCTGGATCAGCGCGACGAGCCCGTCGTGGCCGGAGCCCAGCATCGTGGTGCCCATTCTCTCAGCCGGACCCGGAAGTGGCCAGATCGTGTTCACTTGACACCTGCTCATACGTGCCGTATGCTGGCCCTGCTTGCTTGGTGTGGTGAGAGAGGTGAGGCATGGACCTGGTCCTGACCGCGTCGCGTTTCCCCGTCGTGACCCGAGATCCTCTCGCCATGCTGGCCGATCCAGGCCTCCGGCTCCTCACGGGGCCGCGCAGCCTGCTTGCGGCCGGCTTCGCCTGGCTCGTCGCGCGCGTCGCGCCCCCCTCGCCCCTGGTGGTGGTGGACGGCGCGGGGTGCGTGGACGCCGCCTGTCTCACCGAGGTTGCCGGCTTCACCGGCGAGGCGCCGCGCGACCTCGCCGCCCGCGTCCACGTGGCGTACGCGGCCACTCCCTATCAGGTGGCCGCCTTCCTCGAGGCCGCGTCGGCCGACGCGGTACAGGAGGCCGGCAGGCACACGCTGCTCCTCGGGCCGCTCGATCTCCTCGGCCGCGACGACCTCATGTGGGCCGAGGAGGGCGACCTCCTCGACCGCATCGTGCGCGCCCTCGCGACGCTCGGCGCCCCCCCGCGCTCGGCTCTCGTCGTCTGCCCCGACCTGCCGGCGGTCGCGGCCCGCGGCCCCCGCGCGGCCTTCGTCCCGCGGATAGCCGCCATGGCCGACCTCCACCTCCGGTTCGACGACGACCGGCCGGTCACGGCGGAGATGCGGAAGGTGGGGTAGGGGCTAGGAGACAGGGTGGCGGCGGCCGCCGTGCCGCCTCGCCAGGCGGATCTCCCGGAGATCGGCTTCGACCTCTTCGCGCGGCCTCGGAGGAATCGTCGCGACGAACCTGTCGGACAGGGCGAGCATCCGGCGAGTCTCCTTCGGACTCATCTTCTTGGGCGGTTGCCGCATCGGCATGACACGAATGGCCTCGATCTCAAACGAGCACGAGCCCCGGGATGTCCCGGAAGTCCTTCGGGTTCAGGGTCCAGAGCGCGGCGCCGTGCGAGATGGCGCAGGCGGCGACGACCAGGTCGACGGTCCGCAGTCGGGCGCGCCTCACCTTCCGGTAGAGATCGGCGGCGAGCGCCGCCTCCAGGGGCCCGAAGGCCACGACGGTTTCCGGCGGGAAGAGCGCCTCCTGGATCGTCAGCTCCCCGGGCCGTCGAGGCCCGCGGAGCCATTCGTAGAGGACGGGTGAGCTGATCGAGATCTGCTCGCCGCGATCGATCAACTCGTACAGGCGAGACTCCGCAGGCCGTTCGCCGGCGATCGCACCGACGAGCGCCGACGTGTCGAGGTGGATCATTCGACCGGGTGGAGCCGCCCGCCGTGGCGCCTGGCCCGGCGGATCTCCCGCAGTTCGGCATCGGCTTCCTTCTGGGGTCGCTTCGGAAGCTTCGGCAGGAGGTGGTCCATGATGTAGAGCAGCCGCGCGCGCTCCGTCTCGCTCAGCTTGCCGGAGGCGCTGCCCCGCGTGCCGTACTCCCGGATGGCCTCCCGCACCACGTAGCTCTGCGGGCGGTCGAGCCGGGCGGCCAGCTCGCGCAGGCGCCGGACGGTCTCGTCGTCGAGGGTGAACGTCATCTTGACCACGCAGGCAGCGTACCATACTCCGCCATACCCGAGCCATATTCGATGGAGCGGGCGATGAGCGCGGCCGCCCAGCTCTCCCTCTTCGCGCCGGTGCCGCGCGCGGTGGCGCGGGCCGCCTTCCGGGCGGTCTCCTCGAGGTCGGCGCCGGCAGCGGCGCCCGGCAACGGCACCCCGCGGAACCTCCGGTTCCGTGGGGCCCCCGCGCCGGGGCCGGAGCGGATGGCGGTCCGCCCGCCGCTCGTGGTGGTGCGCGACGACGAGGCCGCGCCGGCGGCGGTCGCCGCCCGCCCGCGGCCGCCCGTACCGCTGCCGGCGCCGGGGCCGCTCGCCCCCGTCGAGCGTCTGCCGACGGGGCTTGCCGACCTCGACCGGTTCCTCGGCGGAGGGCTGCCGCGAGGCGAGGTGGTGGAGGTCTGCGGTGGGGTCTCCTCGGGGAAGGCCACGCTCGCCCTCGGCATGGCGCAGGGCGTCCTCGCGGCCGGTGGGCGCGCCGCCTGGGTGGACCCGGGCGCCGGCTTCTGGCCGCTCGTCCCCCTCGAGGCGGGCGGTCCGGTGGACCGTCTCGTGGTCGTCCGCACACCGGACGACGACGCCGCCTGCCGTGCGGCCGACATCCTCCTCGGCACGGCCGGCGCGGTCGACCTGGTCGTCGTGGACCTCGTCTCCCGCGCGGGCCCGCGCGAGGCGCGCGTCACGCGCCTGCACCGTCTCGCCGAGCGCGGCGGTGCGGTCCTCGTCTTCCTCTCCGGGCGGCCCGAGGGGGCCGCCTCGATCGGCGCGCTCGTGGGCCTGCGCCTCGCGGTCCGCCGGCGCCACGACTCGCCCGTCCTCGAGGTGGGCGTCGCCCGGTACAAGCGCGGCCCGGGCGGCCGCACGTTCGTCGCCCCGCACCATGACCCGGACCGCCTGCGCCTGGATACCACGGTTTGAGCTGGTCCTCCTCGCCCGGCGCGAGGGGCCTTCGCTCTGGCGGCGGCCGGTCGTCATCGCCGACCTGGCCGAGTCGCCGGTCCTCGTCCGCGAGGCGACGCCCGCCGCCGAACGGGCCGGCGTTCGGCCCGGCATGACGCTCGCCCAGGCGAGCGTGCTCTGCGCGGGGCTCGCCGCCCACCCGCCGCTCCCCGAGGAGCGCGCGGCGGCCGAGGCGGAGGCGCTCGGCGTCCTGGCCGCTCACGCCCCCAGGCTCGCCACCGACCACCGCGGCGCCTTCTTCCTCGGCCTCGCCGGGATGGACCGCCTGATCGCCGACGAGCGCGACTACGCCACCCGGGTTCGCGGGGCGCTCGCCGCGCTCGGGCTGCCGGCGCGGGTGGCCGTGGCGGGACACCCCTTCGCGGCATGGATCGCGGCGCGGCGCGATCTGGGGCCGATCGCTCCGGGCGGCGACGCGAGGCTGCTCGCGGCGGTCGCCGTGGCCGAACTCGACCTCGGCGACCAGGCACGGGCGCTCCTCGAGCTGCTCGGCATCACGGCCGCCGGCGAGATCGCGCGGCTGCCGCGCGGCACGCTCGCCCGCCGCCTGGGACCCGAGGGCGAGCGGCTCGAGCGGCTCTGCCGCGGGGAGTGGCTCGCTCCCGGGACGCGCCCCACCGCGGCGGCCCTGCCGCGCGACCCGGCCGACGCCGCGCTCGACCTCGAGAGCCCGGTCGAGTCGCTCGAGCCGCTCCTCTTCCTCCTGAAGGGGCTCGTGGACGGCCTCCTCGACCGGGTGGCCGGGGCCCGCCTGGCCCTGGCCGAGATGACCATCGAGGCCGACCTCGAGGACGCCGAGCGGACGAAGGTGGTCCACCGCCTCGCGCCCGCCGAGCCGACGCTCGACGCCCGGTCTCTCCTGGACCTCGTGCGGCTCTGGCTCGAGCGCACCCCCTTCCCGGCCCCCCTGCGATCGGTGCGGGTGGTCGCCTCGAAGGTGGCTCCGGCCGTGGCCCGCCAGCTCCGCCTCTACGCGCGGCGGCAGGACGAGGGGGAGGCGGCCCTTGCCCGGGCCCTCGCGCGACTCGAGGCGGCCTTCGGGGCGGGATCGGTCGTCCGCCCGACGCTGGCCGCGCGGTTCCTGCCCGAGGAGCGAGTGGCGTGGGTGCCGGCACGGGTCGAGGAACTGGCGGCGCCGGGCAGCCGTGGAGCGGACGGCGGCCTGCCCGCCGTCGATGGCGCGGACGGCGGCCGCGAGCCGTTGGGGCCGGCGCCGGCCGCCCTCGCCCTGCGTCTCCTCCCCGTTCCGGAGCCGGTCGATCTCGTGGACGCCGGAGGCGGGG
>DASVDK010000107.1:0-22099 GCA_036381125.1 Thermodesulfobacteriota bacterium | reverse complement strand
GCGGCGTGATCGGCAGTTGCCCCGGGTCGTTGTACGGAAACAGGGCCTGTTGCGCCCCGTCCTCGTCGATCGCCTGGCGGAAGTAGCCTTGCTGGTACAGCAATCCCACGCCGACGACCGGGACCCCCAGGTCGCTCGCGGCCTTGAGCTGGTCGCCGGCCACGTTGCCGAGCCCGCCCGCGTAGATCGGCAGCGCCTCGCTCAGCAGGAACTCGAGGCTGAAGTAGGCGACCGTCGTGAGCGGCGAGTCGGGGTGGGCGCGGGCGAACCAGGTGTCGCGCCCGAGGTAGCGGCGCCGCGCCTCGATCATCGCCGTGGCCCTGGCGCGCAGGTCGGGGTCGGTGCAGATCTCGTGCAGGCGCGTCAGCGAGGCCGTCTGCAGCACGGCCCACGCGTTGTGGGTGAGCGTCCACAGCTCCGGCTCGATCCGCCCCCAGAGCGCGTCCTCCGCGTGGTCCCAGGCCCACCGGAGGTCGAGCGCGAGCGCCGTGAGGTCGTCCCACCCCCGGCGCGCCTCGGTCGAGAGGCCGCGACCGGGGCGCCTCATGCGCGGCGCGCCTCCCCGAGGGTGGCGGCGATCAGCGCCTGCGCGTCGGCCTGGATGCGGCGCAGGTGGGCCTCGCCGAGGAAGCTTTCCGCGTAGATCTTGTAGACGTCCTCGGTGCCCGAGGGGCGGGCCGCGAACCAGCCGTGCTCGGTCACGACCTTGAGCCCCCCGATGGGCGCGCCGTTGCCGGGCGCCGTGGTGAGCATGGCGCGGATCGGTTCACCCCCCACCTCCCGGGCCCGCACCTGGTCGGGCGAGAGCCTCGCGAGCCTCGCCTTCTCGTCCGGCGTGGCGGGCGCGTCGATGCGCTCGTACGCCGGCGCGCCGAGCTCGCGCGTGAGGTCCGCGTAGAGCTCGGCCGGGTCGCGTCCCGTGCGGGCCATCATCTCGGCCGCCAGCAGGCCCAGCACGATACCGTCCTTGTCCGTGGTCCAGACCGTGCCGTCGCGCCGGAGGCACGACGCGCCGGCGCTCTCCTCGCCGCCGAAGCCGAGAGAGCCGTCGAGGAGCCCGGCCACGAACCACTTGAAGCCGACCGGCACCTCCACGAGCCGGCGGCCGAGCCTGGCCGCCACGCGGTCGAGGAGGCTGCTCGTGACCACCGTCTTGCCGATCGCCGCGTCGCCGCGCCACCCGGGCCGGTTCGCGAAGAGGTAGGAGACGGCCGCCGCCAGGTAGTGGTTCGGGTTCATGAGGCCCACGCGGCGGGTGACGATCCCGTGGCGGTCGTTGTCGGTGTCGTTGCCGAACGCGACGTCGAAGCGGTCCTTGAGGGCGACGAGCCCCGCCATGGCGTACGGGGACGAGCAGTCCATGCGGATCTTGCCGTCACGGTCCACCGCCATGAAGCGGAAGGTCGGGTCGACGGTCGGGTCGACGACGGTGATGTCGAGGCCGTAGCGTTCCGCGACGGGACCCCAGTAGGCGACGCCGGCGCCGCCGAGCGGGTGGACGCCGATCGCGAGGCGCGCCCCGCGCACCGCCTCGAGGTCCACCACCGCGGCGAGGTCGTCCACGTACGCGCGGACGTAGTCGTGCGGTCTCGTCGACGGCGCGCGCCTGGCCCGCTCGAAGGGGACCCGCCGGACGCCGGCCAGGTCGGCCTCGAGGAACCCGTTGGCGCGGGCCTCGATCCACGACGTCACGTCCGTGTCGGCCGGGCCGCCGTTGGGCGGGTTGTACTTGATGCCGCCGTCCTCCGGCGGGTTGTGGGAGGGCGTGATGACGATGCCGTCGGCGAGGCCGCGCGTCCGGCCCCGGTTGTGCGCGAGGATGGCGTGGGAGACCGCCGGCGTCGGCGTGTAGCCGCCCGCCCGGTCGACGCGGACCTCGACGCCGTTGGCGGCGAGCACCTCGAGGGCGCTCGCGAAGGCCGGCTCGGAGAGGGCGTGCGTGTCCATGCCGAGGAAGAGCGGCCCGTCGATCCCCCGCTCGCGGCGGTAGAGGCAGATCGCCTGACAGATCGCGAGGATGTGCGCCTCGTTGAAGGCGAGGTCGAAGGCCGAGCCGCGGTGGCCCGAGGTGCCGAAGGCGACCCGCTGCGCCCGGACGCCCGGGTCGGGCCGACCCGTGTAGTAGGCGGTGACCAGCCGGGGGACGTTGACGAGGGCGTCCGGCGGCGGCAGCTTGCCGGCGAGCGGGCTCACGTCCATGCATGCCTCCGTTCGGGGTTGCGGGTCCCGAACGGATGGTACCAGATACGGAGTGGGGTCTGGCGCGTTCCGGCCTATCGAGCCGATCGGCGAAAGGAGGGGGCGTGGCCCCCTCCCGGCTCCTACGCCGCGTCGTCCTTGGCCGGCCCCGCGCCGTTGGCGCGCCGCGAGGCGGCCATGAAGTCGCGGTTGAGGCGGGAGATGAAGCCGATGCTGATCTCCTTCGGGCAGACCGCCTCGCACTCCCCGTAGAAGGTGCAGTTGCCGAAGCCCTCGCGGTCGTGCGCCGCCACCATGCGCAGGACGCGCGTGTCGCGCTCGGGCTGGCCCTGGGGCAGGAGCCCGAGGTGGGACACCTTGGACGAGACGAAGAGCATGGCCGACGCGTTGGGGCAGGCCGCCACGCAGGCGCCGCACTGGATGCACTGGGCGGCGTCGAAGGCCCGGTCGGCGTTGGGCTTCGGCACGGGGATCGTGTTGGCCTCGGGCGCGCTGCCGGTGTTGACCGTGATGTAGCCGCCGGCCTCGATGATCCGGTCGAGCGCCCTCCGGTCGACCACGAGGTCCCGGATGACCGGGAACGCCTTCGCCCGCCACGGCTCGAGCGTGAGCGTCTCGCCGCTCTTGAAGCTGCGCATGTGGAGCTGGCAGACGGCGGTCCCTCGCCCCGGTCCGTGGGCGCGCCCGTTGATGACGAAGCCGCACGAGCCGCAGATCCCCTCGCGGCAGTCGTGCGCGAAGGCGATCGGCTCCTCGCCGCGGGCGACGAGCTGCTGGTTGACCACGTCGAGCATCTCGAGGAACGACATGTCCGGGTTGACGTCGGTGGCCTTGTACGTGACCAGCCGGCCCGGGTCGTTCCGGTCGCGCTGGCGCCAGACCCTCAGCGTGAACTCCACGTTGACCTCACTTGTAGCTGCGCTCGGCGAGCTCGACGAACTCGAACCGGAGCGGTTCCTTGTGGAGCACCTCCGGGGCGCCCACCCCGGTGAACTGCCAGGCCGCGACGTAGGCGAAGTTGGCGTCGTCGCGCTTCGCCTCCCCCTCGGCCGTCTGGCTCTCCTCGCGGAAGTGGCCGCCGCACGACTCGGTGCGGTGGAGGGCGTCGGTGACGATCAGCTCGGCCAGCTCCAGGAAATCGGCCACGCGCAGCGCCTTCTCGAGCGACTGGTTGAGCGACGCGTCGTCGCCGAGCACCTTGACCTGCTTCCAGTAGTCCTGGCGCAGGACCGGGATCTGGGCGAGAGCCGTCTTGAGCCCCTGCTCGTTGCGCGCCATGCCGCAGTAGTCCCACATGAGCCTGCCGAGCTCCCGGTGGAAGGACTCGGGCGTCCGCGAGCCCTTCACGCCGAGGAGGCGGCGCGTCCGCTCCTCCGCCTCGAGCCTCGCGGCGGCGAAGGCGGGATGGGCCGGCTCGACCTTCTCGAACTTCGTGCGCGCGAGGTAGTCGGCCACGACCGGCGGCACGATGAAGTAGCCGTCGGCCAGGCCCTGCATGAGGGCGCTCGCGCCGAGCCGGTTCGCGCCGTGATCGGAGAAGTTGGCCTCGCCCGCCACGAAGAGCCCCGGGATCGTGCTCATGAGGTTGTAGTCCACCCAGAGGCCGCCCATCGTGTAGTGGATGGCCGGGTAGATGCGCATCGGCACCTTGTAGGGGTTCTCGTCGGTGATCCGCTCGTACATGTCGAAGAGGTTGCCGTACCGCTGGCGGATCACCTCGGTCCCGAGGCGCCTGATCGCGTCGGCGAAGTCGAGGTAGACGCCGCGGCCGCCCGGGCCCACGCCGCGGCCCTCGTCGCAGACCTCCTTGGCGGCCCGCGAGGCGATGTCTCGCGGCGCGAGGTTGCCGAAGCTCGGGTACTTGCGCTCGAGGTAGTAGTCGCGCTCCTCCTCGGGGATCTCGTTGGGCGGCCGGGTGTCGCCCTTGCGCTTCGGCACCCAAACGCGGCCGTCGTTGCGGAGCGACTCGCTCATGAGGGTGAGCTTCGACTGGTAGTCGCCCGAGACGGGGATGCAGGTCGGGTGGATCTGCGTGTAGCAGGGGTTGGCGAAGAGGGCGCCCCGCCGATGCGCGCGCCAGATGGCGGTCGCGTTCGACTGGCGGGCGATCGTCGAGAGGTCGTACACGTTGCCGTAGCCGCCCGTGGCGAGGACGACGGCGTCGCCCACGATCGACGACATCTCGCCGGTGAGGAGGTTGCGCGCGACGATGCCCCGCGCCCGCCCGTCCACGACGACGAGGTCGAGCATCTCGGTGAAGGTGATCAGCTCCACGGTGCCGGCGTCGACCTGGCGCATGAGCGCCTGGTACGCGCCGAGGAGGAGCTGCTGTCCCGTCTGCCCGCGCGCGTAGAACGTGCGCGACACCTGCGCGCCGCCGAAGGAGCGGTTGTCGAGGAGCCCGCCGTACTCGCGCGCGAACGGCACCCCCTGGGCCACGGCCTGGTCGATGATGCGGACCGAGAGCTGGGCGAGGCGGAAGACGTTGGCCTCGCGCGACCGGAAGTCGCCCCCCTTGATGGTGTCGTAGAAGAGCCGCCAGACGCTGTCGCCGTCGTTGCGGTAGTTCTTGGCGGCGTTGATGCCGCCCTGCGCGGCGATCGAGTGCGCGCGGCGCGGGCTGTCGTGGTAGGTGACCGCCTTCACCCGGTAGCCCAGCTCGCCGAGCGTCGCGGCGGCCGAGGCGCCGGCCAGCCCCGTGCCGACCACGATGACGGTGTACTTGCGCCGGTTGGCCGGGTTCACGAGCTTCAGCTCGAACTGCCGGGTGTCCCACTTCTTCTCGATCGGGCCGCCCGGCACCTTCGCGTCGAGGGAAACGGGCGTCCCCGTCACGGCGACCGACATGTGCGCCTCCTTACCCGATGAGTCCGGTCATGACGGCCAGCGGCACCGAGACGTTGCCCGCCACGACGATCGCGGCCACGATCGGCCCGAGGGCGTTCAGGGCGCGCCCCGTCCGGCGGGCCTCGACCCCGAGCGTCCGCAACATGCTCGAGACGCCGTGGGACAGGTGGAAGCCGAGCGCCACCATGGCGAGGATGTAGAAGAGCGAGACGTACCAGACGCGGAAGCCGGTCACGACGTTGCCGTAGACGTCCATGGGGACGAACTGTCCGGGCGCGTACCCGACCGCGCCGAACGTGAAGTGCAGCAGGTGATAGACGATGAAGAGGAGGATGATCACCCCGCCCCACCGCATGGTGCGGGCGGCGTAGTTGTCGGGCGGTTTCGCCTGCACGTACCGGACCGGCCGCGCCGCGTGGCTCTGCCGCGTCAACTGGTAGGCCGACGCGATGTGGAGCACCACGGCCACCAGGAGCACGACGCGGGCGATCCAGAGCGCGCCCGAGTAGCCGAGGAAGTCCGCGCCGAACTCGCGCAGGGCCAGGGCGTAGGCGTTGAACGACTCCCGGCCCGTGTAGATCTTCAGGTTGCCCGCCATGTGGCCGATGACGAAGCCCACCAGGAGGAGGCCCGTCACGGCCATCACGATCTTCTTCCCGACCGACGATTTCGGCAGCATCGCCCCCCGTCCCGTACGATCGTGCGATCCATCCGGCGGACGTAAGCCCGCGACCCGGCACAGGCCCGCCGGATCGGTGCGATCAGTGCTGACCCGGTGTCGCCTCAGGATACCACTGTCGCGTCCCGGATGACTGGGTTCACCCCGCGGCCTCATCGGCCGCGGCGCCGGCCGGGCGCCGGCAGGCGGAGGACGACCTCCATCTCGAGCCGCTCGCCCTCCACCTCCGGCGGCAGCGGGGGAAGTCCGGCCTCCAGCGCCTTGTCGAGCGCGCTCACGATCGACCAGTCGAAGGCCCCGTCGCCCGACAGCTCCGCAAGCCCGGCGGCCAGGACGCGGCCGCTGCGCGCCACGGTGAGCGAGACCCGCGCCGCCCGGCGGGTCCGGCGCTCCGGGGGCACCCAGTACGCGGTCACCGCCCGGCGCACCGTCTCGGCGTAGGTCTCGAGCGCCCGCTCGCGGGCCGCCGCCGCCTCGCGGATGCGGGCCCGGGCCTCGCGCAGCGCCCGCGCCCGTACCTCCGCGGCCTCGCGCCAGTGGCCGACCAGGGCGTCCACGGTCAGCGTCTCGTCGAACGGCACTCCTGCGCAGTACGCGAGCACCCGCATCAGCGCCGGCCGCGCCGCCGCGACGTCGATCCGCCAGGCGAGCGCCGCGGTCCCGGCGACGGCGACCTCGAGATCGACCGTGCGGCCGCGCGCGAGCGCCGCCACCAGGTCGAGGTGGTCCCCGCCGGTCCGGACCGCCTCGTCGCCGCCCTCCGAGGCCGTCCAGACCTCCTCGACCGCCGGCCCGTCGTCGACGCGGTAGCGAACGGTCGGGTGTTGCCCCACCGGCGCCGCCGGACGCCAGCCGAGCCGGACGCCGAAGGCGCCGGGAGGGTCGTCCCCCCGCTGGCAGCCCAGCCGGAGGCGGCCGGGCATCGAGGTCCCGAGCGCCGTCCGGGGCGACTCGGCGGCGTCGACGGTCGCCCAGAGGCTGGCCGTCCCGTCGGGCAGGTCGGCACGCTCGAGCAGCCACGCCGCGTGGGCAGGCCCCGGGAGGAGGGCGGCCAGCACGAGGAGGATCGCGAGGTTCCGCATGGCTATCGCCGATCGTCGCACGCCCCCGGGCCGCCGTCCACGGCCCGGGCCGCCGGGATCGCCCGCCCGGCCCCGTTGCCTGTATGATAGAAAAACGCTGTTCTCGGCTGCCGCCGGCCCCCCGGCCGGCGCCCCGGCCGGGCCCAGCAGCTCATCGCGGGCTCCCAGTCCTTCAGCCTGCTCGCGATCCCGCTCTTCATGCTGGCCGGTCAGCTCATGACGGCCGGGGGGCTCTCGCAGCGGCTCGTCGGCGTCGCCGGCGTCCTCGTGCGTCACAGGACCGGCGGGCTCGCCATGGTGACGGTGCTCGCGGCGCTCGTCTTCTCCGCCATCTCCGGCTCCGCGCCGGCCACGACGGCGGCCATCGGCACCATCCTGGTGCCGGCCATGGTGGAGGCGGGCTACGACAAGGGCTTCGCCGTCGCGATCGCGGTCAGCGCCGGGGTGCTCGGGCCGCTCATCCCCCCCTCCATCGCCTTCGTGATCTGGGGCGTCGTGGCCGAGGAGTCGATCGGGCGCCTCTTCCTCTCGGGCGTCATCCCGGGCCTCTCGATCGCGGCGGGGCTGCTCGTCGTCTGCTACGTCCACGCGAGGCGCCGCGGCGTGCCGCGGCAGGCACGGGCCGGCTGGTCGGAGACCCGGACGGCCTTCGCCCGCGGCAGGTGGGCGCTCCTCTCGCCGGTCTTCGTCCTCGGCGGCATCTACGGCGGCGTCTTCACGCCGACCGAGGCGGCCGGCATGAGCTGCGTCTACGCGCTCGTCGTCGGCCTGTTCGTCGAGCGCCGGCTCACGCTCGCCGGCCTGCCCCGGATCGTGCTCAAGGCGGTCGGGACGAGCGCCATCGTCACGTCCATCATCGCCGTCTCGGCCGGCTTCGGCGTCCTCGTCGCGCAGGAGCAGGTGGCGGTGCGCTTCGCGACCTGGCTCGCCGAGCACGTCGACGAGCGGTGGGCGGCGCTGGCGGGCCTCAACGTCGCCTTCTTCCTGCTCGCGGCCGTCCTGGACGAGATCGCCATCATGGTGATCCTCGGGCCGCTGCTCATCGCCGTCGCCTCGAGGTTCGGCGTCGACCCCATCCACTTCGGGGCGATCATCGTGACGAACGTCGCCATCGGCATGGCGGCTCCACCGATCGGCTACTGCCTCTTCGTCGGGATGGCGATCTCGGGGCTCGGCCTCGGCCGGGTCTCGCGCGCGATCTGGCCCCAGATCGTCGTCATGCTGATCGTGCTCGTCCTGACGACCTACGTTCCCGGCTTCACGCTCTGGCTCCAGCCCGGGCGCTGAGGTCTTCCGGAGCCGGCGCGGCGGTGATCGCGGCCGCGGATCGCGCCGCCGCCCGTGTTACCCTGGGTCTCCGGAGGTCGTCCCGACATGCGTGACGCGGCGCTCTACTTCGAGGACCTCGAACCCGGTCGTCGCTTCCGCGCCGGGTCGGTCACCGTGACCGAGGCGGACATCGTCCGCTTCGCGCAGGCGTTCGATCCCCAGCCGTTCCACACCGACCCCGAGGCGGCGCGCGACTCGGTCTTCGGCGGGCTCGCCGCCAGCGGCTGGCACACCGCCGCCCTGGCCATGCGGCTCCTCGTGACCGGCGGGCCGCGGCTTGCCGGGGGCGCGGTGGGGGTGGGTGTCGAGTCGCTCGCCTGGCCGCGCCCGGTACGGCCCGGAGACACGCTCGCGCTCGACAGCGAGGTGGTCGACCGGCGCGTCTCGCGCTCGAGGCCGCAGCAGGGCGTGGTCCGGCTGCGCAACGTCCTGACGAACCAGCGCGGCGAGGTGGTCCTCGAGGAGATCGCCGTGATCCTCGTGCCGAGGCGGCCGGCGTAACGCACGCCTCGTCGCGCCGCGGCGCCGGTGGCACGCCGGTTGCTCCCTCCTCGGGCGAAAGGAGGTGCAACCAGCCATGAGCGCCACGAAGCGCCCCATCTCGATCCTCGTCGTCCTGCTCGTCCTCTGCGCCGTGCCGGCACTGGCCATGACGGCCGGAGGGCCGCCGGAGCGCGTCCGGTACCTGCGCGCGACCGGCGAGGTCGTCTCGGTCGACGCCGCGACGCGGTCGTTCGTCGTCGAGCGGCGGACGAGGGCCGGAAACGGCGAACGGCTCACCATTTACAGCACGCCCGACACGACGCTCGCGGCCGGCGGGGAGCGGCGGGAGGCGACGAGCCTGCGGGTCGGCGAGTCGGTCCGGGTGACCTACCGGGAGGACGGCGGCCGGTACGTCGCCAGCCGGGTGACGGTCCTCGCGCCGGCCCCCGCCGGGACCCGCGCGGCCCCGGCCGCCGCCGAGCCGTAGCGTCCGGTTCTCGACCGGGCGAAGGCCGGGCGTCCGGATCCCGGTCCCGCACGGTCGATCGTCGGGTGAGCCGCTCTTCGAGACCCCGCGGCCGCTCACCCGGCGCCGCTCTCCTGCGACAGAGAACCCATCGCACCTCGCAGCTCGCCGGTCGCTTCGGGCACCACAGGACGAGACAGCTCCGCTTCCGACGCGAGACCGCGCACGTCCGCCGATCGACCTTCCGGGTCGGGGTCGATCGACGCATGCTTGGCCGGGTCGTCGCTCGGCCCGTCGAAGCCCGAGGTCGGTCGGGGGAGCATCGCCGGCGACCGCCGCGCGGGCCGCGCCATGGAGGAGCCATGCGATACCGAACGTTGAGCATGCGGAGTTCGACGTGGGCGCTCGTGACCTGCGCCGTCGCCGCCGCGCTGCTCGGCGGCGGCCGGCCGTCGCGGGCCGCGGAGGCGCTCGAGAAGGAGCTGGTCATCGTGACCACCGGCGGCGCGTTCGAGCGGGCGCTCAGGCGGCACTTCTACGAGCCCTTCACCAGGGCGACCGGCGTGACGATCCGGTCGGTCGCGGCGGACCTCGACGAGCAGTGGGCGAAGGTCAAGGCGATGAGCCGCGTGGGCCGGATCGAGTGGGACATCGTCTCGATGGGGCCTGCCGACGTCCTCGACCATCGCGCGTTCCTCGCGAAGCTCGACTGCTGGCGCCTGCCCAACGCCGGGAAGTACGGCGTGGAGGGTGCCTGCCAGGACTACAGCCTCCTGCGAACGATCGGCGGCGGCGTGCTCGCCTACGACGCCGAGGCGTTTCCTCACGGCCGGGCCCCCCAGACCTGGGCCGACTTCTGGGACGTGGAGCGCTTTCCAGGGCCGCGCGCCCTGATGGACGCCGGCACGCCGTGGTGGGTGCTCATGGCCGCGCTGATGGCCGACGGCGTGCCGCCGGACAGGCTCTTCCCCCTGGACCTCGACCGCGCCTTCCGGAAGCTCGACGAGATCAAGCCTCACGTGAAGGTGTGGTGGAGGACCGGGGACCAGAGCCAGCAGATCATGCGCTCGCGCGAGGTCGTGATGGCCATGATGTGGTCCGGGCGGGCGCTGAGCCTGAAGGCCGCCGGCGTGCCGATCGAGGTCTCGTGGAAGGGGGCGCCCAAGGACGTGGCGCCGTGGGGCCTCCTCGCCGGCGCGCCCCACCCGAAGGCGGCGCTCGCGTTCCTCGACTTCTTCATGGGCCGGCCGGAGGCGCACCTCGCCTTCAGCCGCGAGGTCAACTACGACACGTCGAACCAGAAGGCCCTCGACCTGTTGCCGGAGCCCGACCGGTTGACGCGGCCGACACATCCCGACAACTGGCGGAACATCGCGACCATCGACTACCGGTGGGTGTCCGAGAACCGGGCGCGCCTGCTGGAACGGTGGAGCGCCTGGCTCGCGAAGTAACGGGAGCCCTCCGGCGGCCCCTCACCCGGCCGGCACCTCCCCCACCAGCTCGATCCGCCGCCACGTCCCGGCCCAGAAGCGTATCGCCAGGACGGCGGCGAGCAGGGACAGGTAGAGGACGACCCAGAGGACGGCCGCCACGTCTCCCATCCCGAGCAGGCGAACGGTCACGTACGAGCCGGGCACGAAGATCAGCCAGGCGATCGCCAGGCGTGCCCAGAGCGTGAAGGCGGTGTCGCCCGCCGCGCGCAGCGCCTCGGCGAGCACCCCGACCGCGGCGTCGAAGAGGAGCCACGCCGCCGAGAGCATCAGCATCCGGCGACCGATCGCGAGCAACGCCCCGTCGCCCCCCCGCTCGAGGAAGGGCTGTATCAGCAGCTCCGGCGTCGTCAGGTAGACGACTGCCACGACCCCCTGCCAGCCGGCTGCCACCAGGAAGGTGAGCCACACCATCCGCGGGACGTCGTCGCGCCGGTCGGCGCCGATGCTCTGGCCCACCAGGATCGCTCCGGCGCTCGCCAGGGCGAAGGCCGGCATGAAGGCCACCGAGCCGATCTGGAACACCGCCATCAGGGCGGCGAGCGCCGTGGTCCCCAGGCCGGCCACGACCACGTTCACGAAGAAGATGAAGGCGAAGAACTCGAAGAACCAGTTGAGCCCCGACGGGACGCCGAAGCGGAGCATCCGCCACAGCTCCTGCGCGCGGAAGCCGGGCATGCGGGGGCCCGCCCGTTCCCCTTCCCAGACGAACAGGGCCGCGAAGCCGAGGAAGGCGAGCCAGGTGGCGAGGGTCGACGCCATGGCCGCGCCGGTCACGCCGAGCGCCGGGACGCCCAGGTGGCCGAAGATGAAGACCCAGTTGCCGAGGACGTTGATCACCATGGCGATCACGTTGACGACCATGGGCAGGCGCGTGCGGCCGAGCCCTCCGTAGTAGTTGGCGAGCGCCTCGATGCCGATGGCCGCGCCCCCGGAGAGAAGTCGCCAGGTCAGGTAACCGGTCATCAGCCGCTGCACGTCCTCCGCATAGGCGAACCGGCCGAGGACGGCGGGGATCCAGGGGATCGCGCCGAGACAGACGGCCTGCGTCGCCGCGGCGACGGCGAGCCCGTAGAACCCGTAGCGCCGAGCGCCCGCCAGGTCGCCGCGGCCGAAGAGCTGCGACGCGAAGCTCGACACGATGAAGACGATCCCCATGGGGAGGATGAGGATGCAGAAGGTGTTGAGCGCCCCGGCCGTCGTGGCGGCCAGCGCGGCTTCGCCGAGGCCGGCGACCATGACCGCGTCGGCCAGGCCGATGACCACCTGGGTGGAGCGGGAGACGATGATCGGCCAGGCGAGGCCGAGGAGCGCCGTGAGGGAGGCTTCGGGACGATGGTACGGGGTCGAGGGCATCCGGACATCTTACTCGCGGCTGCGTCGGCGTCACGCCGCCGCGGCCACCTTGGGGTTGACAACGCTCCGGCGACCGTGATTACCTCGCGGGGGAGGGAGGGGCACCTGCATCCAGCCCGTCTCGCACCATCGAGCATGAGGGCCCTACCTGCCGACGACTCGTCCGACCACGTGATCCTCCACACGCCGTGCGCGTAGCCGAACGGGGAGGGCGTGTATGACCAACGCCGGCCGGCCCATGTGGCCAGTCCAGGCGAGGCGGCGCATCCGCGACCTCATCGAGGGGCTCGGCGCGATCTTCTGGGAAGCGGACGCCGCGACCTGGCAGTTCACCTTCGTGAGTCGGCGCGCCGAGGACATCCTCGGCTACCCGATCGAGCGCTGGCTCGGCACGCCCGACTTCTGGGTCTCGCTCGTCCACCCGGACGATCGCGAGGCGGCGATTGCGCATTGCGAGGAGTCGATGCGCGACGGGCGTGACCACGAGGTCGAGTACCGGGTCGTGGCGGCCGACGGCCGCGTCGTCTGGCTGCACGAGCTGGTGCACGTCGTCCGTGACCCGGAGGGACGGGCGCAGAAGCTGCGAGGCGTCATGCTCGACATCAGCGCGCGCAAGCGGGTTGAGGAGGCGCTCAAGGCCCGGGTGCGGCAGCAGGCCGCGGTCGCCGACCTCGGGCAGCGGGCCCTCGCGGGCGTCGACGTGGCGACGCTGATGAACGACGCCGTCGGTCTGGTCGCCCGCACGCTCCAGGTCGAGTACGCGAAGGTGCTCGAGCTGCTCCCCGACGGCGCCACGCTTCGCCTCCGGGCGGGCGTGGGGTGGGGCGCGGACCTCGTCGGCCGCGCCACGGTCGGCAGCGGCCGCGACTCCCAGGCGGGCTACACGCTGCTCTACGGCGAGCCGGTCATCGTCGAGGACTGGCGGACCGAGCGCCGCTTCAAGCTCCCCCCGGTGCACCAGGCGCATCAGCTCACCAGCGGCGTGACCGTCATCATCGACGGCCGGCGTCGTCCCTTCGGCGTCCTCGGCGCGCATAGCTGCCGGCCGCGGACCTTCACGCGGGACGACATCCACTTCCTGCAGGCCGTCGCCAACGTGCTCGC
Source organism: Thermodesulfobacteriota bacterium (assembly GCA_036381125.1). GTDB lineage: Bacteria > DASVDK01 > DASVDK01 > DASVDK01 > DASVDK01 > DASVDK01. The sequence goes on along the minus strand of DASVDK010000107.1, from coordinate 9,064 downwards.
CATGGCGATCGAGCGCAAGTGGGCCGACGAGTCCCAGCGCTTCCTCGCCGAGGCGAGCCGGCAACTGGCCGGCTCGCTCGACTACGACGCGACGCTCGCGAGCGTGAGCCGCCTGGCGGTGCCTCGACTCGCCGACTGCTGCGTCGTCGACCTGGTCGACCGGGACCGGTCGATCCGCCGGCTCGCGGCGACGCACGTCGACCCCGAGAAGGAGGCGCTCGCGCGCGAGCTGCTTCGCGTCCCGCCCGACGCCGCGAGCCGGCACCCGATCCCGGAGGCGATCCGGAGCGGCCGGCCGGAGGTCCTCGCCGACGCGCAGGGGGTGCTGCCCGCCCGCGTCGGCCACGAGCCGCGCCAGCTCGAGGTGCTCGAGGCGCTGCGCCTGCGCCAGCTCATGGTGGTCCCCCTCGTGGCCCGCAACCGGACGCTCGGCGCGATCACGTTCGCGTCGACCAGCTCGGCCCGCTACGACGACGCCGACCTCGCCCTCGCCGAGGACCTCGCGCGACGGGCCGCGCTCGCGGCGGACAACGCCAGGCTCTACGAGGAGGCCCAGGAGGCGATCCGGGTGCGCGACGACTTCCTCGCCCGCGCCTCCCACGAGCTGCGGACGCCGCTCACCGTCGTCAAGGGGAACCTCGCCTTCTTCACGAGAGGCGTGGCGCCTGCGGAGGGGGCCAACCTGGTCTCGGCCGCCAGGCGGCACGTCGACCAGATGATCCGGCTGCTCAACGACCTGCTCGACGCCTCGCGCCTGGCGGCCGGCCAACTGCCGCTCGACGTCGAGGCGGTGGAGCTCGCGGCGGAGGTCGCCGAGGTGCTGGGGCAGGTCGCGCCGCTCGCGCAGGAGAAGGGCGTCGCCATCCTGAACGCCGTCGAGCCCGGGCTCGCGCTCGTCGGCGACCGGCTGAAGATCGAGCAGATCCTGGTGAACCTGCTGACGAACGCCATCAAGCACACCCCATCGGGAGGGACGATCCGGGTGACCGGGTACGCCGCCGGAGGCGAGCTGGAGGTGCGCGTGCAGGACAGCGGCGCCGGGATCCCGCGTGAGCACCTGGAGCGGATCTTCGAGCCGTTCGTCCAGATCACCGGCGTCTCCGGGCGCCCGACCGCCGCGCGGCAGGGTGCCGGCCTGGGGCTCGCCATCGCCAGGCGGCTGACCGAGCTGCACGGCGGCCGGATCTGGGCCGAGAGCGCGGGGCTCGGCTGCGGGAGCACCTTCGTCCTCCGCCTGCCGGCAGCCACCGGCCGCGAGCGCGCCGCCTGAAGCCCCCTCGCGCGGCGGCGGTGTCGAGCGTCACGCCGCCGGCGCGCACGACTGGACGGACCGAGCCTGGAATGTGCGGGTGAAGCCGCTGCCCGGGGTCATCGACGAGCGCCGTGCGGCGACTCGGCAGCACGCGGAGCGAGCCGGCCGTCGCGTGGCCGATGGGGGAGGCCGTCCGCGAGCACCTCGACCGGCTCCGGCGGGAACGAGGCTCGCCGCGGAGGCGCCGTGAACCGGCAGCGGGCCGCCGAACTCGGCAGCCGGCTGGCCGAGCACGTCGCGGCGGGGCTCGCGCGCCTGGCCGGGCGGCGCTACTTCGACGGCGCCTACTTCGATCGGGTCTACGCCGATCCCGACCCGTGGGGCTACGCCGCCTCGCCGTACGAGGCGGCGCGGCGAGAGGCGGTGCTCGCCGCCCTACCGCGGCCCCGATACCGATCGGTCCTCGAGGCCGGCTGCGGCGAGGGACACACCACGCGCCGCCTGGCCGAGCGGGGCGACCGCGTCGTGGGCCTCGACATCTCCGGCCGGGCGGTGGCACGCGCCGTCGAGCTGCCGGCCAACGTCCGGGTGGTCAGGGGGGACCTGCTCGCGCCCGCCCTGCCGCCCGAGGCGCCGGCCGGCGGCTTCGACCTCGTCGTCTGCGCCGAGGTCCTCTACTACTGCTACCCGCTCCCCTTCGGCCGCGCCTGCGGGCTGGTCCGCGACCGGCTCGTCGCCTGGCTCGCGCCGGGCGGCGACCTGGTCCTCGAGCATCCGCGGCACGCGCTCGCGCACCGCCCGTTCGACCGGCTCGTCGGCGGAGGGCTCGTCGCGCTCGATCGCCGCCGGGCGGCGCTCGCGTCGCGGCCGGTCGCGATCGCGGTCTACCGGCGGCGCGAGGGCGCCGTCAGATCGTGACCGTCTTGCCGTCCTCGGCCGTCTCGCAGGGGACCTCGGCGAGCCGGCCGAGCATGTCGCGGCTCATGTGGGTCAGGATCACCCGTCTGGCGCCGATCCTCGGCAGGGCCCGTGCGAGCGTCGCGTAGTCGAGATGGTACCGGATCGACCTGTCGAAGAAGTAGGCCTCGGCGATGAGCAGGTCCGCGCCGCGCGCCGCCTCGACCAGGGCGTCGGTCCACTCCGTGTCGCCCGTGTAGGCGATGACCCTCCCCTCGCACTCGAGCCTGAGCGCGAAGGGGGGCGCGCCGCTGGCGTGCTGCACGACCGTCGGGGTCACCACGAAGCCGCCGAAGGTCCGCGGGACGTCCGGGGCGAGGTCGATCAGCTCGAGAGGGAACGCGCGCGCCACCCGCGACGAGCCGGGGAAGAGCGCCTCCATCGTCTCGGTCACCCGCCGGGCCGTCCCGGGAGGGCCGGCGACCAGGAGCGGTCGGGTCCGTTTGCTGACGAGCTGCGCGTCGAGGACCATGAACGGGACGCCGCCGAAGTGATCGCCGTGGAGGTGGCTGAGGACCACGGCGTCGACGGCGTTCGGCTCGACGCCGAAACGACGCATGGCGACGAGCGACGAGGCGCCGCAGTCGAGGAGGACCCGTCCGCCGCCCGCCTCGACGAGGATGCACGCCTGGAAGCGGCCGCCGCTGCCGAACGCGTCGCCGCTGCCGAGGAAGGTGACGCGCACGGGCGTCGCGCTCACGCCGCCTCCGCGGCGATCCTCGCCCGCAGCGCCTCGTCGGGGAGGGGGCCGCGGCCGGCCTTCATGTTGTCGCGCAGGTGAGCCGCCCGGGAGGTGGCGGGGATCGCGCAGGTGACCGCCGGGTGCGAGACGACGAACTTGAGCATGAGCTGCGCCCAGCTCTCGCAGCCGATCTCGGCGGCCCAGGGCGGAAGCGGCCGGCTTCGCAGGCGGCGGAACAGGTTGCCGCCCGCGAACGGCCGGTTGGCGATCACCGCCACGCCCCGCTCGAGGCAGAGCGGCAGCAGGCGCCGCTCCGCCTCCCGCTCGCCGACGGAGTAGTTGATCTGGACGAAGTCGATCGGCTCGGAGGCGACGATCCGCGCCACGTCGTCGTGACCCCCGGCCGTGTAGTGGGTCACCCCGATGTACCGGACCCGGCCCTCGCGCTTCCACTCGCGCAGCGTGTCGAGGTGCGTCGCGGCGTCGACCAGGTTGTGGACCTGCATCAGGTCGATCCGCTCGGCCCGGAGCCTGCGCATCGACCTCTCCATCTGGCGGATGCCGGCCGCCTTGCCCGAGGTCCAGACCTTCGTGGCGAGGAAGAGCGTCGAGTGGAGCCCGAGTCGGGCGGCGAGGTCGCCGACCACCTCCTCGGCCCGGCCGTACATGGGCGAGGAGTCGACCAGCGTGCCGCCCATCGCCGCGAACGTGGCGAGGACCTCCTCGAGCGGCGCGCGCTCCGCCGGGTCCGGGCCGACGTCGAAGGTCTGCCAGGTCCCGAGGCCGATCACCGGGAGCATCTCGCCCGACGAGGGGATGCGCCGGGACAGCATGGGCTCCGCCGGGGACGAGGCCGTTCCCGGGGCGGCGCCCGAAGGTGCGGCTGCCAGACCTGCCATCGCCGCGCCGATCAGGCGCAGCCCCTCGCGTCGACTCATCGCCGGCATGGCACCTCCGGACCACCCGGCGACCATCTTGCCACGAACGCCGCCCCGGTGCGCGCGGCCGGCGGGCGCCCCGGCTACCGGACGAAGAACCGCATGTCGGCGAGGTCGGAGAGGAGCGTCCCGCTGGCGGCCGCCGGGTCGTTGCTGGCGAGCCGCCGGTTCGCGTAGCGCACCGCGGACGTGTTATCCAGGATGCACCTGTTGTTGACCGTGCCGGCCGGCCCGGCGAACTGGACGACGAGGTTGTCCTTGCCGTTGTAGCGGAACGGCGTGGACAGCGGGACCTCGATCCAGTCACCGCGCGTGAGCCCACCCGGCACCGCGATGCTCCCGCTGAAGACCTGCGTCGCGTCGACCATGTTGGCCGCGAAGTCGGTGTCGAGCGCCGCCGCCGTCGTGTGACCCATGGCCACCTCGTACCCGGAGTACGTCGCCGCAGCGGAGCCCAGCGGGTCGCTGAGCCGGCAGGCGATTTTCGTGATGGTGCCGGCGCTCCCCAGCTCGCTGGCGAGGTACAGGTACTGCCGCTTCCCGTCGAACTGGCCGAACGGCACCGCGTCGGCGGCCCCTCCGGGCGTGATGACGTCCATCGTCCCGCCGGCGAAGCGGAACTTCACGTCGGGGACCCAGTCGATCCCGCCGGCGCCGGCGCTGCCGCCCGACGCCCCCGAGGCGAGCCGCACGAGGCGCTGGCCGGGTCGCGCATGCGCCACCGCGTGAGGCCGGTCGCCGTGCTCACGTCGACCTCCAGGACGAGGTTGTCGACGCCGTTGTAGCTGAAGACCCCGTCGGGCGCCGGCAGCCAGACGTAGGTCCCGGCCGTGAGGCCGGCCGGTACGACGAAGGGGACCTCGTCGGCGACCGTCACCGGCGTGTCGGCGTAGGCGTCGGCGTAGGTGCCCGAAAGGGCGCGGTCGGTCGAGTGGGCGAGCCGCACGGTGACCGTGTAGGTCCACGCGGTGCTCGTGTCGTTGCCGACCGGGAAGCCGACCGCGGTGATGGGGCCGCGGCCGTCGATCTCCTCGGCCAGGTAGAGGGCCTGGATCTTCCTCGTGCCCCCGGTCGTGAAGGGGATGGTGTTGTCGACCGCCGCGCCCGCGGCGTAGACGAGGGTGTTGTCGCCGCCGGCGAAGGTCAGCTCGAGGTCGGCAAGGTCTGTCCCGGCGATGCCCGTCGTCCCCGCCGTGTTGGGTGACCAGACGACCGCCGTGTACGGAGTCGAGGCTTGCGAGGACTCGAAGGTCGTCTCCCCGCTGCACCCGCTCGAGATCACGTCCACCACCAGGTTGTCGACGCCGTTGTAGAGGAACGGCTCGTCGAAGGGGATCGTGACGTAGTCACCGGCGTCCCCGGCGGGGATCGTGACGGCGCCGTCGAGCACGACCGCCGCCGAGCCGCGTCCCTCCTCGACGTTGTTCGCGAAGGTCGTCTCGAGGTTGGCCTTGCTCGTGTGGCCCAGGACGATCGTCACGTCCGGACAGCTGTTGGCTTCGGCGGCGGCGTCGTGGAGGCGGAACGCGATCGACCGGATCGGCCCGGCGCCGCCGATGTCGGGGGCGCGCACCAGCATCTGGAAGCGGGCGCCGCCGGTCTCGAAGGGCCCTGCCCAGCCGAGGGCCGTGGTAGGCAGCTCTACCGCCTTCGTGAAGGTCGCCGCCGGCGCGCCGGTTCCGCCCTCGCCCCCGCCACCCCCACCGCCGCCACCTCCACCGCCGCCGCAGGCGGCGAGGGCCGCGGCCGAGACGAGCACGAGGAGATGCCGGGCGACGGGTCCGATCATGGGCTCCTCCTGCGGCGCCTGGTCGCCGATGCGGGGGCGCGGAGCTTGCACCGCTCTGCGGTTCGGGTCGAGCGAGCGACCTCATCCATCCCGGAGGCATGCACGATGGCCACCGCCGAACGCATCAGCCCCGAGGAGGCTCGCCGGGCGGTCGAATCCGGACAGGCGCTCCTGGTCTGCGCGTACGAGGACGACGCGAAGTGCCGCCAGATGGCTCTGGAGGGCTCGCTCTCGTTCTCGGAGTTCCGCGCGCGCGAGGGGAGCCTGGACAGGGCACAGGAGATCGTCTTCTACTGCGGCTGACCGGCCGAGGCGACCTCGGCCGGTCGGGTCGATCAGTACGTACGTCTCGGCTTCCGGAACGTGAAGGCCCTGAAGGGCGGCGTCTCCGCCTGGCAGACGGCCGGCTTTCCCATGGCCGCCCCGGGCAGCCGCGCACCGTAAGGCTCGTCCCCTCGGCGCGCGCTCTCCCACACCGGGGCGGCCGGCAATACCGCAGCCAGGGCGGCGGACCGCTCCATACCGGACGGGGGCGATCGGCTCCTCGAGCACGGCCGCCCCCGAGAGGAGGTTGCCAGGCATGGAAGCGAGAAGACCGAGGCGAGACGAGCGGGGGGTGGACGACGCCGTCACGGTCCCGGTCCGGACCGCCTTCGAGAGCGCCCTCATCGGGTCCTGGTGGGTGGTGGCGCTGCGCGGGGCGCTCAACGTCCTGTTCGGCGTGCTGGCGTTCGCCTGGCCGGCCGCCACGTTCGTCGTGCTCGTGGCCCTCTTCGGCGCCTACGCGTTCGTCAACGGGCTCTTCGCCCTCGGGGCGGCCATCTTCGGCCGGACCTGGACGGGGCGTCGCTGGCCGCTGGTCCTCGAGGGGGTGGTGGGCATCGGGGCCGGCCTGGTGACGCTGTTCCTCCCCGGCATCACGGCCGTGGCGCTGATCGCGCTCGTCGCGATCTGGGCCATCGCGAACGGCGTCTTCGAGATCGTCGAGGCCATCCGGCTGCGCAGGGTGATCGAGGGGGAGTGGCTGCTCGGGCTGGCCGGCCTCCTGTCGGTCGTCTTCGGGATCCTGGTCGTGCTCTTCCCCGCGGCGGGCGCCCTCTCGATCATCTGGCTGATCGGGGCCTACGCGATCGTCTTCGGGGTCGTGCTCGTCGCGCTCGGCTTCCGGCTGCGCACGGTGGCGCGGCAGGCGAGGTCGCCGGGGTAGCGTTCCTCGCAGACGACCCGGTCACCCTCGAGGACGAGCCGCACGAGGAGCCCCGGCCTGCGCGAGCCGGCCAGCGGGCGTTTCCCTTCCGGCCCGGGAAGGCCTTGCCCGTGTAGCCGGCTGTCGGCGAAGCGAAGCCCGCGTCCCCGGCATCCGGCGCAGACGGGCCCCGGCGTCGGCCGCGGGCCTACTGCTGGCCGGGCGAGGGCGACGGGCTCGCCTGGGGCTCGGCGCCAGAGGTCTGCGCGCCGGACGTCCCGTACGCGGCCGGGCCGTACACGATCGGGGGCCCGTACGGACCGTAGGCGTCGTAGGGGCCGGAGACGTACGGACCGTACGCGCCGTAGGGGCCGTAGTACCCGCCGTAGTAGCGCCCGTAGTAGGGGAGGCCCTCGACGCGCAGGTCGTTGCGCACGGCGCGCACGCCCGGCACCGAGATGGCGGTCTCGACCGCGCGGCGGATGTCGGAGAACGACCCGACGGTCCCGTGCATCTGGACCACCCCGTTGTCGACCTCCACGTCGAACTCCCAGTCGGGGTTCGAGTTCTCGACCTCCCATCCGTAGAACCAGTCCTGCTGTGCCTCGGCGTTCGGGAAGGTCTGGCTCGCCAGCTTCTGCGCGATCTCCTTCGTCAGCTCGTCGTCGTCGCCATACGTAGCATCCACCCCTCGGACGTGGCCGAGGTCTGGCGCGCCGGCTGGCCCTCCCGGATCGCCGGCGTCACGACGTTCCTGTCGGCACTCACCCTGCCGATCCAGGCTGCCGTGGGCCTCGGGGTGGCGCTCTCGGTCCTGTTCCACGTGTTCGCGTCCTCGACCGACGTGTCGGTGGTCGAGCTGGCGCGGCGGTCGGAGGCGTGCTCATCGCCCTCGTCGCGCAGCGCTTGAGCGAACGGCCGGCGACGCCGTCGCACCCCTTCGGCTGGGGCCGTGCGGAGATCATCGGCGCCCTGTTCAACGGCGTCTTCCTCGTCGTCATGGCGGCGTACGTGCTCTGGATGGGCGCCATGCGCCTCCGGGAGCCGATCGAGCTGCCGACGACCGTGATGCTGTACGCGGCCTTCGGCGGGATCATCACGGAGCTGATCGCGTTCCGGCTCCTCTACGAGCGCCAGAAGGACAACCTGAACATGAAGGGGGCGTTCTGGCACATCATCCAGACCTTCGTCGGCAGCCTGATCATCGTCGTGTCGGCGGTGGTGATCCGCGCGACCGGCTTCCTCGCGATCGATCCCCTCCTCGGCATGGCCTTCGGCCTCGTGCTCTTCTGGGCGTCGTGGAGGGTCCTCCGCCCGGCCTTGCGGATCCTCCTGCAGGGCACGCCGGAAGGCTTCGACCTCGGCGCGGCGATCGGGGCGCTGCGGAGCATCGAGGGCGTCACGGACGTCCACCACGTCCACGCCTGGAGCCTGACCTCCGGGCGCAACCTCTTCTCCGGACACGTCTGCGTTCGACGCTTCGCAGAAGATGGGGAGCGGGTCCTGCGCGAGGCGACCGACCGGTTGAAGCAGCGCTTCCACGTCTACTTCTCGACCATCCAGGTCGAGGAGGCCTGCCTGTCCGGCGAGGAGCAGGCCGCCGACATCGACATCACCGGACGGCATGGGCAAGACGGTCAGGGCCGATCGAGCGCGCACGGGCACGCGGGCGGCGGTGGCGACCGACCAGGGGGCCGCCGTCACGGGGAGACGTCGTGACCGACCTCCTCTCGAGCCTCGCCGTGCTGGTCTTCGCCGTGAGCAGCATGCTGTCGGTAGGCTTCAGCTACACGGTGCGGCAGATCCTCGAGCCGCTGCGCAACGCGCGCGGCGTGATCCGTGCGCTCGTCGCCAACTTCGCGCTGGTCCCGCTCCTGGCGTTCGCCGTCGTGCAGGCCCTCCGCCCGAACCGGCCGCTGGAAGTCGGGCTGATCCTGATCGCGACGGCAGCCGGCGCGCCGTTCCTGATCAAGCTGGCGGAAGCCGCCGAGGGCGACCTGGCGATCGCCGCCACGCTCCTGGTGCTCCTGCCGCCGGTCACCGTCGTGTACATGCCCATCGTCGTGCGGCTGGCCGTGCCCGACGCGGCGGTGAGCGCGGGCGCCGTCGCCAGACCACTCGTCCTGACGATGCTCCTGCTGCGCCGTGCCGGCAAGCTCGATCTGGACGAGGCCGTGCGGCTCGTGCCGGCCGGCGAGGCGCTCGGGGCTTCGACGGCGGCGGCGGTCGCGCAGGCGAGCGCGTGGCTGGGCCCGCACGG
>DASVDK010000106.1:0-16058 GCA_036381125.1 Thermodesulfobacteriota bacterium | reverse complement strand
CCCGCGGGCACCTCGGCCCCGCCCGCCGGATGGGGCACGCCGGTGCCGCGCGCGGAGCCCGACGTACCGGAGGCCGCGCCGAGCTGCGCCTCGACCTGGGCCTCGAGCGCCGGGTCGCGCTGCACCTGCTCGTGCATCTGCACGAACTCCTCGGGGGTCATCTGCGAGCCCCTGAGGGCCGCCCGGACGGTGTCCATTCGCCCGGCAAAGTCGCCGGTCTCGAGCGCACGTCTCATGCTCGGATCGTCTCGCTCGAGCTGCTGCCGGGCCTTGACGTAGGCGGCCAGCCTGTCGTCGGTCGTTCCGCTCGTGCCCTGCTGGACGGCCTGCTCCTTGAGGGGTCCGGTCCGCTGGGTGTCGCCCGGCTGCGTCCGCTGGCCCGGCAACGCCTCCGGCTGCGCCGGACCCTTGCCGGGGACGTCGAGCTGTCCCGGCTGGTCGGGCTGCACCGTGCCGCTCGTCTGGCCCCATGCCGTGACCACCCCGGTCGCGACGAGCACGCCCGTCGCGGTGATCGCCGCCGCGAGCCGGTGCTTCGGTGAGGTGGGGTGCATGGCTCTCCTCCTGGCCCGCGTGTGGCGGCGCGCGCCGTGTCGCCCCCATGCGACGGGCAAGACGTTGAAACGTTACAGGAACCATGCCCGGCACCCGCCCAACCCGTGCCGCCGCACATTCCTCCACGTACACGTTGTCCCGCCCGTATGGGAGGCGTATGTTCGAAGCGAGGAGGACCACGAGATGGCCACCTTCCGACCCGACCCGACCTTCTACCCGTCGGCCCGCATGGCCATGGAGGCGCCCCCGGAACGCCTCGCCTACGTGGCGATGATCAACGTCGACGGCAGCCGGCCCGACGCGCTCGCCGTCGTGGACGTCGACCCGGCCTCGTCGACGTACGGCCGCACGGTCGGGCAGCTCGACATGCCGAACGCCGGCGACGAGCTGCACCATTTCGGGTGGAACGCCTGCAGCTCCGCCCTCTGCCCGTACGCACCCCACCCGCACGTCGAGCGCCGCTACCTGATCGTCCCGGGGCTCCGCTCGTCGCGCATTCACGTCATCGATACCCGCCCCGATCCCAGGCGGCCGAGCCTGATCAAGGCGATCGAGGCCGGCGAGCTGGCCAGGCGCACCGGCTACTCGCGGCCGCACACGCTCCACTGCGGTCCGGACGGCATCTACGTGAGCGCCCTCGGCAACCCCGAGGGAGACGGCCCCGGCGGCGTCTTCGTGCTCGACCACGACAGCTTCGACGTCCTCGGGCGCTTCGAGGTGGACCGCGGCCCCCAGTACCTCGCCTACGACTTCGCCTGGCACCTCGGGTACGACACGATGGTGACGAGCGAGTGGGGCACGCCGAACATGATCGAGGGGGGCCTGGTGCCCGAGCTCCTGCTCGCCGGGAAGTACGGCAAGCGGCTGCACGTCTTCGACCTGCGGCGGCGGCGTCACCTGCAGACGCTCGACCTCGGCGACGCCCAGCAGCTCGTGCTCGAGCTTCGGCCCGCGCACGACCCGACCCGGGTGTACGGCTTCGCGGGCGTCGTCGTCAGCCTCGAGGACCTCTCCTCGTCGATCTGGCTCTGGTACCTCTCCGGCGGCACGTTCCACGTCCAGAAGGTCATCGAGATCCCGGCCGAGCCGGCCGACCCGGCGCTGCTGCCGCCGCTGCTCCAGGGCTTCAAGGCGGTGCCGCCGCTCGTGACCGACATCGACCTGTCGCTCGACGACCGCTTCCTGTACGTCTCGTGCTGGGGGACGGGCGAGATGCGGCAATACGACGTATCCGATCCGCTGAACCCGTCGCTGACCGGCTCGGTCCACGTCGGCGGCATCGTCCGCCGCGCGCCGCATCCGGCGTCGCCGACGCCCAGGAACGGCGGCCCGCAGATGGTGGAGGTGAGCCGCGACGGCCGGCGCGTCTACGTCACGAACTCGCTCTACGGCCCCTGGGACGGCCAGTTCTACCCGGACGGCATCTCGGGCTGGATGGCCAGGCTCGACGTCGGTCCGAACGGGGGCCTCTCGTTCGACCGGCGCTTCTTCCTCGAGACCCCGCCGGGATACCGCCCGCACCAGGTGCGACTCGAGGGGGGCGACGCCTCGTCCGACTCGTTCTGCTTCCCCTGAAGGCGGCGTGGCCGACCTCTGGCCCTGGGTGACGCTCGCGCTGCTCGGCGCCTTCCACGGGCTCAACCCGGCGATGGGCTGGCTCTTCGCGGTCGGCCTGGGCCTTCAGGAACGGAACCGGAGGGCGGTCGGGAGAGCGCTGGTCCCGATCGCCCTCGGGCACGCCGCCTCGCTCGCCGCGACGGCCGCCCTGCTGGCGGCCGCCCGCGGCACCCTCGACGAGCGCACGGTGCGCCTCGGCGTGTCGGGCGCGCTCGTCGCCTTCGGCGGCTACCGGCTGGTGCGCGGCGTCCGCCACAAGGCGCGGGCCGGCATGCGCGTCGGCTTCGCCGGCCTCGCCCTCTGGTCGTTCCTCGCGTCGTCGGTCCACGGCGCCGGGCTCATGGCAATGCCGGCGCTCCTCGAACTCGGCGCCGCGACGACGGCAGCGGCCGTGGGGATCCACACCGCCGCGATGCTCGCCGTCGCCGGGGTGATCGCCCTGGCGGTCTTCGACCGCTTCGGCCTCGGCCTCCTGCGCCGGGCCTGGGTGAACCTCGACCTCCTCTGGGCGCTCGTCCTCCTCCTCTCCGGCCTCCTCATGCTCGCGCTCTAGCACGGGGTCAGGTCTTTCCATTTTCCATGGGGTCAGGTCTTTCCATTTTCCGCCGGTCCAGCCCGGGAAAAAGTAGAGACCTGACCCCGTCGGTCGAGGCCTGACCCCCTGGTCAGGCCTTCAGCGCCGCGAGGACCTCGTCGGGGGTGAACGGCACGGCGCGCCGACCTCGCGGGCCAGGAGCGCGGCCTGCGAGGCGGTCCAGACGGTGAGCTTCCCGTCGACCACCTCGGCGACGGCGCACGACGGCCCGACCGAGCCGTGGCTGTGCACCGCGAAGTCGTCGGCGGCCGTGAGCGTCTCGCGGCGGACCGCATCGCCGCGAGGGAATGCCGGCTCGAGGCGCCTGGCAAGCGGCGTTCAGAAGCCGACGGCGGAGGGCGGGCCTTCGCTGCGGGTCGCGGCCGACTGCGGGAGCCGGAAGGTGAAAGTGCTCCCCCGGCCCGGCCCGTCGCTCTCGGCCCAGATCGCCCCGCCGTGGAGGTCGACGATCTGGCGGCAGATGGCGAGCCCGAGGCCGGTGCCGCGCGGCCGCGGCGGGTGGCGCCGGCCGGTCGGGCCCGAGGAGGCGGCGCGGGAGGCCTGGACGAACGGCTCGAAGATCGACTCGAGGTGCTCGCGCGCGAGGCCCTCGCCGGAGTCCCGCACCCGGATCGTCACGGCGTCCGGCCCGGCCTCCGCCTCCACCGCCACCGACCCGCCCCCGGGCGTGAACTTGATCGCGTTGATCAGGAGGTTGACGAGGACCTGCTCGAGCTTGATCCGGTCGGCCCGCACGCGGAGGTCGTCGGGGACGGAGGCCTGCAACGCGACCCCTTTCTCGCGCGCCTGCTCGCCGACGACCTCGAGACCGGCGCGGACCAGCTCCGCCACGGCCACCGGCTCGATGGCGAGCGTCTCGCGGCCCAGGCCGAGCTTCGAGGCGTCGAGCAGGTCGTCGACCAGGGTCGCCATGGCGCTCAGGTTCCGGCAGGCGATGTCGACGAGGGCGGCGCTGTCCTCCCTCGGCCGATCGGCCATGCTCCGCTGGAGGAGCCGGACGGTCCCGAGGGCCGAGGTGAGGGGCGTGCGCAGCTCGTGGGAGGCGCGCGCGAGGAAGGCGTCGCGCGCGCGGACGGCCCGTTGGGCCTCCTGGTAGAGCCGGGCGTTGTCCACGGCGAGCGCGGCCCGGCGCGCCACGTCCTCGGCGAGCGCGAGGTCGGCCGGACCGTAGCGGCGGCCGGAGTCCGCCGTCGCGAGCGTCATCACGGCGAGCGTCCGCCCCCGCGCGATGAGCGGTACGGCCATGTACGATGCGCACCCGACCCGGCGCAGGCGCCGGTAGTGCGCCTCGTCCCGCGCGGCGGCCCGCAGCATCGCGTCCGACACCTCCGGGACCAGCTCGGCGCGTCCGGTCTCCACCACGCGACGCACGCCGAGGGGCGCCTCCGGCGCGGCCGGGCCGCCCGGCCGCGCGTCCTGCACGAGGTCGACCCGGGCCGGGTCGACGTGGACCGCGGCCAGCTCCCGGATCGACCGGGCCTCCTCGACCACGTCGACCGCGCACCAGTCGGCCAGCGTCGGGACGGCGAGCTCGGCGAGGCTCGTGAGCGTCGCCCGGTAGTCGAGCGAGCTGGCGAGCCGGCTGCTCACCTCCGCCAGGAAGGCGAGGCTGCTCTGCGCCGCCTCGGCCGCGGCCCTGGCCTCCTGCTCGCGCCGCAGCAGGCGGTCCTTTGCCGCGTTCGCCTCGAGGAGCTGTCGCGTGCGCGCCTCGACGATCCGCTCGAGCTGGCCGGCGTGGTACGCGAGCGCCGCCCTCTGCCGCTCGACCTCGCGGGAGAGCTGGCGGGTCCGGATGGCCCGCGTGAGCGAGGCAACGAAGTAGTCCCGGTCGATCGGCTTCTGGACGAAGTCGTACGCGCCGCCGCGGAGCGCCCGCACGGCGAGGTCGTGCTCGCCGTGCCCGGTGATGAGCAGCGTCGGCGTCTCCGGCCGCCTCGCCCGGATCTCGCGCAGGAGCGCGAGCCCGTCGATGCCGGGCATCTTCACGTCGGTGACGATGGCCTCGTAGTCGGTGGCCGCGAGCCGCTCGAGCGCCGCGGCCGCATCGTCGCACGCGTCGGCGGCGACCCACGGCATGCGCAGCCGCAGCAGCTCGGGGAGCGCCTGGAGCAGGGCCCGGTCGTCGTCCACCAGGAGGATCCGGGAGGGCGTCACGCCCGTGCCTCCCCCTCACGCCGCCCGGCCAGCGGCAGCTCGATGACGAACGTCGCCCCCGCGCCCGGCCGCGTCGCGACGCGGATGGTGCCCTCGTGCGCCTTGACGATCCCGTACGTGATCGACAGCCCGAGGCCGGTCCCGGCGCCGACTTCCTTGGTCGTGAAGAACGGGTCGAAGATCCGCTGCTCGAGCCCCTTCGGGATGCCGGGGCCGGTGTCCTCGACGACCAGCTCCGCGACCCCGCCGCGAGTCGTCCCGGTGATCGAGACCAGCTTCCTCGAGGAGGCGGCCACGGCGTCGCGCGCGTTCGTCAGCAGGTTGATGACCACCTGCTCGAGCTGGATCGCGTTGCCGACGACCAGCGTGTCCGGCGGGCCGAGCGACAGCGCCACCTCGATCTGCCGCAGCCGGAACTGCTCCCGCACGAGCGACAGCGCCCGCTCGACGACGTCGTTGATGGCGATCGGCTCGCGCGTCGCCGGCGCGGCGCGCCCGAAGGTGCGCAGGTGGGAGATGATCTCGGTCGCCTTGCGGACCTGTTGCATCGCCTTGCGCAGCTCGCCGAGGATCCGCGCCTTGTCCTCGAGGCCCATCTCCACCTGGTCGATGACGTTGCCGACGAAGAGCCCGATGTTGTTGAGCGGGTTGTTCAGCTCGTGCGCGACGCCGGTCGTCAGCTCCCCCAGCGTCGCCAGCTTGCCCGCCTGGACGAGCTGCTCCTGCTTGTCCCGAAGCTCCTGCTCGCGCCGCCGCACCTCGGCGGTCGTCTCGTGCAGGTCGCTCATGATGTGGATCATCGCCTTCCGGGTGCTCTCGAGCCGGAGCATGGACCGGTGCGAGTCCTGCAGGATGTGCAGGAGCGCGCGGCGCGAGTTGTCGAGGCGTTCGGTCTGGCGGGCCAGCCGGCTGCGGTCGCGCTCGTAGTCGCGCAGGATGTGGAGCATCGCCGTCCGCTGGTCGTCGAGGCGCCTGTTGGCCTCGTTGAGGTCGCTCATGATGTGGAGCATCGCCCGCCGCTGCTCGTCGCGCCTGCGGAGCCGGAGCTCGAGCGCGCCCACCTGCTCGCGCAGCCGCCGGTTCTCGTCGAGGAGCCTCGACGGGGAGAGCGGACGGGCGCGCCGGCCGCGCGCCGGTCGATCGGCGGAGGCCATCAGGCCCTGGCCCGCTCCGCCCTGGCCTTCTCGAGCTCGGCCCGCATCCGCTCCACCTCTTTCTCCAGGGCGATCATCTTCAGCTCGCGGCCGACGACCACCTCCTCGAACTTCTCGAGGTCGAGGATCTTCTCCTGAAGCTCCGTCTTCGACGCCTCGAGGTCGCGCACGACCTGCTCGTAGGCGCGCATGTCGCGCAGGATGCCGATGGCCCCGATGACCTTGCCGTCGGGGTCGCGCAGCGCCGAGGCGTTGAGCGTCGTCGGGATGACCTCGCCCGAGGCGCTGCGGGGGTTCAGCCGGGCGTTGCGCGTGACGCCGCGCTCGACCACCTCGCGCAGCGCCGCCGTGAACTCCCGCGTCTCCTCGGGGCTGATGAAGCGCGACAGCGACTGCTCGAGGAGCTCGTCCGGGCGGAAGCCGAGGAGCGCCGAGACGGCGTCGTTGGCCTGGAGGATCTTCCCCTCCAGGTCCGACACGAACACCGGGTCGGGGGCGTTCTTGATGAGGCTCTCGGCGTAGGCGCGCGCCTTGTCCAGCTCCCGCATGTCGCGCAGGATGCCGATGGCCCCGATGACCTTGCCGTCGGGGTCGCGCAGCGCCGAGGCGTTGAGGCTGGTCGGGATCACCTCGCCCGAGGCGGTCCGCGGGTTGAGGACGACGTTCCTCGTCACGCCCCGCTCGACCACCTCGCGCAGCGCCGCCGTGAGCTCCCGCGTCTCCTTCGGCGACAGGATCCGCGACAGCGACTGCTCGATCAGCTCGTCGGGCCTGAAGCCGAGGAGCTGCGAGACGGCGTCGTTGGCCTGGAGGATCTTCCCCTCCAGGTCCGACACGAACACCGGGTCGGGGGCGTTCTTGATGAGGCTCTCGGCGTAGGCGCGCGCCTTGTCCAGCTCCCGCATGTCGCGCAGGATGCCGATGACGCCGATGACCTTGCCGTCGGGGTCGCGCAGCGCCGAGGCGTTGAGGCTGGTCGGGATCACCTCGCCCGAGGCGCTGCGGGGGTTCAGCCGGGCGTTGCGCGTGACGCCGCGCTCGACCACCTCGCGCAGCGCCGCCGTGAACTCCCGCGTCTCCTCGGGGCTGATGAAGCGCGACAGCGACTGCTCGAGCACCTCGTCCCGGCGAAAGCCGAGGAGCTGCGAGACGGCGTCGTTGGCCTGGAGGATCTTCCCCTCCAGGTCCGAGACGAACACCGGGTCGGGGGCATTGGCGATGATGATGTCGGCGACGAGGGAGTCTCTCGACCTGGCGCCGCCAACGTCGGCATGATCCGCGGCACGCGGCAGCGGGCTCGGCATCCGATCTCCTCCGGTCGACGGGGATCGGCGTCTTATAGCCCCCTCGTTCCGGCAAAGGCAACAGGCAGGGGCTTCATCGCCGAGGCCGCAAGGGTTCACACGGGCCGAACGGCGCCGACCGCGTACAATGCTCGGCATGGAATCCGCCGCGCCGCATCCCTACGCCGACCTCACGCCCGACACGGTCCTGGACGCCCTCGACGCCCTCGGGCTTCGCGGCGACGGGCGCCTGCTCGCGCTCAACAGCTACGAGAACCGCGTCTACCAGGTGTGGATGGAGGAGGGGCCGCCCGTCGTCGTCAAGTTCTACCGGCCGGGGCGCTGGAGCGACGCCGCCATTCTCGAGGAGCACGCCTTCACGCGCGAGCTGGCCGATCACGAGCTGCCGGTGGTCACCGCCCTGGCCATCGGCGGCCGGACGCTGCACGAGGCGCACGGCTTCCGCTTCGCCGTGTTCCCGAAGCGGGGCGGCCGGGCGCCCGAGCTGGAGGACCCGCAGACGCTCGAGTGGATGGGCCGCTTCGTCGCGCGGATCCACGCGGTCGGCGCGCGACGCCCCTTCCGGCACCGGCCCGCCCTCAACCTGGCCAGCTTCGGCGAGGAGCCGCGCGACTACCTGCTCGCGCACGGCTTCGTCCCGCCCGACCTCGTCGACACCTGGGCCGGCGTCGTCGGCCTGGCGCTCGACGGCGTCCGGCGGGCCTACGAGCGCGCCGGCGACGTGCGGCAGATCCGGCTGCACGGCGACTGCCACGCGGGCAACGTCCTCTGGACCGACGACGGGCCCCACTTCGTGGACTTCGACGACGCGCGGACCGGACCGGCGGTGCAGGACCTCTGGATGCTGCTCGCGGGCGAGCGCGCCGCCATGGAGCGGCAGCTCGGCCACGTCCTGGCCGGCTACGAGGACTTCTTCGAGTTCGATGCGCGCGAGCTGAACCTCGTCGAGGCGCTCAGGACGCTGCGCATGATCCACTACTCCGCCTGGCTCGCCCGGCGGTGGGACGACCCCGCCTTCCCCGCGGCCTTCCCCTGGTTCAACACCCACCGCTACTGGCAGGACCGGATCCTCGAGCTGCGCGAGCAGGTGGCCCTCATGGACGAGCCGCCGCTGACGCCGAGGTAGCCCGGCCGCCCCGCGGCGCTCAGTGCGTGGGGACGAACGTGAACATCAGGCCGGCGACCCCGAGGATGAGGGCCGCCGTGGACGCCAGGGCGGCCAGGAGGATGATCCAGGCCGCGATCGTCCGCTCGCCGGCGCCCGGCTGACGCGTCTGCCAGTTCCAGATGCCGAAGAGTCCCGCCATGTCTCGCCTCCCTGTAGTCGGGTAGTTGGACAGCGCGGTCAGCCTAACAGGCGGCCGCCCCGTCGCCAAGGGGCGGCGGCCCGCCCGGCGGCTTGACAGCGGAGCGGCCGCCCGCCATGATGGGCCGCCAGGAGTCGGAGCTGCCCATGCCTGCCACCCTCGCCCGGAACCGCCGTGCCATGCGCCGCCGGATGTGTGCGTGTCGCATGCCCATGCGCGGGCCGGCCTGTGGTGAGGTGGCGTAACAGGGGCCACGAACCGCACGGCCCTCCCGCGCGTCGCCACGCGCGGCCGTCCGGCAGTCTTCGAGAGCGGTTCTCGTCACGACGCCCCCGGACCTCCGCGCGAGGCCACCGGGGGCGTCGCCGTTTCGCCCGGGTCCGACCCACGACTGGAGACGAGACACCGATGAGACACGCCACGCGCAGAGGGGTCCTGATCGCGCTCGCCGCCGCGGCCGCGATCGGCCCGGCGTCCGCCGTCGCGGCGGACAGGCCGTCCGAGATCCGCATCGACTACGCCTACTACAGCCCGACGAGCCTCGTCCTCAAGGAGAAAGGCTGGCTCGAGGAGATGCTCGCGAAGGAGGGCATCAAGGTCCGCTGGGTCCTCTCGCTCGGCTCGAACAAGGCCCTCGAGTTCCTCAACGCGCGCAGCCTCGACTTCGGCTCCTCGGCCGGCGCGGCGGCGCTCCTCGCCAGGATCAACGGCCAGCCGGTCAAGTCCATCTACGTCTACTCCAGGCCGGAGTGGACGGCGCTCGTCGCGCGCAAGGACTCGCCGATCCGGACGGTGGCCGATCTCAAGGGCAAGCGGATCGCCGCCACGCGGGGGACCGACCCCCACATCTTCCTCATGCGGGCGCTCGCCGACCACGGGCTCTCCGAGCGGGACGTGAGGGTCGTCCTGCTCCAGCACCAGGACGGTCGGCTCGCCCTCGAGAAGGGCGACGTGGACGCGTGGGCCGGCCTCGACCCGATGATGGCCCAGTCGGAACTCGAGAGCGGCGCGCGGCTCTTCTACCGCAACGCCGACCTCAACACGTGGGGCGTGCTCAACACCCGGGAGGAGTTCGCCGCCGAGCACCCGGACCTGGTCCTGACGGTGATCCGGGCCTACGAGCGGGCCCGCGCGTGGGCCCGCGAGAACCCGGCCGACCTGCGCAGGCTCCTGGCCGAGCAGACCAGGCAGTCCGACGCGGTGGCCGCGCGACAGCTCGAGCGGACGGACCTCACGACCGCCGCCATCGGCGATCGCCAGCGCAAGACGATCGAGGAGGCCGGCCTCGCGCTCCAGAAGGCCGGCGTGATCCCCGCGCACGTCGACGTCGCCAGGGCCGCGGCGGACCTGATCGACTCGTCGTTCGTGCGGAAGCTGGGGGTGCGGTGAGGGCCGACGCGGCCCACGGCGCGCTCGCGGAGCCCGGCGCCGCCGTCGGAGCGGCCGGCCGGCCGCGCGGTCGGTGGCTCCTCGGTCTCGTCTTGCCGGTCGGCCTCGCGGTCGGGTGGGAGGCGGCGGTCGCCGCGGGGCTCGCCGACGGCCGTCTCCTGCCGACCCCGTGGACCGTGGCGGGCGCGCTCTGGGACCTCGCCAGGACGGGCGAGCTTCGCGACCACGTCCTGGCCACCCTCTGGCGCGTGGCGGCCGGCTTCGTCTTCGGCGTGCTCGCGGCCACCCTCCTCGGCGCCGTCACCGGCTACTTCCCGCTCGCGCGCCGACTCCTCGACCCCACGCTGCAGGCGCTGCGCAGCATCCCCTCGATCGCCTGGGTGCCGCTCTTCATCCTCTGGTTCGGGATCTTCGAGACGTCGAAGGTGATCCTCATCGCCGTCGGGGTCTTCTTCCCGATCTACCTCGCGCTCTCCGGCGCCATCATGGGCGTCGACCGCAAGCTCGTCGAGGTGGCGCGCGTCTTCCGCTTCTCGCACCGAGAGATGATCGCGCGCGTCCTCCTGCCGGCGGCGCTGCCGACCTACCTGATCGCGCTGCGCGCCGGTCTCGGCCTCGGGTGGATGTTCGTCGTGGCGGCGGAGTTCATGGGCGCGGAGGCGGGCCTCGGCTTCCTCCTCGTGGACGGGCAGATGACCGGGCGGCCGGCCACCATCCTGGCCGCCATCGTGGCCTTCGCCCTCCTGGGGAAGCTGACGGATCAGCTCCTCGCCTCGGTCTCGGGCCGCGTCCTGCGCTGGCAGGACGCCTTCAAGCCGGCCGAGTAGGAGGCGCGCCCCGTGCTCGTCCTCTCGCAGCTCGCCAGACGGTACCCCAACGGCCGGCTCGCCCTCCAGGGCCTCGACCTCACGGTCGGGCCGCACGAGATCGTCTGCATCGTCGGCGGATCGGGCTGCGGCAAGAGCACGCTCCTGCGGCTCGTCGCGGGGCTCGACACCCCCACGGCCGGCCGCGTGGAGCTGAACGGCACCCCCGTTACCGCGCCCCGTCCCGAGATCGGCGTGGTCTTCCAGGAGCCGCGGCTCATGCCGTGGCTCACGATCGAACAGAACGTCGCCTTCGGCATCCGCCACCTGCCGGCGGCCGAGCGCCGGACGCGGGTCTCGGAGGCGCTCGCGCGCGTCGGCCTCGCGGGCTACGCGCGGCACTGGCCGCGCGAGCTGTCGGGGGGGCAGGCGCAGCGCGTGTCCCTGGCGCGGGCCCTGGTGGGCAGGCCCGAGGTGCTCCTGCTCGACGAGCCCTTCAGCGCCCTCGACGCGCTCACGCGCTACGACCTCCAGGAACACCTGCTCGAGCTGTGGGCCTACGACGGCCCGACCATGCTGCTCGTCACGCACGACATCGAGGAGGCGCTCATGCTGGGCGACCGGATCGTCGTGATGCAGCCCGCCCCCGGCCGGGTGCGGACGATCGTCGCGCCGCCGCTCGCCCGGCCCCGCGACCGGGCCCAGCGCGACTTCCACGAGTGGAAGCGCCGCCTCCTGATCGAGCTGAACCGAACGATGCGGCCCGAAGGCGACGAGCCCTTCCCCGTCGGGGCCACGGGGCTCGGGGCATGAGGAGGCCACGATGAACGCCGACGAGTTGCGGGCGCTGCAGGCGCCCCTCAAGGAGCGCTACAAGGTCGACCCCGGGGCGGCGATGATCACGCTGCGCGCGAAGGGAGCCCTCGACGCCGAGGGGATCGCCTGCAAGGTGGACACGGGCCGGGCCCTCGTCGAGGCAGGCCTTCACCCCGCCACCGGCGGCAGCGGCCTCCAGGCCTGCTCGGGCGACATGCTGCTCGAGGCGCTCGTCGCCTGCGCCGGCGTGACGCTCAAGGCGGTGGCGACGGCGCTCGGCGTGAACCTGCGCGGCGGCACGGTCTCGGCCGAAGGGGACCTCGACTTCCGCGGCACGCTCGGCGTCTCGAAGGAGGCGCCGGTCGGCTTTCGGGAGATCCGCCTGCGGTTCGACCTCGACACCGACGAGCCGCAGGAGCGGATCGATACGCTCACGAGGCTCACCGAACGCTACTGCGTCGTCTTCCAGACGCTCGCCCGCCCGCCGAAGCTCGCCCTGGAGGTGCGCGCCGCGGGTCGGTAACGGGGGCGCCCCCGCGCCCGGGGTCAGGCCATTCCGTTTTCCAGCCTGGAACGCGTCGAGGCCTGATCCCTTCCTCTTCGACGCCGGCGGCCGGCGCCGTCCCGAGCGCCGGCCGGATCCCGGCCTCTCGCCGCTTCCACCCGCGAGGCACGCTCGCGGCACCCGGCCCGCTCCCGATCGCGCACCGCCTCGCGTTCGCGAGCGCCGGGCACGAGAAGGAGCAGCCGGTTCTCGCAGCTCCTCGACCTCATCCACGGCAAGGACCCCGACGAGATCCTCCAGGGCAAGACCGACGTGATCCCGGGCCGCCCCACGCAGGACCTCCACGACGATCCCTACCCGCGGCTGCTCCAGCACTACCAGAAGAACCCGGCGAACCCGATCTCGAAGGTCCACGTCCCGACCCTCGTGGCGGGCGAGCAGCAGACACCGCGCACGCGTACCCTCGACGCCGAGCAGGCGCCGGACACCGCCCCCGAGGCGCCCCCCGGCGGGCGGCGGAGACGAAGGCGCGCGCGCCGGCGGGCCTCTACTCCGCGTCCCCCACCGGGACGGCGCCGGCCGGCAGGACGATCGTGAAGACGCTGCCCCGCCCGGGCCCGCCGCTCTCGGCCCGGATGCGCCCGCCGTGCGCCTCGACGATGCGGCGGCTGATGGCGAGGCCGAGCCCCGTCCCGTCGGGCTTGCGCGAGAAGAACGGCTCGAAGACGCGCGTCAGGTCCGCCGGGTCGATCCCGGGCCCCGTGTCGGCCACGCGGATCGTCCAGCCGCCCCCCTCGCCGCCGCGCCACGCCGTGGAGACCCGCAGGCGCGGCTCGGCCGCGCCCCCGAGGGCGACCCGGCAGGCGTCGAGGCCGTTGACCAGGAGGTTCAGGAGGACCTGCGTCATCTGCTCGGCGTCGACCGGGGCGTGGGGGATCCCCGCGTCCAGCGCGACCTCGATCGCGATCGGCTCGCCGCCGGGGCGGCTCCGCCGGGCGATGGCCACGGCGTCCACGACGAGCCGGTTGAGGTCGGTCGCCGCGCGCCGCACCGCGCGGGCCCGGCCGAGGGCGAGCCAGTCGTGGACGAGCGTCGAGATCCGCCTGGTCTCCTTGCCGACGAGGGCCAGGACGTAGCGGCTCTCCTCGTCCATCACCCTGGCGAGGCTCTGCTCGAGGAGGGCGATGCCGCAGGTGATCGAGGCGAGCGGCGTCCGCAGCTCGTGCGCGAAGGCCGCGATCAGGGCGTCCGGCCGAGGCTCCTGCGACTGCGCGAGCGGCCGGACGGCGCGTTCGATGGCGGTGAGCTTGCTCATCGTGTCTCTCCACCCGTCGTGAACGGAGCTGCCGGCGCGGCGTGCCCGCACATGGGCAGCGAGGCGCCGGGTGCCGGAAGGCTCGCCGCCGAGCCGCCGGCCAGGGTGATGCCGCGCATCGCGCCGAGCCACGCGACGAGCACGGCCGCCAGCAGGACCAGCGCGAAGCGGTGCGGATGCGCGGTCATGCCGTCTGCAGCACCGCGCGCGCGTCGCGGATCGGGACGTGCGCCATGGCCGCCGCGATCGCCAGCCCCGCCGCGAGCCACCAGGCGACGTCGTAGGACCCGGTCCAGGCGAACACGACCCCGCCGAGCCAGATGCCGAGGAACGCGCCGACCTGGTGGCCCAGGAAGACGACGCCGAACAGCGTGGCGAGGTGCCGCGTGCCGAAGAGCGCCGCGACGAGCCCGGAGGTGAGCGGCGCCGTCGACATCCAGAGGATCCCGAGCGCCGCCGAGAAGACCGCGAGCGTCGTCGGCGAGGCCGGCAACAGGACGAAGGCGCCGATGGCCACGGCCCGTCCGAGGTAGATCCCCGACAGCAGCCGCGTCCGCGAGCGGCGCCCCCCGAGCACGCCCGACGCGTACCCGCCCACCACGTTGAAGAGCCCGACCAGGGCGAGCGCCCAGGCGGCCATCGCCGCCCCGAAGCCGACGTCCACCAGGTAGGGCGGCATGTGCACGGTGACGAAGGCGACCTGGAAGCCGCAGACGAAGAAGCCGCCCACGAGCAGCGCGTAGCTGCGGTGGCCGAGGGCCTCCCGCAGGGCGGCCAGCGCCGAGCCGTCGGGGTCCCGCCGCGCGGGGCCGGCCGTCGCGCCGCCGAAGCTCGCGGCGAGCAGCGGGATGACGCCGGCGAGCGCCGCCAGGGCGAGGACCGCGGCCCGCCAGCCGAGGGCCGCCGTCACCGCCTCGGCGAGCGGCACGACGAGGAACTGCCCGAGCGACGCGGAGGCCGTCGCGAGGCCGAGCACCCACGACCGCCGCGCCTCCGGCACGGACCGACCGAGCGCGGCGAGGACCGACGCGAAGGCGGCCCCGCTCATGCCGAGCCCGGCGAGGACGCCGCAGCCGAGGTAGAGCCCGAGCGGTGACACGTCGAGCGCCGCGACCGCCGTGCCGGCGGCGAAGAGCAGGCCGCCCACGGCCAGCACACGCGCCGAACCGTACCGGTCGGCGAGCGCGCCGGCGAGCGGCTGCGCGAGGCCCCAGACGAGGTTCTGGATGGCGATGGCCAGCGCGTAGACCTCGCGTCCCCACCCGTGGGCCGCGCTGATCGGCTCGGTGAAGAGGCCGACGCTGCTGCGCACGCCGAAGGAGACGAGCGCGATGAGGCAGCCGGCGACGACGGCAACGCTCGACATGGCGGCGGGGCCTCCGGTACGGTGCGGCCAGTCGCAAGGGGGATGCCGATCGCGAGACCGAGCGAATTCGCCCGGTTGTGTCGCGGCCCGGTCGGGCCGCCCGTCGAGCCCCGTCGGTTTTCGACACCGTTCGACACGTCGCCCGGGGGAGGCGTATGATGCCTCCATGAGCCCGCTCGGTCAGCTCCTCGGTCAGAGCGAGGCGATCGCCGCGGTCCGCGACCAGGCGGCTCGGCTCCTCGTGCGTTACGCGACGCGCGGGACCCGACTCCCCCCGGTGCTCATCCAGGGGGAGACCGGCACGGGCAAGGGGCTGCTCGCGTCGGCCCTCCACCGTGCCGGCCCGCGCGCGTCGGGCCCCTTCGTCGACGTGAACTGCGCGGCCATCCCCGAGACGCTGCTCGAGGCCGAGCTGTTCGGCTTCGAGCGCGGCGCCTTCACCGGCGCGCGGCAGGCCAAGGCCGGGCTCTTCCAGGCCGCCCATCGCGGCACGATCTTCCTCGACGAGGTGGCGCTCCTGCCGGAGGCGCTCCAGGCGAAGCTCCTCAAGGTCATCGAGGAGCGGGTGGTCCGCCGCCTCGGCGCCACGCGCGGCGAGCCGGTGGACGCGTGGGTCGTGGCCGCGGCGAGCGACGACCTGCGCCGCGCCGTCGCCGCGCGCCGGTTCCGCGAGGACCTCTACCATCGCCTCGCCGTCGTGACGCTCAGGCTGCCGCCGCTGCGCGAGCGGGACGGGGACGTCGAGCGGCTTGCCGAGCACTTCCTCGCGCGCGCCTGCGAGGATTACGGGCTCGCGCGCAAGTCGCTCGGCCGGGCGGCGCGCGCCGCCCTGCGCGGCTATCCCTGGCCGGGCAACGTGCGGGAGCTGGCGAACGTCATGGAGCGCGTCGCGCTCCTCGCGGAATCCGACCTGGTCGACGCCGACAGCCTAGGCCTCCCCGGCGCGGCCGCCGCCGTCCCGCGCCCTCCCCCGGGCTCGATCGCCGAAGCGCGTCGGGCGGCCGTCGAGGCCGCGGCCGAGGCCGAGCGCGCCCGCATCCTCGAGGCGCTCGCCGCCACCACCTGGAACCTGTCGCGCGCGGCCGCCAGGCTCGGCCTCCCGCGCAACACGCTCCGCTACCGGATGGAGAGGCTCGGGCTGGCCGGGCGGCCGGCGCCGGAGACGGGGCGAGTCG
>DASVDK010000105.1:0-13048 GCA_036381125.1 Thermodesulfobacteriota bacterium | reverse complement strand
CGCCGTGGTGGAGGACCCGCTCGATCTCGCCCGGCTCGGCGGCCCGCGCCTGGGAGGCGCCCACATCGCTCGGAAGCTCCTGACCATGGTCGGTCTCGGCGACCTGGCCGCCGCTGCCGTCACCTACGGCGCCGACCCGCTCGCGGCCGACTTCGTCGCGGTGCTCTCGGCACAGTCGGGCCGTGACCTCGCCCCGTTCGTGCGACAGTGGACGACGGCGCCGCGCGCGGTCGACTACCGCCTCGAGGTCGCGTCGCGCCGCGTCGCCGGGACGCCCGCGCACGAGACGACCGTGCGCGTGACCGCCCGCCCGCCGGCGGGTCGGCTGCCGGACGGGCTCGCCGCCGAGGCGCCGGCCCTCGAGCCGGTGCCCGTGGCGATCCGCCTGCGGGGCGGGGGGGAGGAGCGCGTCACGCTCGAGGCGCCGGAGGCGGCGGCCTTCAGCCTGCGGACCTCGCGGCCCTTCGCGGCGGTCGAGGTCGACCCCGACCGGGTCACCGAGGACCGGTGGCGCGAGGACAACCGCCTGCCGCCCAGGTGGCGCGTCCTCGTCACCGAGTTCAGCGCCACGCTCGACATCCGCGAGGGCGAGCTGTCGCTCGCCGCCGCCCTCAGGGCGCAGCGAGGCCGGGAGCGGCGGCCGGTCTACGGCCTGCGGGCGTTCCGCGACCAGGAGTCGGCCGGCCTCACCGCGTCGGTCGGCCTCGCGCTGCCCCCGTGGCCGCGCGACTGGCGCCACGGCGTCACGCTGGCGATCACGGGCGAACGGCTCGACCCCGATTTCGGTCCCGAGGAGTCGGACGCGCGCTGGATCACCGAGGTGACGGCCGGGTACGGGTTCGACAGCCGGCGCGACCGGCGCCACCCGCTGTCGGGCGGGACGGCCGGCGTCACCCTCACCCTGAGCGACGCGGCGCTCGGCAGCGACGCCGACTACCTGATCGTGCGGGGCCGGCTCACGCGCTACCTGCGCGTCGGCCCGCGACAGGCCCTCGCGCTGCGCGCCGAGGTGGGGGAGACGCTCGATGGGCAGCCCCCGTTCGGCAAGGGGCTGCTCCTCGGCGGCTTCGACGGGCTGAGGGCCTACCCGACCGACGCGTTCAGCGGCCGGAGCCTGTCGCTCGGGTCGGTCGAGTACCGGTTCCCCGTCGTGCGCGACCTCGACCAGTGGGTGGCGGGCCTGATCGGCTTCGGGGGGCTCTCGGCCGTCGTCGGCGTCGAGGCCGGCCAGGCCTCGGACGACCACAACCCGTTCCGGTGGAGCGAGTACCGCACCGGCCTCAACGTGGGGTTGCGCTTCGCGGTGCGCATCTTCGGCGTGAGCCCCGTCCTCTGGTCGCTCGACGCCGCGATGCCGCTCGACGGGGGCCCGCAACCCGGCGACACGCGCTACTACATCTCGGCGAGCCAGACCTTCTGAGTCGCGGCTCGACGCGCGCCGGGGCGCGAGGAGGGAGAGGGATGCGGGCACTCACGCGCGCCGAGATCGCGACCCAGCTCCGCGCGCTCGGCGTCGAGGCAGGCGGGGTCCTGCTCGTGCACGCGTCGTTCCGGGCCGTGCGGCCGGTCGAGGGGGGGCCGAGCGGGCTGATCGAGGCGCTGCGCGACGCGCTCGGTCCCCGGGGCACGCTGGTGATGCCGTCCTGGTGCGACGAGGAGGACGAGCCCTTCGATCCGGCGACGACCCCGGCGGCGCAGGGTCTCGGCGTCGTGGCCGACACGTTCTGGCGGCTGCCCGGCGTCCGGCGGAGCGACCACGTCCACGCCTTCGCGGCGGTCGGGCCGCACGCGGAGCGGATCGTCGCCGATCCGCTCCCCCTTCCGCCGCACGTCCCCGAGAGCCCCGTCGGTCGCGTCCACGAGCTGGACGGGCAGGTGCTCCTCGTCGGCGTCGGTCACGAGTCCGACACGACGCTCCACCTGGCGGAGGTCCTCGCGGGCGTGCCGTACCGCGTGCCGAAGTCGTGCCTGGTCCTCCGCGACGGAGAGCTGGTCCGGATCGAGTACGGGGAGAACGACCACTGCTGCGAGCGCTTCGCCTTCGCGGACGAGTGGCTGCGGGCGCGCGGGCGGCAGGCGGAAGGGCCGGTCGGCCACGCGCGCGCGAGGCTCGCGCGCGCGCGGGACATCGTCGCGGTCGCCTGCGGACACCTGGCGCACGATCCGCTCCTCTTCCTCCACCCGCGGGGCGCGGGATGCGCCGAGTGCGACGAGGCGCGGGCGTCGGCTTCGCCTTGACAGCCCGGGACCACGCCGGTAGAGTGGCGCGCAACTGCGTTCTAAGGCGTTGAATTTGCGAGGAGATCGCACATGGCCGTGATGCCGCCGGGGACGACATCGCCCATGTCCGGGACCTCCGGCGCCACTGTGCCGGCGGTCTTCGCCGACCGGGTGGCACGGTCGGCCGACCGGACCGCGCTCCTCGTCAAGCGCGACGGCGCGTATCGCCCGATCACGTGGCGCGAGTACGGTCAGGCGGTGCGCCGGGTGGCGCTCGGCCTCGGCGCCCTCGGGGTCGGCCGCGGCGAGACCGTGGCGATCCTCTCCGGCAACCGTCCCGAGTGGGCCTTCGCCGACCTCGGCACCATCACGGCCGGTGCCCTCACCGTCCCCATCTACGCGACGAACCCCGCAAACCAGGTCGAGCACATCCTGAGCGACGCCGAGGTCGTCGCGGTCGTCGTCGAGAACCGCCACCAGCTCGAGAAGATCCTCGAGGTGCGATCGCGCTGCCCGAGGCTCGCGCGGATCGTGGTGATCGACCCGGCCGCGCTGACCGACGCGCAGCGGCGCGACCCCATGGTGCTCGACTTCGCGCGGCTCCTGGCGCTCGGCGCCGAGGTGGAGGCGAAGGAGCCGCAGCGGTACGAGCGCGGCTACGCCGACCTCCAGCCCGGCGACGTGGCGAGCATCATCTACACCTCGGGCACGACCGGACCGCCCAAGGGGGCCATGCTGACCCACACGAACCTCCTCGCGTCGGCCGGGGCCTGCCGCAGCGCGCTCGACATCGCGGAGGACGACGTCGCCCTCTCGTTCCTGCCGCTCGCGCACGTCTACGAGCGGATCAACCAGTTCGGCGCGATCGTCATCGGGTTCACGACCGCGTACGCCGAGAACCTCGACACCGTCGGCGACAACATGGGCGAGGTGCGGCCGACCATCATGTTCGGCGTGCCGCGCTTCTTCGAGAAGTTCCAGGCGAGGGCGCTGGCGAGGGTGGAGGCGGGGCCCGCCCTGCGGAAGAAGGTCTTCTACTGGGCGCTCGGCGTGGGCCGGGAGGTGAGCCGGCACCTCCAGGCCGGCAAGCCGATTCCGGCCGGCCTCAGGCTGCGCCACCGGCTCGCCTTCGCGCTCGCGCTCCACAAGGTGCGCGAGCGGGTCGGCGGCCGGCTGCGCTTCATGGTGTCGGGCGGCGCTCCGCTCGCGCGCTCGGTGGCCGAGTTCTTCCACGCCGCCGGGATCCTCATCCTGGAGGGGTACGGGCTCACCGAGACCGCCTCCGGGACCCACGTGAACCACGTCGATCGCTACAAGTTCGGCACCGTGGGGCTGCCCTTCCCCGGCATCGAGACGCGCATCGCCGAGGACGGCGAGATCCTCCTGCGAGGCCCCAACATCTTCAAGGGCTACTTCAAGAACCCGGAGGCGACCGAGGCCGCCATCAAGGACGGGTGGTTCCACACCGGCGACATCGGCGAGATCGACGCCGACGGCTTCCTGCGCATCACCGATCGGAAGAAGGACCTCATCGTCACGGCCGGCGGCAAGAAGGCCGCGCCCCAGAACATCGAGGGGCTCCTCAAGGGGCACCCCCTGATCTCGCAGGTCATGGTCTACGGCGACCGGCGGCCGTTTCTCGTCGCCCTCGTCACGCTCAACCCCGAGGAGCTGAAGAAGCTCGCGCAGACGTTGGGGATCGAGGGGAGCCACGAGGAGGTCTGCCGCCACGAGGCGGTGTATCGGGCGGTGCGCCGCATCTTCGACGAGCGGAGCGCGCCGCTCGCCCGCTTCGAGCAGATCAAGGCGTTCGCGATCCTGGCCGAGGACTTCACGCAGACCACCGGCGAGCTGACGCCCACGATGAAGATCAAGCGAAAGGTCGTCGCCGAGAAGTATCGCGACATCATCGAGCGACTCTACGAGACGGCCGCGTCCGGCCACCGCACGGAGTGAGCATGCGCTTCGAGACCGTATCCGCCTTCTTCGAGCGGCTGCCGGCGGCCTTCCGCGCCGACCGGGCCGACGGGGTATCGAGCGTCTTCGGCTTCGACCTCTCGGGCGACGGGGGCGGGCAGTGGCACGTCGCCGTCGCCGACTGCGTCTGCAGCGTGCGGCAGGGCGCCGCGCCGTCGCCGCAGGTGATCGTGCGCTGCGCCGCGGACGATTGGCTCGCGATCGTCAACGGCACGCTCGACCCCGGCACGGCCTTCATGACCGGGCGCCTCCGGGTCAAGGGAGACCTCGGCCTCGCCTTCACGCTGAAGGACCTGTTCCTCAAGGGATGACCGCCTCGCTCGTGGCGGCCGACGGGACGCCGCTCGCCTGGTACCGCTGGGACCCGTCCGGCCGGACCCCGCGATCGGTCGCCGTCGTCGTTCACGGCCTCGGCGAGCACATGGGCCGCCACGGCCCGCTCGTCGCCCACCTGGTTCGCGCCGGGATCTCCGTGGCGGGCGCCGACCTCCGCGGTCACGGCCGTTCCGGCGGTCCGCGCGGTCACGTCGCGCGCTTCGACGACTACCTGGACGACCTCGGCCTCGTCGTGTCCACGGCGCGACAGTCGCCGCGCGGCGCGCCGCTCTGGCTCGTCGGCCACAGCCTGGGGGCGCTCATCGTGCTCCGGCTCGTCGAGCGGCGGCGGGTGCCCGGGCTTGCCGGCATCGTGCTGTCGGGGATCGGCATCGACCCGATCCTGCCGGTCCCGACGTGGAAGCGGCTCCTCGGGCGGGTGGGGGCGTGGGTCGCACCGCGCCTGCCGGTCGACAACGGGATTCGCGCCCGCATGCTCTCGCGCGACCCCGCCGTCCAGGACCGATACGGCGGCGACCCGCTCGTCCATCGGGTCGTGACGCCCGGTTGGTACCGGGAGTTCGAAGCGACGCGCCGGGACGCCCTGGCCGGCGCGGCGCGGGTCTCGGTCCCCGTGCTCCTCGTGCACGGGGAGGCCGACCCCATCGTGTCGGCCGAGGGCAGCCGGAGGCTGGCCGGCGCCCTCACCGGGGCCGACGTGACCCTTCGGGTCTATCCCGGCGCCCGCCACGAGGTCTTCACCGATCCCGGGTGCGCCGGCGCGCTGGCCGACGTCGAGCGCTGGATGCTCGACGTCGAGCGCCGCCGTCTGCGCCGCGCATCGTAGATGCCCGCCGTCGAGGTGGGCGGACGGTCGCTCGCCTACCTCGGCGGGCCGTCCGGGGACCCCCGGGCCGTCCCGCTCGTCTGCATCCACGGCGCCGGCGGCGCCGCCGCCATGTGGCCCCAGGTCCACGTGGCGTTCCGCGACGAGCGCGCC
Organism: Thermodesulfobacteriota bacterium; assembly: GCA_036381125.1. GTDB lineage: Bacteria > DASVDK01 > DASVDK01 > DASVDK01 > DASVDK01 > DASVDK01. Next base: position 7,536 of record DASVDK010000105.1, on the reverse strand, counting down.
GTGTACGCGCTCGACCTTCCCGGCCACGGCCGCTCCGCACCGCTCGACGGCCGGATCACCCTCGACCGGTACGCCGACACCGTCACCGGCTTCCTCGATGCGGTCGGCATCGAGCGCGCCGTCGTCGTCGGCCACTCCATGGGCGGCGGCATCGCGCTGTCGCTCGCGCTCGAGGCGCCAGGCCGCGTGGCCGGCCTCGTCCTCGTCGGAACCGGCGCCAAACTCGGCGTCGCTCCCGAGACGATGGACCTCCTCGAGCGAGACCCCGATGCCGCGGTCGAGCGCATCTGCCGACTCGCCTACGGTCCGGCCGCCTCGGAGGCGATGCTCGCCCGCGCCATCGCCGAGATGCGCAAGACCCCGTCCGAGGTCCTGCGGGCCGACTTTCGCGCCTGCCAGACGTTCGACGTGCGGGGGCGGCTGGGAGAGATCGGGATCCCCGCGCTCGTGCTCGTCGGCGAGGCCGACGTGCTCACGCCCCCCCGCTTTGCCGCCTTCCTTGCCGATCACATCGCCGGCGCCGCGCTCGTCGTCGTGCCCGGCGTCGGTCACATGCTGCCGGTGGAGGCCCCGGGCGCCTTCGCCTCGGCCGTGCGCCCCTTCGTCCGGGCCCTGTGATTTTCCTTGACCTCGGGCCCGGAGCCGTAGTACAAACCGGCCGCTTCCATAGCATGCAAGCCCTCGAGCCATCGGCTCTTCGAGCGCTCTTCAGGAGGCGTCCACCGTGCTCAGACGGCTGTTCATGTCGCTCGTCGTGCTGCCTCTCGCAGTCCTCGGCCTGGCGACGACGAGCCAGGCGACCGGCTTCCGCCTCGGTGCCCACGGTGCCAAGGCCATGGGCATGAACGGCGCCTTCGCGGCCCAGGCGGACGACCCCTCCGCCATCTACTACAACGCCGCCGGCATCACGCAGCTCGAGGGCACGCAGGTGCAGGGCGGGTTCACGTTCATCTACGCGCCCGGGTCGGAGTTCGAGCCGCTGCCGGGGCAGATCTCGTTGGCGCGGGGCACTCTCAACCCGACTCCTGCAAGTCCGTCCGAAGCTTCAAGTAAGCTGTTCTCGCTGCCGACCCTCTTTGCGACCAAGAAGGTGGGGGAGCAGACCGCCATCGGCTTCGGCCTTTACGTACCTTTCGGCTTGCGTGTGGACTGGCCCGACGACTGGGATGGACGGAACATCACTACCTTCGACGAGATACGCGCCACTTACCTAGACTTCGCCGTAGCGCACGACCTGCTTCCATGGTGGTCGGTGTCGGCTGGACTCGCGTACGTGAAGTCCGACGTCAGGCTGTCGAGAACTTCCTACGGTGTCATCCCCGGTACGGAAGCTGTATTCGACTTCGATGCTGACGGGTGGGGGGTAACTTACGACGTGGGAACCCAGGTCCGCATGGGCGACCGCGTGAAGATCGGCGCGCAGTATCGTCACCAGGCGGTCGTCGAGTACAACGGCGACTTCAGCAGCTTGACACTAGACGGTGCGCCGTTCCTGCCTCGTACGAACGCGACCGCGAAGCTGCCATTGCCAAGTACTCTGATCGTGGGCATTGCCGTTAAGCCTACGGACTGGTGGACGGTGGAATTCGATTGGGACTACACCCACTGGAGCAGCTTCCAGGACCTTGCTCTGCACATCAACACGGCGCCGGATCCTGCGAACCTCGGCGCCATTCAAGCAGGACTTACGGCGGGCGCGCCGTTCCCGAACCGCAAGTGGAAGAACACGTCCACCTACCGCGTCGGTACGCAGTTCCAGGTGTCCGAGCCGCTCGCGATTCGCCTCGGCTACGCGTACATCAACACGCCGATTCCGGACGAGACACTCGACCCGATCCTGCCCGACTCAGATCGGTCGGCCTTCACCGCCGGCTTCGGCTACAAGATCACGAAGTCGCTGACGTTCGACTTCGCGTACGAGTACCAGTACTTCCACGAGCGAACGAAGAACAACGCGTTCCTCTTGACCTCGCCACCTGGAGTTGACGGTCTGAAGGCGAATGGGACGTACAACACGGAAGCCCACGCCGTTGTGACTCAACTGAAGTACGCCTTTTGAAGGCTTGTCAGCTTCCGTGGCCGTACTAGCGGATGGCCTACGGCCACGGAAGACGACATCATCGCACGCAGGTTTCCGGAAAACCCAGCATAGACATTCCTACTAGATTCCAGCCGGCGGACGGATTACCGGCGCGATCGACAGACCTGGCTAATAGACCCCGAAAGCAGCTACCTGCCGGGACTTCGTAGAATCCAGTTTCTGTAACGGCGAACAGATCGGTCGGTTCAGGGTCGACAAGCGCGCCGCCGTCTCCGCTGAGCCCCACGTAGTTAACTGGGAGATGTACTCGGAAGATCTCGATCTTTGCGCCGGGCTCCGGTGTTGTAGTAACGATCGTCACGAAGGAGAAATAGAGACGGTCCCCGACGACCTGGGCCTCACTGGGGTCGTTGATCCAGTCCGGCACCAGAGCGCTCAAGAGCTTAGGTGTTGGAGGCGGCACATCATCATGCTCCACCGCGACCTCCACTGATCCGAGCACGACACCTCCCACGCGCGCGCTCACCTGGACCCGGTTCCACTGATTCCGAAAGAGCGAGATCGGCACCTCGAAGATGCCGGGGACGGCCTGGGGGCCGGCGATGGTCTGGTGCGTCGACTGGTCGAGTTCGCCGAGGACGTCGATCCGGAGGTCCTCGACGGTGGGGTCGGTCGTGACGCGCAGCGTCTCGGTGGCGTGCCGGGTCACGTCCGGCATCGACGCCTCGATGGCGAAGCCCTGGGGCAGGAAGGCCACCAGGAGGTCGCGCGTGGTGACGTTGCCGGCGCGATCGGTGGCGTCGCAGACGATCCGCGTCGTGGAGCCGGCGATGGGGAAGGCGGCGCGCGTGAAGCGGCCGTCGGCGCCGACCGCGACCTCCTCCTCGGGGCGGTCGCGGCCGCAGCGCACGCGCGCGTCGGGTTCGGTGACGCCCGCGATGTCGACGGTGTCGGCGCTGGTGAGCGAAGGGCCGGAGAGGGCGAGCGAGGGAGGGACGAGGTCCACGGCGAAGGCGTGCGGCGTGCCCTGGAGCTTGACCGGCGTGCCGCCGGGTGAGGCGGGGGGAAGGGCGACGGCGGTGAGGAGGTAGTCGCCGTCGGGCAGGCCGGGTTGGCCGTCCTCCCGGGGCGGGACGGTCGGGCCTCCCTGGTCCACCGGGATCTCGACGACGCCGTGCTCGTCGGCCGACTCGGTCCCGACGAGATGACTGCCGAGGTAGAGGAGGACCAGCGCGTGCGGTTCGGTCTGGACGACGGCGGTGAAGGCGGGGAGGTTGATGCCGCCGTCGGCCGCCGGGTACTGGATGGCGACGGGCGCCCGCATGGCGACCTGAACCCGGGTGCTCCGTCCGGCCACGATCACGACGCCGGTCGCCTGACCCCGGAAGTAGAGCGTGCCGAAGGCGGCGTCCCACTCCTCGACGGTCACGACGCGGCCGGACCCGGCGGGGATGCCGCCGCACTCGCCGCCGGTCGCCCGCGGGAACCGACAGACGACCGGGGCGAAGTCGGGACCGGTGACCTCGACCCGCAGCCAGGTGTTCGATGGGGGGCGCGGCGCGGGGTCGGGCGCCGGGAGCGCGTCGGCGATGTGCCGTGCGAGGCCTTCGGCGCGTGGCGTCGCGGGCGACAGATAGTCGAGGTCGAGCGAGACGCCGGCCGAGTCGTCGGCGCCGCCGGTCCCGCTGGCCGAGCCGCCGCAGCCGGCCAGCGCGAGGCCGAAGCCGACCGCCACGGCGAACGCGATGCGTCGTGCCGTCATGGTGGATCCCCCCCAATACAGCCGGGCGCCCGGCTGCAAGCCGGGGCGCGTCTGGCGAGTGCAGACCCCGGGCCCTGCGCGAGCGGCCGGCGTCCGTGAGGTTACGGGGAGGGACCGGCCGGGCGGTGGGCGGGGAGCCGGACGAGGTCCGGGGGTCGGTCCGGCCAGGCCGATGGCGGCCGCCGGAGGCGACCATGCATCCAGCCTATCGGTCGTATCTGCGATGTGTCAACAGCCTGGTCGCGGAGCGGCAAAGGGGTCGCATGCTCCCCGTTTGACGGGTCACTCGACCCCATGCTAGCGTGCGAGAAGGCTCGGCGGAGACCGAGAGTTCTTTGGGGAGATGGCTATGCAGGGGATGACGCGGTGGTTCGCGATGGCCCTCGCCGGCACGCTCGGGGTGGCGGTGAGCGGGACGGAGGCGCTGGCGCAGCGGCCGGGGAGCGGCGGGCTGGTCGACCAGCGCGCGCCGGTGGTCGTGGCGCTCCTGCCGTTCCGCGTGAACGGGCCGGTGGAGATCGGCTACCTGGGACAGGCGGTTCCGGACATCCTCGCCACGCGACTGGCGACGCTGACGCCGGCGGAGCAGGGGGCGGTCGCCGCCGCGATCGAGCGCCGGGGCGCCGGGCCGATCACGGAGGCGACGGCGCGCGAGGTCGGCCGGGAGTCGGGCGCGCAGTTCGTCGTCATGGGGACGCTCACCGCGATCGGCGAGCGCCTGTCGCTCGACGCGCGGATCCTGCCGGTGACCTCCGGCCGCGCGGCGACGGTCTACATCCAGGGCGAGGGGCTCGCCGACTTCCTCACGCACGTGGGGTCGCTGGCCCTCGAGATCGACAAGGGGATCTCCGGCGTCGCCGCCTTCCTGGGGTCGGAACCGGATCCCGAACCGGCCGAGGCGCCGCGCGGCACGCCGTCACGCACCGAACCGCCGACCTTCCGGCGGCCGATCCGCTCGACGCCGTTCTAGGCACGAGGAGTGGGGGTCGCACGACCCCCGTCCTCGAATCCGTTTCGCTCCCGACGGCGGGGCCGGCGCCAGGCCGGCCCGGCCGGCGAACGGCGTGGCTCGCCTCGCGCGCGAGCCGCGCGGGACCGATTGACCCCGCCCGCCGTCCATGCTACAAGCGGTCGGTCTTCGCGGCCGGGCCGCTGATCGGCCGCATCCACTCGCCGTTGCCGGAGCCCCCCGCATGTCGTTCCGACCGGACACCCTCTGGCCCCGCCGGGAGGCGGCCTGTCTCGTCGTCGTCGACGTCCAGGAAAACCTCGCCCGCGCCATGCCGGCCGATACGTTCCCCCGCGTCACGCGCAACCTGGTGCTCCTCGCCACGGCGGCGCGCACCCTCGGCCTCCCGGTGCTCCTGACCGAGCAGTACCCGAAGGGGCTCGGCCGCACCATCGGGCCGGTGGCCGAGGCGCTGGCCGGCGGCGGGACGCCGCCGACCCCGATCGAGAAGGTCGACTTCGCCTGCACGGCGGTCCCGGCCTTCCGCGAGGCGCTCCAGGCATCGGGGCGCCGCACGGTGATCCTCGCCGGCGTCGAGGCGCACGTCTGCGTCCTGCAGACCGCCCTCGGCCTCCTCGAGGCGGGTTACGCGGTCCAGGTCCCGGCCGATGCGGTCGCCTCGCGGACCGCGGCCAACAGGCAGATCGGGGTCGACCTCATGGGGCGCGCCGGCGCGGTCGTCACCTCGACCGAGACGGTGGTCTTCCAGCTCCTCGGCCGCGCGGGGACGCCCGAGTTCAAGGCGCTGGCGCCCCTGGTGAAGGAGCCGTGAGGTCCCGACGTCCATGAAGGCCATCACCCCGGCGGCCGCGCCGCCGATCAACGTGGCCGCGTTCGCCCCGCAGGCGGAGGTGCTCCTGTCGGCCGCGCAGGCGGCCGCCCGCGGCGCGGTCGAGGCCGGCGTCGCGGTCGTGGTCGGCTACCCCGGCTCGCCCGGGTCCGAGGCGGTCGAGGCGCTCGTGCCGCTGGCCGGACCGGAGATGCGGGTCGAGTGGGCGGTCAACGAGAAGACCGCGATCGAGATCGCCGCCGGCGTCGCCTGGAGCGGCAAGCGCGTCCTGGTCGGCATGACGATGTCGGGCCTCAACGTCGCGGCCGACTCGTTCCTGGGGGTCGTGGCGAGCGGGGTGAACGGCGGCCTGGTGATCCTGGCGGCCGACGATCCCAACGCGTACTACGGTGGGGTCGAGCAGGACTCGCGTTACTACGCGCTCATGGGCGCCGTGCCGCTGCTCGAGCCGGCCACGCCGCAGGAGACGCTCGACTACACGCGCGACGCCTTCGAGGTCTCCGAGCGCACCGGCGCGCCGATCCTCCTGCGCCTGACGACCGTCCTCGTGCACACGACCGGCGTCGTGACGACGCGCCCGCCGGAACGGACGCGGGTGAAGGGCACGTTCACTCCCGACCCGGACCGCTACGCGCGCCGGGGCCGTGCGCGGGTGCGGGCGCAGCACGCAGCCGCCCTCGCGCGGCTCGACGAGGTGAGCCGGATGACCGACCACCTCGTGAGGCGCGAGGCGGGGACCGGCCGGATCGGCGCGATCGGCGTCGGGGTCGCGTGGCGCTACCTGCTCGAGGCGCGGGGGCGCGCGGCCCCCGATGCGCCGCTCCTCAAGCTCCCGGCCTCCCATCCGATCCCCGAGGGGGTGGTGGCCGAGTTCCTGGCCGGGCTCGATCGAGTTCTCGTGGTCGAGGAGCTCGAGCCGGTCGTGGAGCGCGCCGTGCGGGGGCTCGCCGCGGGCCGTCCGGTGGCGGTGGTCGGCAAGCTCCCGGCGGACGGGTCGGCGCCGCTCCTGCCGCGCGTCGGCGACTACGACGTGGACATCGTGGCGGCGGCGCTCGAGGCGCTCGCCGGCAGCCGGGCCGAGGCGGCGCCGCCGGTCGGCCCGGCGCGGTCGGAGGGGGCGGCGAAGGCGAACGAGGACGGGGCCGGCGACGAGCGCGTACCGGTCTTCCCGGCCGGCTGCCCGCACCGGGGCACCTTCCTTGCGCTGCGTCAGGCGGTGAAGAGCCTCAAGGCCGAGCCGCGCGGCGTCATGGTGGCCGGAGACGTCGGCTGCGCGGGGCTCGGCGCGCTCGAGCCGGTGTCCGCCTGCGCCACGGAGCTGGCCATGGGCGCGAGCATCGGGGTCGCCCAGGGCTTCGCCTATGCCGGCATCGGCAAGCCGGTCGTCGCCGTGATCGGCGACGGCGCCTTCTTCCACGCCGGGCTGCCGGCGCTCGTCGGCGCCGTCCACCGGCAGGTCGACCTGACCGTGCTCGTGCTCGACAACGGCACGAGCTGCATCACCGGCGGTCAGCCGGTCCCGGGCACGCCGGGCCAGCCGGGGACTCGGCCGATCAGGATCGAGGACCTGGCGCGCGCCTGCCAGGTGCGGCGGGTGACGGTCGTCGACCCCTACGACGTCAGGCGCACGGCCGCCGCCATCGTCGCCGGCGTCCGGGGGGGCGGCGTCTCGGTGGTCATCGCGCGCAGGCCCTGCGAGGCGCACCTGCCGGAGCCGCCGGCGCTGCCGCTCGAGGTCCGCGCGAAGCGCTGCGTCGGGGTGGCCGACTGCGAGGAGTCCTGCATCTCCGTCACGGCCTGCCCGGCCATCCAGGTCGATGCCCAGGGGAAGGCGCGGATCGACGCCGGCGCCTGCGTCGGCTGCCGGCTCTGCGAGTCGGTCTGCCCGACGCGTGCGATCCGGCGGCCGTGGCGGTTCGGGTCGGGCGGCGCGA
>DASVDK010000104.1:0-6717 GCA_036381125.1 Thermodesulfobacteriota bacterium | reverse complement strand
ACGAAGAGGAGCTGGCGCTCGCCCTTTCGCTCGCGCGCCAGGCCGGGGCGCGCGCCGTGGCGGCCCGGTCGGGTCCGCTCGACATCCAGCACAAGCCCGACCGCTCGCTCGTCACGGCCGTCGACCGGGAGCTCGACCGCTTCCTGGTCGAGCGGCTGCGCGCCCGCTTTCCCGACGATGCGGTGGTGGGGGAGGAGTCGGCCGAGCTCCTGGACGGCCGCGGCGGCGCGCGGCGCACCTGGTTCGTCGACCCGATCGACGGCACGACCAATTACGCCCTCGGCGTCGCGGAGTTCACGGTCCTGGTCGGCCTGGCCGAGGCGGGGCGGCCGGTCCTCGGCGTCGTGGTCGACCCCGAGGCCGACGTGGCCTACACGGCCGTCGCCGGGGGACCGGCCCTGAAGCACGAGGCGGGGCGGCCGCCGGCGCCCATCCACGCGAGCGCGCGCGAGACGGTCGAGGGCGCCCGCCTCGTGCGCAGCGTCTTGCGCCGGCCCTCGGCGAGCGAGCAGTACGTGGCGCGCTTCGGTGTTGCGCCCCCCGCCCGCGTCGGCTCCTTCGGTCTGCGGATCTGCCGCGTCGCCGAGGGAGCGGCCGACTTCACCTACTCGACCGACTTCAAGGGGGGCGTGTGGGATCTCTGCGGCCCCTTCGCCATCCTCGAGGCCGCCGGCGGCCGGGCGACCGACCTGCGCGGCCAGGCGGTGCGGCTCACCCTGCGGCCCGACGACCGGCCGATGGACCTCCTGGTGTCCAACGGCCGCCTGCACGCCAGGCTCATCGAGGTATTCCGCGACCGGCCCCGCTAGAGCGGATCCCGGTGGGGTGCGTCGCGGGGCCGGGTCGGCCGCGGCCCGGCGTGCGCGTCGGGGTCAGGCCTCGACGTGGTCCCCTCTGGAAAATGGAAAGACCTGACCCCCTCTAGTAGTCCCGCCTCGGCGGTCCCAGGCGGATCGTCGGCGGCATCCAGGCCGGCGGGTCGCTGGCCGGAAAGGACTCCATCGAGCCTTCCTCGACGTGGTCGGCCGCCGGGCTGCCGCTCGGCCAGACCTGCCGGCCGGCGCCGAGGCGGCCTGCCTCGGCTTCGGCGGCTTCCCGGGGCGGTCGTGCTTCGGGGCTCGGGATCTGCGTGCGCTTCGGAGTGGACGGCATGCCCGACCGGAGAAGCACGGAGCAGGCCGGCCGGCCGGCACGCCGTCGGCGGCGTCAGCCGCGCCGGTATCGCGCGTAGAGTTCCCGGAAGGCGGGCGTCACCTCGAGGCTGCCGTCCGCGAGGCGGCGGTCGAGGTCGGCAAGGGTGAAGAACCCGCCGTCCATCACCTCCTCGGGGTCGGGGTGGACCGGGTCGTCGCAGGTCACCGTGAAGAGCCGGCGGAACTCCTGACCGGTCTCGGGGGTCGCCGGCAGCGTCGCCACCTCGACCAGCGCGGCGGCCTCGACCCGGACGCCCAGCTCCTCGGCCAGCTCGCGGCGCGCGGCCTCGGCGTAGGTCTCGCCGGCGTCGAGGTGCCCCGCTGCGGAGGAGTCCCAGAGGCCGGGGTTCTCGTCCTTCGAGAGCGATCGGCGCTGCAGGTAGAGGCGGCCCGCGCTGTCGAGGAGGAAGACGTGGGCGGCGCGGTGGCGCAGCCCGAGGCGGTGGACCACGGCCCGGGCGGCGCGGCCGACGACCCGGTCGGCCTCGTCGACCACGTCGAAGATCTCGTCGGGATCGTGAGGCGGCACACGGACAGTGTAGCCCGGGCGGGCCGCCGCCCGTCTGGTACGGAGGTCGCATCCCTGGCTCGCGGCGACCAGGGGGGCGAGATGCCGCTGCCTCGCTACGTGCAGATCGAGCCGGTCGGCCAGTGCAACCTCCGCTGCCGCATGTGCCCGATCCAGTTCAGGAAGGACGGGCCGCCGTACGGTCCCCCGGCGTACATGCCCTTCGACGCCTTCACGCGCCTGGTGGACGGCTTCGACGGCATGGCCGAGCTGCACCTGCAGGGGCTCGGGGAGCCGATGATGCACCCGCGCTTCTTCGACATGGTCGCGTACGCCGCCCGGCGCGGGATCACGGTCAGCACCAACTCGAACCTGACGCTCCTCACCGAGGCGCGGGCGACGCGATGCGTCACGAGCGGGCTCGCCTGGCTGCACGTCTCGATCGACGGCGCGACGGCCGGCACCTACGAGGCGATCCGGCTGCGGGGCCGGTTCGACCGGGTCGTGCGCAACGTGGAGCGGATCGTCGCGGCCCGCCGCCGGCTCGGCGCCGCGACGCCGCGTCTGCGCCTCGTCATGGTCCTGATGCGGCGCAACCTGCCCGAGCTGCCCGACGTCGTCCGGCTCGCGCGGCGGCTCGAGATGAACGCCATGTTCGTGCAGCACCTCTCCCACGACTTCGGCGAGTCGAGCCTGCCGGCCCACTACCGGCCGATGCGGGACTTCGTGGACCGGGAGACGGTCCTCGGCGAGGACCCGGCGCGCGTCGAGCGGCTCTTCGCGGAGGCGAGGGGGGTCGCGGAGGCGCTCGGCGTGGAGCTCAGGCTGCCGCGGACCGCGCCACGCCCGCACCCACCCGGGACGCCGGGGCGCGTGCGGTGCGACTGGCCCTTCACCGGCGCGTACGTGAGCTACGACGGACTCGCCATGCCGTGCTGCATGGTCGCGACGCCCGATCGGATCCACTTCGGCAGCATGGTGACGGAGGGGGTGCGTGCCGTCTGGGAGGGGTCGGCGTACCAGGCCTTCCGGGCCTGCCTCGAGTCGGAGGACCCGCCCGAGATCTGCCGGACCTGCTCGCTCTACGCCGGGACGTTCTAGGGGCCCGGGTCGGCGGGGTCGTCGGAGTCGTCGCCCCTGGCGGACACCCGGAAGAGCTTGACGTCGCGAACCTCGTTGGTCCGGTGGTCGAAGATCTCCGTCGCGGTGAGGTCGGCGAACTCGCGCCGCGCCTCCTCCTCGGTGTCCGCCAGGAGGTCGATGGTGCCGTAGATCAGGTACTCCATGCGGTAGTTCGGCATGGAGTCACTGTAGCAGGCCCTACTTGATCTCGACGAAATGCCCGCGGCGGTTCTGCGCCCAGGCCTCCTCGGTCTGGCCGATGGCGAAGGGCTTCTCCTCGCCGAAGGAGATCGTGGAGATGCGCGACGGATCGATTCCGAGCGACACGAGGTACTGCTTGGCTGCCGTCGCGCGGCGGTCGCCCAGGGCGAGGTTGTAGGAGGTGCTGCCGCGCTCGTCGGCGTGCCCCTCGATCTGGACTCGCGCCTGCGGGTTGCGGCGCAGGTACTCGGCGTTCTGCTCGAGCACGCGGCGCGCCTCCGGCGAGAGGGTCGACTCGTCGAACGCGAAGAACACGTCCGTGAGCGAGGACGGGCCGCCCGGCGTCGTGACCGTGAGGGACGCGCCCGGCGTCGTGCCGGCCGGCATGCTGTCCGGTGTCGCCGCGCCGGGGGTCGCCGGCGAGGCGGCGCCCGGGACGTTGCGGGCCGTCATGCCGGGCGTGCCGGGCTGTCCCGGCTCCGCGACTGCGCCGCCCGGCTGGCTGGCGACGGGGCCGGTGACCGTCTGGCTGTCGGAGGTGGTCTGCCGAGACGCGCAGGCCGACGTGGCGAGCCCGAGAGCCGCGACGGCGGCCAGCGCGAGAAGTCGGGTAGCAAGCTGCATGGTGGGTGCTCCTTTTCGGTTCCGGACGCTTCGCTCGGCGCTCGTCCGCGAGAGGCCGCGCAGGAGGCGCCCCCGATACCCCGGGAAACGGGCGGCACTCTACACGGCGCTGGTTCGCTTGGCAAGAGGGCTCTTGCACCCGAAGACGAGATGTGATCCGCAGTACTTGACACCCCGAGGCGGCGCGTGGGAGATGGGGCCATGCTCCGGCTTCTCTTCCAGAGCCTCGAGAGCCTGTTCGGCGCCGGCCTCGACGACGTGGCGCGGGTGGTCTACCTCGCCGGCGCCCTGGTCCTCGTCCTGGCGGCGCTGCGGCCCCTCTGGAGGCTCTGGGCCGACTGGCGGACCGAACGGGCCGGGCTCGAGGAGCGGTGGGTCGGCGCCTGCACCGCCTGCGGCCTGACCGGCCCCCTCTGGCGGGGCGCCTGCTCGGCCTGCGGGGCCGACCTCGGCCTCCCCTGGGTGGTCCGGTGGCGCACGCGCGGGGCAGCCTGGCTCGCGTCGCCCGCCTGGCGCCGTGCCGCACGCGCCTACCGGCTCGCCGGCGCCCTCCTCTTCCTGGGCGCGGCCGGCTCGGCGCTCTGGACGGTCGTTTCACCGCCCGGCGGCGGAGCGCTCCATCGCCTCTTCGCCGGCCTCGGCTTCTTCGCGCTCGCCGTGGCCGGGTTCGCCTTCGGCCGCGCGCTCGGGCCGGCCCGCCGGGGGATCGTCGCGCGGGCCGGGTACATGTTGCACGGCATGGCCGCCGTCGGCCTCCTCGCCGTCCTCCTCTTCCTCGCGGGCGCGGCGCGGCCCCCGGCCGAGACGCGGCTCGTCGCCGCGGCCCCGAGGCCGAACGCCGAGGGGGAGGTCGGGATCGAGTACCTCCAGCTCGACCACGAGCTGCTCGGCTTCAGGCGGATCGTCCCGCTGGCCTACCTCGGAGCCGAGCGGACGCCGGTCGACCTCGCGGCGCCCACGCGCTGGGCCGTCGCCCACTTCAGGGCCCACGCCGACGACTGGGAGCGGCGCGGCCTGACCGTGCGGCTGCGGCGCGACATGCGGCGGGTGACGCCGGGCGAGCGGTACGAGATCGTCGAGTCGGGCGGCCAGGTCCTCATCCGCCGGGCCGGGGCGTAGCCCCGGCCACGCGCCCCACGGCGGCGGCCGCCAGGAGCGAGAGCGCCGCCAGCGCCCAGAAGACCGGGTCGTAGCCCCCCGCGAGGTCGTAGGCCGCGCCCACCACCGCCGGCGCCGCGGCCTGCGCCGTCGTCGCGAAGAGGGCGATGGCGCCGCTGGCGCTCCCGTAGCGGGACGCCCCGTAGACGTCCGCCACGAGCAGGGCGCGGGCGAGCGTCGTGAGCCCCCGGCCGGCTCCGAAGACGGCGATGAACAGCGTGATCCCGGTCACGCCCGGCACGACGAGCACCAGCGCCAGCGCCGCGGGCGGGAGGAGGTAGACGACCGTCGCCAGGGCGCGGCGCGTGAGGCGCCGCTCGAGCCGCGCGAAGACGAGCCGCGCGCCCACCTGCACCGCGCCGAGGAGCCCCGCCGCCGTGGCCGCGACGCGCGGGTCGTACCCGCGGCCGAGGAAGTAGGGCACGAGGTGGACCGAGGCGCCCACCTGCGCGAAGGCGGTGAGGGCGAAACCGGCCGTGAGCCAGCGGAACGTCGGGTCCCGGAGGGCCGTGCCGAGCGACATGCCGGGCCTCGACGCCGACCGCGCGCCGCCGGCGCCGGCCGGAAGCGGGTCGCCGTCCGGGCCGACGCCGAGGTCCTCGGGGGAGCGCCGCAGGACGACGGCGTGGGGGAGGGCCGTCGCGAGCTGCAGCGCGGCCAGGACGAGGAGCGCCTGCCGCCAGCCGACCCGCTCGACCAGCCAGCCGGACAGCGGGATGAAGACCGTGCTCGCGAAGCCGGCCATGAGCGTGACCGCCGTGAGCGCGCGCGCCCGGTCGCGCGCGAACCAGCGCGCCACGATGGTGAAGGCCGGCTCGTAGAGGAGCGTGGCCATGACCGCCCCGATCGCGACCCAGACGGCGTAGAACGTCGCCAGACGCTCGACGAGCGCCCAGGCCACCACGAGCAGGGCGCCGGCCAGGGAGCCGGCGGTCATCAGGCCCCGCCCGCCGCGGCGGTCGAGCCAGCGGCCGACCGGCAGGGCGGCCACGGCCGAGACGAGGAGGGCCACCGAGAAGGCGCCCGAGGTCGCCGCCCGCGACCAGCCGAGATCGGCCTCCATCGGCGCGAGGAAGACCGTGAAGCTGTAGTACAGGATCCCCCAGGAGATCGTCTCGGTGACGCCGAGCGTCAGGACGAGACGCCAGCCGTAGTACATCCTCACGAGGGCTTGCGGCGCAGCGCCGAAAGGGGCACGACCTGACTCCGGGTGCAGCACTCGGCGTAGAGGAACCCGAGCAGGTCCCGAAGCCCGTCCGCCGCCGCGACGTAGCGCTGGTACTTCCCTTCGCGCCGCTGCTCGACCAGGCCCTCCTGCTTCAGGGTGTCGAGGTGGTGCGACAGGGTGGAGGCGGGGATGCCGAGCTCCTCCTGAACCTCGCCGGCCACCATCCCGACGGGATGGGCCGCGAGCAGGAGGCGGATGATGGCCAGCCGCGCCTCGTGACCCAGGGCGGCGAACATGGCCGCGTAGCGGGCGATCTCGGTGTCGGGGCTCATGTTTCGATCTTGCTAGAAGTGTAGATTGCGTGTCAAGCGCGACCTGAGCCGCTCCGCCACGGCGAGCACGACGACGGACAGGACGACCAGGAGGGTGGCGATGGCGGTGAGGGTCGGGTCGATCTCGTAGCGCACGCTGTCCCACATCTTCTTCGGCAGCGTGGTCGCCGACGGGCCGCCGAGGAAGATCGCGAGGATCACCTCGTCGAACGAGACGAGGAAGGCGAAGGCCGCGGCCGAGAGGATGGCCGGCCTGAGGAGCGGAAGGGTGACGTACCGGAGGGTCCGGACGTAGCCGGCGCCGAGGCTGCGCGCCGCCAGCTCGACGGTCCGGTCGTACGTCCTGAGCGCCGAGGCGACGACCACCACCACGAGCGGGATCGCCACGACGGCGTGGGCCAGGTACAGGGC
>DASVDK010000103.1:0-28684 GCA_036381125.1 Thermodesulfobacteriota bacterium | reverse complement strand
TGGACCGTGAGGAAGTCGACGCCGAGGCGGGCCGCGGCGCGCGCGGCGCCACGTACGGTGTTCGGGATGTCGAGGAGCTTGAGGTCGAGGAAGACGCGTCCCCCGGCGGCCTTGACCGTCTCGACCGCGCGGGGCCCCTCGGCCGTGTAGAGCTCGAGGCCGACCTTCACGGCGCCGACCTTCGGGGCGAGCTGCCGGATCACCTCGACCGTCGCCTCGTCCATCCCGGGGCGGTCGAGGGCGAGCATGATCCGCTCCCGGGGGGTCCGGGGGCGCGGCGCCTGGACGCCGTGGCGCTCCACCTCAGCGCCCCTCCCCGCCCTCGAAGATCGCCCGGATCTCGGCGGCGAGCGCTTCGGCGTCGGCCGGCTCGATGAGGTCCTCCACGGCGAAGAGGGCGAAGGCGAACAGCTCCTCGAGGCCGGTCTCCAGATAGGCGGCCGGCGTCTCGCCGAACGCGGCGGCCCCGGTCGGCGCGCAGGCGTTCGCGATCAGGCGCGCGGCGTCGAGCCCTTCGGGGGCGCCCAGCATGACGCCCGAGAAGAGGACGCTGCGGGCCGAGTCGGCGCCGGCCACGAAGTCGGCGAGCCGGACCTTCGGCTCGACGCCCCGCTCGCGCATGACGCGCGAGATGGCGGCGAGCACGCGGTCGTACCGGTCGACGATCGGCGCGAGGTCCGTCGCCGCGGCGGGCGCCGCCGCGACCGGAGGCACGTCGGTCTTGCCGACCGCCTGGAGCACGAACTCCCGGGTCGGCATCCGCAGGCGGACGCGGGTGCTCCCCTCCGGCAGGCCGGCGGTCACGGCGAAGCGGCCGCGCTCGAAGGCGAAGAGCGATTCGACGATCTCCTCCACCTGGCGGCGGACCGCCTCGAAGAGGCCGCGCGGCGTGAGGCAGCCCATCTCGACCAGCACCTTGCCGAGCTTGTTCGTGGGGGTGATGGCGCGCGCGGCGATGTCGAGCTGGGCCTGGGTGAGCTGGCCCGCGCGCACCAGCGACTCGCCGAGGCGGTCCTGGACGAGCGAGGACGACGCGAACACGATCTCGCCCCGGTCGAGGTGGACGCGCTTGACGACGCCGTCCTCGAACTGGAACTCGACGACCGCCGTGTGGCCGGCGCTGGCGAGGAAGGCGAGCACCTCGAAGACGCCGACGTGCGCGAGGTCCCCCTCGAGGATCGGCTGCTCGGACATCAGCGCGCCGGCGCCGAGAGCGCCGCAAGGAGGCGCCCCACCTCGGCCACGGCCTGCTCGAGCGGGACCATGCGCACCTCGCCGGTCCGGCGCACCTTCACCTCCACCGCGCCCTGCTTGAGGGTCTTGTCGGAGACGACCACCCGGATCGGGATGCCGATGAGGTCGGCGTCCTTGAACTTGCCTCCCGGACGCTCGTCGCGGTCGTCGATCAGCACCTCGTGGCCGGCCGCCCGCAGGTCGCCGTAGAGCCGCTCGGCCCGCTCCATCACCTCGCCGGTCGTGCCGAGCGGCAGCACCGTGACGTGGTAGGGCGCGATGGGGACCGGCCAGATGATGCCGTCCTTGTCGTGGTTCTGCTCGATGGCGGCCGCCATCGTCCGCCCGACGCCGATGCCGTAGGTCCCCATGATGGCCGGGCGCTCGACGCCGCTCGCGTCGAGGAAGGTGCAGCGCATCGCCTCGGAGTACTTCGTGCCGAGCTTGAAGACGTGCCCCACCTCGATGCCGCGACGGATCGCCAGCGCCCCGCCGCAGCGTGGGCAGGGGTCGCCGTCGACCGCCGTGCGCACGTCCAGGGTGCGCGCCGGCGCGAAGTCCCGACCGGGGACGACGTGCTTCAGGTGATGGTCGTCGACGCGCGCGCCGGCGAAGCCGTCGGTCACCGTCGACACCCAGGCGTCGGCGATCGTCTCCACGGGGAGCCCGACGGGACCGATCGAGCCGACCTTCGCGCCGGCGATGGCCGGCACCCGCTCCTCGGCGACGGGGGCCACCGTCGTCAGCCCGAGCGCCGTGCGCAGCTTGACCTCGTTCACCTCGTGGTCGCCGCGGACGACGACCGCGAACACCCGGCCGTCCCCCTCGAAGAGGAGGGTCTTGAGGACGCGCGAGGCCGGCACGTCGAAGAAGCGCGCGACGTCGCCCACCGACCGCACGCCCGGCGTGGCGACGCGCTCGGGCGCCGGGACCTCTCCGTCGCGCGCCGGCGCCGGCGGCGGCGCGATCGCCGCCTTCTCGACGTTGGCCGCGTACTCGCAGGCGGTGCAGATCGCCACGGCGTCCTCGCCGGAGTCGGCGAGGACCATGAACTCGTGGGAGGAGGAGCCGCCGATGGCCCCCGTGTCGGCCTCCACGGCGCGGAACTCGAGACCGCAGCGGCGGAAGACGTTCGAGTAGGCCTGGTAGAGCTTCCGGTACGAGGCGTCGAGGCCGGCCTCGTCCGCGTCGAACGTGTAGCCGTCCTCCATGGTGAACTCGCGGCCCCGCATGACGCCGAACCGGGGGCGGATCTCGTCCCGGTACTTGACCCGGATCTGGTAGAGGTGGAGCGGAAGCTGGCGCCAGGACCGGAGTTCGCGCCGGACGAGGTCGGTGATGACCTCCTCGTTGGTGGCGGCCAGCACCGCGTCGCGGCCCCGCCGGTCCTTGAACCGGAGCAGCTCCGGCCCCATCCGCTCCCACCGTCCGCTCTCCATCCAGAGTTCCGCCGGGTGGACGATCGGCAGCTCCACCTCCTGGCCGTCGGCCGCGTCCATCTCCTCGCGGATGATGCGCTCGATCTTCCTGATCGTGCGCAGCCCCAGGGGGAGGATCGAGTAGACGCCGGGCGAGAGCTGGCGGATCATGCCGGCCCGGAGCATGAGCTGGTGGCTCACGACCTCGGCGTCGGCGGGGGTCTCCTTGAGGGTCGGAATGAGGGCGCGGGAGTAGCGCATGACCGGGAATTATAACCCGCACCCTCCGAAGCGGGGCCGGCTACCAGTGATTCCCGGCGAAGACCGCCAGGTGGTTGCCGCCCGCCTCGCCGTCGACGCCGAAGCTCGACCTCGGCCCTGGAGAGGCGCAGGTCGACGCCGAGGTCGACGTGCTCGGCCAGCGTCACGTAGACGCCGCCGCCTCGAGCAGTTCCTCGGCCGGAAGTCCACCCCGACGCCCAGCTCGGCTTGCGAGTCGGCAGGCTCCCGGTCGTCCTCGTCGAGTGCCTTGCCGCCGAGGAACACGTTGACCTTGCCGGTCGTGCCACCCTTCAGCGCGAGCGAGTTCCGGGCCGACACGCCCGAGCCGATGACTCCGGCCGCGGCGACGGCGACGACGGGAGAGGACAACCTCCAGGGCAGACGCATGCTGGTCTTCATCGGCAAGCGTCTGTATCGGCAGGCCGATGGGGGCAAGCCATCGGACATCGGGTGTCGAACGAAAAATGCGGCGCCGACACCCCGACGCCATCTCGGTTCGGTCCGGGTCGGGCCTCGACCGCGGCGGCACGCGCGTGACGTACCCGGGCGATGATCGGGACGCCGCGCCGGTCACCCGGGGACGGAGCCGGCAGAGGAGGTCGAGGCGGAGTCCCCCTGTCCGGAGTCGTCGAGCCGATCGCCGGGCAGGCCCGTCTGGAGCGAGGGCCGGATTCGCTCCGGCCCGAGCGAGTGACGTAACGGGGAGGTTGCGCCGCCCTCGCGGCGCGAGGACGAGGCCGACCGGGACCGCCCTTTACCTCGGCGAGCCGCTCGCGGTCGCGGCGTTCGTCGGGGGCGCGGCCGGCTCCTCGACCGCGAAGTACCGGTCGGCCTCGGGGTGCATCGGGATCGTGAGGCCCACCCGCGCCGTCTGCCTCGACACCCTCGCCCCGGCGGCGCTCCCCTGCGCCACGAGGTCCGCCCCCTCCTCGAAGACCAGATCGAGGACCGCCGCGGCGTCGCCCTGTGTGACGTCGATCGTCGTGATGAGGAGCGCCGCCGTGGCGACAGTCGGCACCGGCTCGGCCTGGTCGGGATAGGTGTTGGTCGGCAGCGCGAGCGGGACCCGGCCCGACCCGGCCGCCGTGAGCTGTGCGGCGGCTGCGGGCTCGAGCGGCACGAGTCGGATGCGTGCGCGGGCGGCCATCGCCTGGATGGCCGGGGCCGGTGCCGCGGTCGTCTCCAGGAGGGCGTCGATCTCCCCACGCTCGAGCCGCTCGAGCGCGCGTGCGAGGCCGTCCTGACTCGCCTCCTTGAGGTCCTTCACCCCGAGCCCGTGTGCGGCAAGCACCGCCAGGGCGTCGTACCGCGTGCCGGACGCGGGCTTCCCGATGTCCACGCGCTTGCCCTTGAGGTCGGCCACCCGGCGGATCGGCGAGCGGTCCATCACGAGCAGATGGACCGCCTCGGGGAAGAGGCTGCCGAGCGTCCGCAGCCGCGTGAACGCCCCGTCCGCGGCGAAGGGGCCGTCCCCGGCGAGTGCCAGGCCGGCCACGTCGGCCTGGGCGATGCCGAACGCCGCCTCACCGCGCCCGACCAGCCGGCAGTTCTCCACGCTCCCGTCGGTGGGAACGCTCTGGACCCGGCGGCCGGCCCGCTGCAGGTGGCCGACGACCGCCTCGGCGAACCGCGCGTACGCCCCTCCCGGCGGCCCGCCGGCGACGTTGAGCACCCGCTCGAGCTGGCCGAGCCGCAGCGTGATGTCTCGCACCGCCCGGGACAGCTCGTACTCGACGATCCGACCCGGAGGGCCCTCGGGGTCCTTGATCCGGGCCACCTCGCTGGCCAGCGTGTCGAGCAGTTCGCGCGCGCGCAGGGGCGCTGCCCCCTGCCCCTCGGGCACCGGCGGCCGCGGCGCCCCCTCCTCGGGCCCCGCCCGGACGCCGCGCCATCCGTCCGGCGTCGCCTCGTAGAGCGCGCTGCCGCGGGCACGCACCCAGTCGCCCCTGGCGTTGCCGCCCTGCTTGATCCCGACGAGCCCCTTCTCCGTTGCGCCGAGCACCGTGGCGAGGACGGCCGGCGAGAGCCCTTCCCACGCGCCGAAGTCGTACGCGTCGCGGAAGGCCATCGTGGCGTTGAAGTACACGAGGCGCCGGGCCGCCTTCCCGTCCGCGGAGGGCGCGGGCGTGCTGCCCTGCCGGTTGAGGCCGACGACCTCGAGCACGCCCGCCTTGAAGTCCTGGTCGAGCCGCGCCTGAAGGTCTCGCCTCAGGGCCGCCTCGTCGGGGCCGCGCATACAGGCCGAAAGCGCCCCCGCGGCGACGAGCAGGCTGACCACGAGCCGGGCGCGAGCGGTCCTCCGGGCGCCCACGGTCAGAACCCGAACCACGGCAGCGCCATGAAGCCCTGGATGAGGAGCGCGTTCATGATGTCGACGAAGAACGCCCCGACCAGGGGGACGAGCAGCAGGGCCAGGGGCGCGGGCCCGTGACGGTTGGTCAGGGTCCGCATGATGGCCAGGGCCATCGCGGTGCTGCTGAGGCCGAAGCCGACGTGGGCCCCCGACATGACGGCCGCGTCGTAATTGCGTCCCATGACGCGGAACGTGATCCAGGTGGCATAGAGCGCCGCGGCGATCGTCTGCAGGGCCAGAATCACGAGGAGCGGGCCCGCGAGGGCCAGGAGGTCGCCGAACCGGAGCGCCATGAGCGCCACGACGAGGAAGATCGAGAGGACCACGCTGCCGAACGCATCGACGGTGGACTGATCGACCTTGTAGACGCCGGCGGCGGCGACGTTGCGGATCACCAGGCCGATGAGCAGGCACCAGATGAAGCGCGGCAGCACGATCGGCCAATCGGCCGCGAGGGCGCCGAGCATGCGTCCCACCGTGAGCGCGACGAGGACGGCGAGCAACGTGCGGAGCAGGGAGTCGGTCGTGATCGGCTCCTCGGCGCCTTCGGCCTCGCCGGCCGCGGCTTCCCCGCCGCTTCCCGTGAGCCGGTACCGGCGGATGAGGCGCTCGGCGACCGGGCCGCCTACGATGCCGCCGATCACGAGCCCCGCGGTGGCCGCGGCCATGGCCACCTCCATCGCGCCCCGGATGTTCTGGACCTCGGCGAAGTTCTGCGCATAGGCGGCGCCGGTCCCGTGGCCGCCGGTGAGCGTGATCGAGCCGAGCGTGAGGCCCATCGTCGGCGTGAGGTCCATCGCGAGGCCCACCGCCACGCCGATGGCGTTCTGGACCACGATGAGTCCGATCGCCGCCGCGAGGAAGACGAAGAGCGCCCGGCCTCCGTGCAGGAGCGACCGGACGTCGCCGGAGAGCCCGATCGTCGTGAAGAACGCGAGGAGCAGCGCGTCCTGCATGCTCGTGTCGAACGCGACCTGGACCCCCAGGACCCGCCCGAGCACGCCCAGCACCACGGCGAAGAGCCCGCCCCCGACGACCGCCGCGGGGATGCTGTAGCGCCTGAGCGCCGGGACGGCGTCGACGAGCGCCCGGCCGGCGAAGAGCGCCACGATCGCCACGAGCAGCGTCTGGATCAGATCGAGCTGGATCGTCCGCACGCCACGTCTCCCCTCGGCCTGGCAGGCCGGCCGGTCGAGCCTTACTGCGCCAGCAGCATGGCGAAGTAGCCGAAGACGGTCAGGAGGACTCCGGACACCGCGTAGCCCACCGGGAAACCGATCCAGGGCACCGAGCTGTCGATCTCCTTCGCCGCCTCCCGGGCGGGCCCCGAGTGGCTGCGCGCGCCCGCCACGCCGCCCATGAGGACGGCCGGGTTGATCCTGAAGACGTGATACCCGATCGCCCAGACGATGAAGGGCGGGATGGTGCAGGCGATGAAGCCGACCAGGAAGATCTTGGCCGCGAGGGCGCCGGTGAGCTGCGCCAGGAGCGAGGAGCCCGCGTTGATGCCGACGATGACCACGAAGACGATGAGCCCCAGGTCCTCGAGGATGTTCCGGGCCGCGTTCGGGGTGTTGCCGAAGAAGCGCAGCCGGGAGGCCACCGAGGAGACGATGACGCCCGAGAGGAGCAGCCCGCCCGCGTTCCCCAGGCCGACTTTCGCCCCGAACGCGGGGAACTGGATCAGGCCGATCAGGAAGCCGAGGATCATGCCCGCGGCCAGGGTGAAGAGGTCGGTCGCCGAGTTGGGCCTCGCGACCCGGCCGAGGAGGGCGGCCGCCCGCTCCACGGCGCCCTTGAGCCCGGCGACGGTCAGCACGTCCATGCGCTGCAGCTTCGTCTCGAGCCCTATGGGGATCGGCACGCCGGCGCGCTCGATCCGGCCG
Source organism: Thermodesulfobacteriota bacterium (assembly GCA_036381125.1). Classification (GTDB taxonomy): domain Bacteria; phylum DASVDK01; class DASVDK01; order DASVDK01; family DASVDK01; genus DASVDK01. The sequence continues at coordinate 21,512 of DASVDK010000103.1, read as the reverse complement.
AGCTGGATCTGGCCGGCGAAGTCGGCCGTCCGGAACTCCTTGAGCGGCTTGCCCTCCACCGCCCGGTTGGTCACCAGGATCTCGGCAGCGTCGAGCGGGATGTTGAGGGCCCGCGCGTCGGGCACCTCCGGCCCGATGAGCCCCATCTTCTCGGTGAGCGCCTCGATCCGACCACCGAGCGCGACGACGTCCCCCTTGTGCAGGACGATGTCCCTGCCGGCGCCGAGCGACTCGCCCTCACGGACGACGTTCGCGACCTTGTACTCGGGGTGCTCCCGAAGGAGGTCGCCGACCGTCCGCTCGACCATCGCCCGGTTCTCGAGACGATAGGCCCTGAGCCCGAACGGCCGGTAGCCGCTCAGCCCGGCGTCGTCCACGTTGCGGACCCCGTACTCGTCCTCGTACTGCCTCGCCGCCGCCTTCGCGTCGACGCCCCACCAGCGGGGCAGGTACTTGCAGATCAGGATGATGCCGACCGTTCCCCAGATGTACGTGATGCCGTAGGAGAGCGCGATCATGGCCGAGGCCTGCTCGGCCGTGGTCCCCTCGGGCAGCCTGACGACTCCGGACGTGACCGCCTGCTCCGCCGAGCCGATGGCGGCCGACATGGTCTGCGACCCGGCCAGCATCCCGCCCGCCGCGCCGATCGGCAGGTCGAAGAGTCTCGCCCCGGCGACGACCAGCGTGAGGCCGAGGACGGAGGACACGACCGCCAGCACGAGGAACTTGACGCCGTCGCCCTTGATGCTGTTCACGAACGACGGGCCGACGCGCAGGCCGACCCCGTACATGAAGAGGTAGTAGAAGAGGCTCTTCACGAAGTTGTCGAGCGTGAGCTTGACGCCGTAGAGCGACGCGAACGTCGACAGGGCGCAGCCCACGATGATCGCGGCGGCCACCGCGCCGAGCCCGTACCCCTTCACGCTGAACCGCCCCACCCAGATGGCGAGGCCGACCGCGAGGAAGAGCAGGATGTAGGGGTTGTCCGCCAGGAACTGGAAGAACGCGGTCACGGTCGCCTCCTCCTCACGCGCTCTTGCGCAGCGCGGGCCGCGGCGCCGCCGCCAGGGACGCCAGCGCCTCCGGCCGGACGAGCTTGAGCCCCAGCGCGGCGTTGTAGCCGTGGATCTCCTTGACGTCGAGCTTCCGCATGAACTCGATCGTCTCGGCGGTGATCACCTGCCCCGGCACCATGATCGGGAAGCCCGGCGGATACGGGATCACGAAGCTCGCCGAGACCAGCTCCGGACCCGACGCGAGTCGCCGGTCGATCTCGGGGCTCGCGAGCCTGACGTGCTCGCAGCCGGACTCGTCGTAGGCCATGTAGAAGGCCGACCGCATGTCGCCCTCCTGCGTCGAGGCGTCGGGCGCGTCCCGGAAGCTCTCGTGGAAGCGGCTGAAGTTCGGCAGCTCGGGCACGTCCTCCATGAGCGCCTTGACCCGGGCCGCGAAGGCCTGGCGGTCGGCCTCGCCCCCTTCCTCGAGCCGGCGGTCGATGTCGCGCGAGATCTCGACGAGCACCTTGATCAGGTTGGCGGCGTCGCTCCGCGTGTTGTTGATGTTGGTCTGGAGCAGCACGCTGTTGCGCGAGGTCTTGTTGAGCTGGATGTCGTACTTCTCGGCCAGGAGCCCTTTGAACTGGGTGCCGTCGTAGCCCGCGGACCCGCAGGCCAGGGTGAGCCGCGTCGGGTCGAGGGCGAACTCGTCGTCCCGCAGCGCCGCGAGCGCCTCCGGCCAGCGCGTCCCCGGCGCGAGGAAGTCCTCGAGCCCCGACGCGCGGAACTCGGCGGGGACCATGTCCGCCACGGTCAGGATCCGGAAGTACTTCGACACGAGCGGGTGGTTGTTGACCTCGCGGCGGATCGCCAGGGCGAGCTGGATGGCCCGCATGACCAGCTCGTAGCCCTCGAGCTCCATCTGCCTGCGGGCCACGTCGAGCGACGCGATGATCTGGAGGTTCGGGGACGTCGAGGTGTGGGTGAAGACGGCCTCCTTGAACGGCGCCTCGACGTGGCGGAAGTCCTCGTCGGCCACGAGGATCATGGAGCCTTGCCGCAACGCGGACATGGACTTGTGCGTCGAGCTCGTCTGGTAGACGCGGACCTTCGCCGCGTCCGGGTCCGGCAGGAGCCGCGTCTCGAGCAGGCGCGGGTCCCTCGGGTCGAGGTCGGCGCCGAGCTTCGCTCGCTGCTCGGCGAAGGCCCGACGCGAGGCCGGGTCGGCGAACTGCTCCCGCAGGGCCGCCGCCGCGCCCATGGCCGTCCGCCCCCGGTAGAACGGCGTGAAGCGGGCGAAGCCGAACCAGGCCTCGTCCCAGAGGAAGACCAGGTCCGGCTTGATGGCGAGGCATTCCTCCATGACACGCTTGACGTTGTAGATGTGCCCGTCGAAGGTGCAGTTGGTGAGGACGACCATCCGGGCGCGGTCGAGGCGGCCGTCGGCCTTGAGGTCGAGCAGCGCCTTCTTGAGGCTCCTCAGCGGCACGCCGCCGTACATCGAGTACGCCGTCATCGGATAGGCCTCGACGTAGAGCGGCTGCGCGCCGGCGAGGACCATGCCGTAGTGGTGCGACTTGTGGCAGTTGCGGTCGACCAGGACGATGTCCCCCGGCCGGAGCAGCGCCTGCTCGACCACCTTGTTGGACGTGGACGTGCCGTTCGTCATGAAGAAGGCGCGGTCGGCGCCGAACGCCCGGGCGGCCTTGTCCTGGGCGAGCTTGATGTTCCCGGTCGGCTCGAGCAGGCTGTCGAGGCCGCCGGTGGTGGCCGATGACTCGGCGAGGAAGAGGTTCACGCCGTAGAACTCGCCCATGTCGCGGATCCAGTTGGACTTGAAGATCGACTTGCCGCGGGCGATCGGCAGCGCGTGGAACGTCCCGATCGGCCGCTGGGCGTACCGCTTCAGGTTGTTGAAGTACGGCGTGTCGAAACGCGTGGCGATGCCGGACAGGATGCTCAGGTGAAGCTCGAGCAGCTCCTCGACCTCGTAGAAGACCCGGCGGATGCCCGAGAGCGTCGGGTCACCCGCCACCTTCTCGACCTCGCGATCGGTGAGGAGGTAGACGTCGAGCTCGGGCCGGATGCGCTTGACGACGCGGGCGAGCGCCGGCCCGAAGTCCTGGGGGGCCAGGCTCGCGCCGTCGACGCGGAGATGCGTCTCGAGGAAGCTGCGCAGGAGCGGCGCCTGGTAGCTCGACGGGAAGGGGATGCCGTCGTAGACGACGACGGCCTCGATCTCGGGGTTGAGCACCGTCCCGAGCACGGCGTCCTCGAAGCTGCCGACGAAGACCGGCTCGTAGACGAACTCGTCCTGGGGGCGCCGCAGCCGCCGGATCTCCTGGCCGACGGCGGGCCACCGCTGGCTGGGCGCCGGCGTCACGAACAGGACCTCGAAATAGGGGCGGTGCGCGGTGCCGCCGTCGAGGGCCGGCGGCAGCCGCTCGGTCCCTCCGGTGGCCATCTCCTCGTTGACGTCCCACTCGCCGGGGTCGCTGCGGTACGTGCGCGACAGGAGCGCGTAGCTGATGCGCTGGACGAGGCGGGCGGCGCCCGTGGCGTCCCCGGCGGCGATACGCTCGGCCAGTACCTCGATCAGCCTCGGGCCCGGAAACGCGTGGAACGCCTCGAGGGGGCGCAGGTCGGCGAGCCCCTGTTCGGTCTTCTCCCTCGCGGCCTTCGCCTGTGGCGCGGCCGCCCAGCGCCGCGCCGCCATGTGGAGCGTGCGCCAGCGGTCGAGACGGGCCTCCGTCACCGAGAAGAAGTGGTCGATCCGGGTTCCGGCCGAGGCGTCCGTGCTCATCCTGTTCCTCCGGTGAGGGGCGTACGATGCGCTTCGAAGGTCACGATACGCTTCGCGCAGACACCGCAATATCCGGAATATTCCCGACGCCGGGCGGCTCCTACCCCGCCGCATGCCGCGCCGGCCCCCCGAATGACCTCGGATCGATCCCCCGCAGGACGGCAGGTCCCCCCGTCCCGGTCCGAGCCGGCCCCCTCTTCGCAATCCCGAAGGAGAGCATGAGGCGGATGGTCGCGGAGGGCCGACGAGGCGATCGGGGATCTCAGGGTTTTGCTCGATTGCCGCGGCGAGCGGCCGGGGTACGCTCCTCACATCTCATGAGGAGGCTCGTATGATCCGTGCACTCGCGTGTCTCGTGACCGGCCTCGCCGCCGGCGTTCTCTCGACCGCGCCGCCGCTCGCCGCAGGCGCGCTCCCGACGCCCATCGATCTCGTCCAGCAGGCCGGCTTCCAGATGATCCGCGCCGACACGCCCGAGAAGCTCGCGAAGCTCGAGCAGCTCACCCCGACCCTGGTCGTCGTCCCTCGCGAGTACAAGGGGGAGCCCGTCTACACGCTCGCCGATCCCTACGGCTGCAAGTGTCTCTACGTGGGGCGCCAGGCGGAGTACGTCCGCTACCGCCAGCTCTCGAGCGGCGCTCGCCTCGAGCAGGAGACTCCGCGCCCCATGGCGCCGACGACGTTCGAGTGGGAGTACTTGACGCCCGGGCTCAACTGGTGAGGGAACACCCGGCCCCTTCCTCACCGGGAGGAAGGGGCCGGGCCGCGGTCGGTGCGCCCGGCGCTACTCCTTCACGAGGGAGAGCGCGAGGGACTCGGCGTAGGCGACGACCACCTCGTCGCCCGGCTTCACCTGGTCGAACCGCTCGACGCTCGGGTCCACCGGCAGCGTCACGGTCCGCCCTTGCGGGCCCGTGAGCGTCACGGTGCGCTGCGCGTGGTCGACCGCGTCGACGCGCGCCCTGATCTGCCGTACCTGTACGGCAACCCCTCCCGGCGTCGCGCCCTTGGGGGCGAGCCTCACGGTCCCGGACTGACTGGCGCTCGGTCCCCCTCCCGCAGGCTCCACCATGATGGCGAGCCCCTCGAGGTAGCGGACCCGGATCCGGTCGCCGACCTCGACCTGGTCCAGGTTCTGTGCCTCGGGCGGTACCTTGACGTCTACCACGCGGCCCTGGGGCCCGCGCATGGTGACGACTCGCTGGTCTCGGTCGATCGCCTCGACGGTCGCGATCACCTCGACCTCGTTGGTCACCCTGCCGCCAGGTTTCGACGACTCCTGAGCCGTCACGGATGCCGTGGGGACGCCGAGAACGAGCGTCAGGAGCAACGCAACATTCGCGCGCAGATGGCACCTCCTGTTGGAAGCTGGCCGAGGGTACTGCCCGGCCCGGAGGGGGTCAATCAGGTCTATTACGGAGGGCAGAAGGCGGCTGCGCCCCGCCCGGCTAGGCCGGCCGGGGCGCAGGACGGTGTGGAGAGGGGCCGCTCAGATGAACAGCGGCGCCAGCACGAGGGTGATCGTGCTGAGGAGCTTGATCAGGACGTGGAGCGACGGCCCGGCGGTGTCCTTGAAGGGGTCGCCGACGGTGTCGCCGACGACGGCCGCCTTGTGCGCCTCCGAGCGCTTGCCGCCGTACTGCCCGGTCTCGATGAACTTCTTGGCGTTGTCCCAGGCGCCGCCGCCGTTGTTGAGCACGAGGGCGACCAGGATGCCGGCGATCGTGCCCACCATGAGGAAGGCCGCCACCGCCTCGGCCCTGAGGACGAGGCCGACCGCGACCGGCATGACGACGGCCAGGAGGCCCGGCACGACCATCTGCCGGAGCGCGCCGCCGGTGACGATGTCGACGCACCGGGCGTAGTCGGGCTTGGCCGTGCCCGCCATGATCCCGGGGTTCTCCCTGAACTGGCGGCGCACCTCGTTGATGACGTAATAGGCCGCCTTGCCGACCGCCTTGATGGCCAGGGCGCTGAACCAGAAGACGAGCATGGCGCCGAGGAGCGCCCCCACGAAGACCTCGATCTTGCCGAGGTCCACGGAGTGGAACGGCCGGCCGGTGAGCGCCGTGACCTCGTCGAGGTAGGCGGAGAAGAGGAGGAACGCGGCGAGGGCGGCCGAGCCGATGGCGTAGCCCTTCGTCAGCGCCTTGGTGGTGTTGCCGACGGCGTCGAGGCGGTCGGTCTTCTGCCGGACCTCCTCGGGCTGCTGGCTCATCTCGATGATGCCGCCCGCGTTGTCGGTGATCGGCCCGAAGGTGTCCATGGCGAGGATGTAGGCGGCGGTGCCGAGCATCCCCATGGTGGCGACGGCGGTCCCGTAGAGGCCGGCCTGGACGTCGCTCACGCCGGCCGCCTGGATGTCGCTCTGGACGCCGCAGTAGAAGGCTGCGAGGAGTGCGGCCGAGATGACGAAGACCGGCAGAGCGGTGCACTCGAGGCCGACCGCGAAGCCGGCGATGATGTTCGTGGCCGGCCCGGTCTGCGACGCCTGCGCGATGTCGCGCACCGGGCGGTAGCGGTACTCGGTGTAGTACTGCGTGATGTACACGAAGGCGATCGACGTGAGGATGCCGATGACGCCCGCGGCGAAGAACCAGCCGTTGTTGCCGAGGAGCCAGCGGACGGCGAGGTAGAAGCCGAGGATCGCGAGGGCCGAGGTGACGTAGTAGCCCCGGTTCAGCGCGGCCATCGGGTCCTCCGTCTCCTTCGCCTTGACCGACATGATCCCGACGATCGTGGCGATGATGCCGAACGCCCGGGCGACGAGCGGGAAGAGGATGCCGCCCCAGCCGTAGATCGGGTAGAGCGCGACGCCGAGGATCATCGCCCCGATGTTCTCGGCGGCGGTCGACTCGAAGAGGTCGGCGCCGCGGCCGGCGCAGTCGCCGACGTTGTCGCCGACGAGGTCGGCGATGACCGCCGGATTGCGCGGGTCGTCCTCCGGGATGCCGGCCTCGACCTTGCCGACCAGGTCGGCCCCCACGTCGGCGGCCTTCGTGTAGATGCCGCCGCCGAGCTGCGCGAAGAGCGCCACGAAGGAGGCCCCGAAGCCGAAGCCGACGATCTGGTACGGGACGGCCCGTGCCGCCTCCGGCGACCCCATCCCGCCGAACAGGACGAAGAGCCCGCCCACGCCGACGAGGCTCATCGCCACGACCGTCAGACCCGACACGGCGCCGCCGCGCAGCGCGATGGCCAGCGCGCTCGCCAGGCTCGTGCGCGCCGCCGAGGCGGTGCGGATGTTGGCGCGGATGGAGACGTACATGCCGATGTATCCGGCCAGGGCCGAGCAGAGCGCGCCGATGAGGAACGAGGCGACGATCTTGCCCGACAGGCCCCAGTCGCCCTTCTCGAACCCGTAGAAGACGAGCAGCAGCCCCGCCACGACGAGCGAGAGCCACGCGATGGTCCGGTACTGCCGGCGCAGGAAGGCCTCGGCGCCCTCCTGGATGGCGTCGCTGATGACCCGCATGGCCGACGTGCCGGCGTCCTTGCGAAGGACCCAGGCCGCGAGCCAGGCCGCGAAGGCGAGGGAGGAGAGGCTGATGACGAAGATCAGACCGACGGTCGCCCCGATGCCGTCGAAGACGGGCGTGGTACTGGGCATGGCGTCCTCGTGAACCGGCGGCCGGCCGCCGGCGCGGGGAGCCTCATTGCCCCCGTCGCGCCGGGACGGCGGCCGTCCGGATTGTTACGGTACGAGCTGGCGAGCGATGACCGGCGCGATCACCAGCGCAACGATGGACATGAGCTTGATGAGGATGTTCATGGACGGCCCGGAGGTGTCCTTGAACGGATCGCCCACGGTGTCGCCGACGACGGCGGCCTTGTGCGCCTCCGACTTCTTGCCGCCGTGGGCGCCCCCCTCGATGTACTTCTTGGCGTTGTCCCAGGCGCCTCCCCCGTTCGACATCATGAGGGCGAGGAGCACGCCGGCGAGCGTCGCGCCGGCGAGCATGCCGCCGAGGGCGGCCGGACCGAGGACGACGCCGACGACGACCGGCGCGACGACCGCGGCGACGCCCGGCAGGATCATCTCCGCGAGCGCGGCGCGCGTGCAGATGTCCACGCAGCGCGCCGTGTCGGGCTTGCCGGTCCCCTCCATGAGGCCGGGGATCTCCCGGAACTGCCGGCGGATCTCGTTGACCATCTTGAAGGCCGCCTTGCCGACCGAGGTCATCGTCGTGGCGCCGATGAAGAAGGGGAGCGCGCCGCCGATGAGGAGCCCGATGACGACGTACGGGTCGGTGACCTCCATGCGGAACGCCCCGCCCTGCTCCGGATCGATCGCGAAGTCGACCGCCTGCGAGTAGGCCGAGAAGAGCGCCAGCGCGGTGAGCGCGGCCGACCCGATCGCGAAGCCCTTGCCGATGGCGGCCGTGGTGTTGCCGAGCGCGTCGAGGCCGTCGGTGATGCGGCGGGTCTCCGGCCCGAGGTGCGCCATCTCGCTGATGCCCCCGGCGTTGTCCGCGATCGGGCCGTAGGCGTCGACCGACATGGTGATGCCGACCGTGGCGAGCATCCCGACGGCCGAGATGCCGATGCCGTAGAGGCCCGCCACCTCGTTCGCCACCCAGATGGCCGCCGCGATGCCGAGCACCGGGGCGACCGTGCTCTGAAGCCCCACCGCCATGCCGCTGATGATGTTGGTCGCCGGCCCGGTGAGCGAGGCCTCGGCGATCTTCCGGATCGGGGCGGCCGAGGTGTAGTACTCGGTGATGTACCCGATGAGGAGGCCCGCCACGGTGCCCGACACGACGGCCCACCAGACGTTGGTGTTGACCGAGGCCCCCGACACCACGAAGTAGGCGAGCGCCAGGAAGAGGATCGCGGCGACCAGCGTGGACCACCTGAGCGCCCCGGCGGGGTTGCCCGTCTCGAAGAGCTTCATGGTCCCGATGCCGATCACCGAGGCGATCAGGCCGACGGCGGCGAGGACGAGCGGCAGCGCCATCAGGTCGTAGCGCGTGCCGCCGGTGAGGTCGGTCACCGCGGCGGTGGCGGTGGCGCCGATGGCGATGGTCGCGACGATCGAGCCGACGTAGGACTCGAAGATGTCGGCCCCCATGCCGGCCGTGTCCCCCACGCAGTCGCCGACGTTGTCGGCGATGACCCCCGGGTTGCGCGGGTCGTCCTCGGGGATCCCCGCCTCGACCTTGCCGACCAGGTCGGCGCCGACGTCCGCCGTCTTCGTGTAGATGCCTCCGCCCACGCGGGCGAAGAGCGCGATCGACGAGGCCCCCATGGCGTAGCCGTTGAAGACGGCCACCTGCGCCGCGTCGCCGCCGCCGAAGATCCAGAAGAGGACCCCCACGCCGATCAGGCCGAGCGAGGCCACCGAGAGGCCCATGACCGCCCCCCCGTTGAAGGCCATCGAGAGGGCCCTCGCCTGGCTGCCGCCGGCGGCCGCCTGCGAGGTCCGCACGTTGGCCCGGGTGGCCGCGTTCATGCCGAAGTAGCCGGCGAGCATGGAGGAGACGGCCCCGCACGCGAACGCCACCGCCGTCGCCGTGCCGATGAAGAGCGCGAGCAGCGCGAAGACGACCACGATGAAGACCGCGAGGATGGAGTACTCGCGGCGCAGGAAGACCATGGCGCCGAGGTGGATCTGGTCGGCGATCTCGCGCATGCGGTCGTTGCCGGCAGGCTGCCGCTTGATGTAGGCGTAGATCCCGACGGCCATCAGGAGGCCGAGGACTCCGAGCACAGGGGCGGCGAGGACGAGCGTCGCTGCGGTCATGGGCGCGTCGACTCCTGGCTGAGCAGATCTCTCAACGATCGCTTGGGTGGAAGACACGGAGACGGCACGCGGCGTGTGACCCACGCCACGAGCCAAACCGGCGCATCCTACCATTGCGCCCCGCGGCCGGGCAAGACGGACCTCAGGACCCGCCCGCCCCCGCGGTGTCGCCGAGCCGCCTCACGTCGCCGCTGCTCCGGAGGGACTCGATGTACTCGGCCAGCGCATCCCGGTACTTCACCCGGGAGAGGTAGGTGCGGATCTCGGCCTCGACCGTCTCGAGCGGTGCGCCGCCGAAGCGGTCCCGGTTCTGCGGGTAGTACCGTTCGATCTCGTCCGGGCTCACGAACACGAGGAGCCCGATGCGGCGCTCGAGGAAGCGGCCGAGGAGCACCTCGCGAGCGATCCGCTCCTCCAACGCGGCCCGGTCGAGGTCGTACCGGGCCAGCAGCCGGTCGAGCCCGTCCGGGCCGGCCAGCCGCGCCTCGAGCTGCTCGATGCCCCGCGCCACCGCCTCGGTCGGCACCTCGATGTTGAACCGGACCGCGTCCTCGAGGATCAGGGCCTGGTTGATGAGCTGGTCGAGGACGGCCTGCTCCTCGGCCGGCGGGCAGGGTCCCAGGGTGGTCGGGTCGACGGGAGGCGGCAGCTCGCGCACGCGATTGAGGTCGCAGCCGAGGCGGACCTCCGACAGGAGGATGGTGTCGAGCCCGACCGCGGCCACGGCCGCGTCGACCAGGTGCGTCGGCCCGGTCGCGGGGGGAAGGCCGGCCGGGCCGCGCCCCTGGCCGGCGCAGCCGCCGAGCGGCAGCGCCGCGGCCAGCGCCAGCGCGGCCATGCGCACGGGACGCTCCCCCGGGCGACGGCACGCTCTTTTCATTGCTCCTCCCGCGAGGAGGCGTCGCTCATGGCCGAGAAGAAGACGGGCGGCAAGGCTCACCTGTCGGGTGCGAGCGCCAGGGAAAACCGCATGTACGAGCATATCAAGGAGTCGGCCGAGGCTTCCGGCCGCTACGGCGGCCGTGCGAAGGAGGCCGCGGCCCGGACCGTCATGAAGCGGCACCGGGTGGAAGGGCACACGAAGGGTGAGTAGCCGCCGCGCGGCCGTTGTCGCGGCCGCGGGCCTCGGCGCGCTCCTCGCCGGCCGGGCCCTCGCGCGCCGCCTGACGGCCATGCCGCTCGCCGGCCGGGTCGTCCTCGTCACCGGCAGCTCCCGGGGCCTGGGGCTCGCGCTGGCCGAGGCCTTTGCCGGCGAGGGGGCGCACCTGGTCATCTGCGCGCGCGGCGAGGCGGGTCTCGAGGAGGCGCGCCGCCGCCTGGTCGCCCGGGGCACCGAGGTGCTGGCTCGGCCGTGCGACGTCGCCGACCGGGCGAGCGTGGAGGCGCTCGTGGAGGCGGCAACCCGGCGCTTCGGCCGCATCGACGTCCTGGTCAACAACGCCGGGACGATCGTCGTCGGGCCGATCGAGACCCGCACGGCGGACGACTTCGAGGCGGCGATGGGGGCGATGTTCTTCGGCGTCCTCCACCCCACCCTGGCCGTGCTGCCCGGCATGCGCCGCCGGCGCGAGGGGCGGATCGTCACCATCACCTCGATCGGCGGCAAGGTCGCGATCCCGCACCTGCTGCCCTACGCCGCGGCGAAGTTCGCCGCGGTCGGCTTCTCGGAGGGCCTTCGCGCGGAGCTGGCCAGGGACGGCATCCGGGTGGTGACGGTGGTGCCGGGCCTCATGCGGACCGGGTCGCACCTGAACGCCCGCTTCGGCGGCCGGCACCGGGCCGAGTTCGCCTGGTTCAGCCTCGGCGCCACGCTCCCCCTGGTCTCCACGAGCGCCGAGCGTGCGGCTCGCCGCATCGTCGCCGCGACGCGCCGGGGCGACCCGGAGGTCACGCTGACGCCGCAGGCGGCGCTCCTCGCACGCCTGAACGGCATCGTCCCCGGGTTGACGGCCGACCTCCTCGGCGTCGTCAACCGCCTCCTGCCGGCTCCCGACGGTCTCGATACGGCCACGCGCGCCGGGTACGAGAGCGAGACCCCCCTCACCCGCTCGCCCCTCACCGCCCTCGGACGCCGCGCGGCCGATCGGTACAACCAGCCGCCCGCCTGGCAGGCGCCGCGCCGATGACCCGGCGCCCACGGACACCCGATCGGAAGAGGGGGCGCGCGTCCACGAACCCCGATCACCCGGCAGCGGGTTCCGGTTCGCACACCGGCCGCGAGCAGGACGCCTCGGAGAGGCGGACCGCCGGGGTCGGCTGCGGCCACCTGGTCCAGTTCTACGAGCGCGACGCGTTCCTCGTGGAGACGGTCGGCCGCTTCATCGCCCATGGGGCCGATGCGGCCGGCGGGCGCGTCGTCATCGCCACCGGGCCGCACCGCGCCGGCATCGAGGCGCGACTGCGCGCCGGGGGGCTCGACCTCGCCGCCGACCGGACGCCCGGGCGCTACGTCGCCCTGGACGCGGCCGAGACGCTGTCGCGCGTCATGGACCGTGGGCAGCCGGACGAGCGGCGCTTCCTCGAGGTGATCGAGAGGGCGATCGCCGCCGCCTCCCGGGGGGGCCGCGCGCCGGTACGGGTCTTCGGCGAGATGGTCGCCCTCCTCTGGCCCCGGGGGAACCGGGAGGCGACCCTCCGCCTCGAGGCGCTCTGGAACGGCCTGGCGAGGCGCCGTGGCGTCACGCTCCTCTGCGCCTACTCGATGCGCGGCTTCACGAGCGCGGCGGACGGAGCGTCGTTCGGCGAGATCTGCGAGGTGCACTCCCGGGTCCTGCCGGCCGACGGGTATGCGGAACTGGCGGCCGGGGAGGACCGCCTGCGGGCGATCGCCCGGCTGCAGCAGCGGGCGAGCGCGCTCGAGGCCGAGGTCGCGGCGCGGGCGGCGCTCGAGGCGCGGCTGCGGCGCCGTGAGGCGGAACTCTCCGACTTCCTCGAGAACGCGGTGGAGGGGCTGCACCGGGTGGGGCCCGACGGCACGATCCTCTGGGCCAACCGGGCCGAGCTGGAGATGCTCGGGTATGCCCCCGACGAGTACGTCGGCCACCACGTCGCCGAGTTCCACGTCGACCGCGACGTGATCGACGACATGCTGGCACGGCTCCTGCGCGGCGAGCCGCTCCGCGACTACCCGGCCCGGCTCCGCTGCAAGGACGGCTCGATCCGCCGGGTGCTGATCGCCTCCAGCGGCCTCCGGGAGGACGGCCGGCTCGTCTACACGCGGTGCTTCACCCGCGACGTCACCGAACGCGTGGCGTGGGAGCGGGAGATGGCGGCGCTGCTGGCGCGCGAGCAGGCGGCCCGCGCCGAGGCCGAGTCGGCCGCCCGGGCGCGCGAGGCGTTCCTCGCCCGGGCCTCCCACGAGCTCAGGACCCCGCTCACCTCCGCGCTCGGCACGATCCGCCTGCTCGAGCGCGCGATGGAGGGCAGGCTCAGGGAGCGGCCCGAGGCGCTGATCGCGATCGCGCGGCGCAACCTCTCGACGATGCTGACGCTGGTCAAGGACCTGCTCGACGCCTCGAAGCTCGCCCCGGGCAACGAGCCGATCGCCCTCGAGCCGGTCGAGCTGTCCGCCGCGATGGGGGCCGCCTTCGAGCTGATCGGCGCGCCGGCGCGCGAGAAGGGGGTGGCCCTCCGGGCGGCGGTGCCGCCCGGCCTCTCGGTCCCCGCCGAGCCGGCTCACCTCGAGCAGGTGCTCGTCAACCTCCTCGCCAACGCGGTCACGTTCACCCCGCCCGGGGGGGAGGTCGTGGTCGAGGCCGGACCGATCGGGGCGGCCGGCGTCGCGATCCGCGTCCGGGACACCGGCATAGGCATCGCCCCGGAGGCGCTCGATCGGGTGTTCGAACCGTTCTTCCGCGTCGAGAGGGGTCCGGGCCGGGCCGCGCTGCCGCGCGGCGGCGCGCCTCGGGGCACCGGCCTCGGACTCGCCATCTGCCGCCGGATCGTCGCGCGCCACGGCGGACGGATCTGGGCCGAGAGCGGCGGCCCCGGACGGGGGAGCACCTTCGTCGTCCACCTGCCCGGAGACGCGGCCGTCGATCAGAAGACGTAGCCGATCGAGAAGTGGATCTCGCCGCTCGACTCGCCCGGCTCGCGGTCGAGCTTGTGCCCGTAATCCAGCCTGATCGGGCCGACCGGCGTCACGTAGCGCAGCCCGAGGCCGACCGACGTGCGCTGGTCGCCGAGGTCGACGTCCTCCTCCTCGAGCCAGACCTGGCCGGCGTCGAAGAACAGGGCGCCGGCGAAGCCGAAGGGGAGCGGGTAGCGCAGCTCCACGTTCTCGTTGATCGAGATGTTCCCGCCGGTCTCCGTGCCGTCGGGCGCCTTCGGCGAGATCGAGTCCAGCTCGAAGCCGCGCACGCTGTTGGCCCCTCCGAGGAAGAAGCGGCGGATCAGCGGCACCTCGTTGCTCACCCCGTACGCCGCCGCGTAGCCGCCCCTGAGCGAGAGCGCGACCACGACGCGACGCGTCCGCTCGAGGGGGATGTACCACGACGTCCCGGCGATGACACGGACGAACTCCGCCTCCGAGAGGAGCGCCTGGTTGGCCGCCTCGACGCTCAGCGTGTTGAGGAAGCCGCGCGTCGGGTTGAAGGGGTCGTCCCGCCGGTCCCAGACGACGACCGGCCGCAGCGCGCCGATGCGCACGGTCCCCACGTCCTCCCGCGGGTCGATGACGGTGCCCGGCGCCACGTCGTAGGTCTCGGTGGACTCGAACTCGTACGCGAACGAGACCCGCACCGACCGGGTCAGGTTGCGCTGGACGCTCGTCGCGAAGGCGCGGCGGCGGAACGAGAAGTTCTCCTCCTCGCGGTCCTGGTAGATGAGCCCGATCCGGCCGTCGAGCCGCACGCCGAAGACGTACGGCTGCAGGTAGTCGATGCCGTAGAGGCTCTCGCGGTCGCCCGCGATCCCCCGCAGCGTGACGCTGCGGTCGGTCCCGTAGAGGTTCCGGAACGTCACGTCGCCGAAGACCCTGAGCCGCTCCTCGAGGCTGTAGTCGGCGCCGAAGCCGAGGTCGACGCGGTTGGCCTCCTCGACGGCCACGAGGAGGTCGCGCGAGACCGGTCCCGCCGCGCCGCCGCCCGGCGACCCGATCGGCACCGGCGCCGCGCCCGCGCCGGGGGCCTCGTCGACCGGCCGCACGCTGACGTTGCGCAGGAAGCCGATCCGGCCGATGTTGCGCTGGCTCTCGAGCACCCGCGCCGGGTCGTAGGGATCGCCCGGCTCGACGGTCATCTCGCGCCGGAGCACCGACGTCTGCGTGAAGAAGTTCCCCCGGTAGATGATCCTGCCCACCAGCGTGCGCATCCCCGGGGTGACCCTGAAGCGTATGCGCGCCCGGGGCGGCGAGGTCGTGAGCTCCACGTCGGGGACGACCGACGGCGTGAGGTACCCCTCCGCGGCGAGCGCCTCGACGAGCCATTCGCGCGCGCCGTCCACGGCCGCCAGGCTGAACGGCTGGCCCGCCCTGATCGGGAAGTCTCGCGCGAGCCGGTCGGCCGGCAGCGGGTCGGCGCCCTGCACGTCGACGTCCGACACGAGGTAGCGCGGCCCCTCGCTTACCGTGATGGTGATCCACATCCGATCGCGGGCCTCGTTGTACCGGAAGTCGACGTCGGTGACCGCGGCGTCGAGGAAGCCCTGCCGTCGGTAGTAGGTCTCGATGGCGTCGAGGTCCTCCTCGAACTCCGACTGGAGGAAGACGCCCGACGCGAGCAGCCCGAGGGACGAGCGCTTGCGGGTGACCATCTGCGCGAGGAGGTCGTCCCGGGACACCTCGGCGTTGCCCACGAACTCGACGCCGCGGACCCTCAGCGACGGCCCCGGGTCGATCCGGAAGATGACCTGGCGCCCCCCCTCGGTCTCGACCGCGCGGCCGGAGACCGAGGCCCAGGCATGGCCGCGCGCACGGAGGTGCGCCACCAGGCGGTCGGAGAGGATCGAGAGCCCCTCGGGGGTGAAGTCGGGCTGCTGGCCGAGGTCGAGCGCCTCCACGAACTCGGCGTAGTCGCAGCCGACCAGGGGCAGGACGTCCCACCAGTGGCAGCCGCCCACCCGCTCGGGCGGGGCGCCGCCCGGCGGCACCCGCTCGAAGACGAGCTCCGTGCGCTCGCCGGCTCGCACCTGGACGGCGATCGAGGCCCGGCGCCTGTCCCGGTCCACGACGACCTCGGGGCGGCCGACCTGCGCCTCGAGGTAGCCCCGCTCCCGGAGCGTCGACGCGATCCGCTCGGCCCCCTCGTCGATGCGCGGCCGGCTGCACACGTCGCCCGGCTCGAGGCGGAAGGCCTCGCGCAGCACCGCCTCGCCGGGGCCCAGGTCGCCCTGGATGCGGATCTCCCGGATCCGGCACGGCTCGTTCGGCGTGATGCTGATGGTCAGCTCCCGCTCGAGCGGCTCGCCGAAGGGGCGCGACGTGGCCACCACGACCGCGTCGGGATAGCCGATGGTGTCGAGGTGGTCCTGAATGGCCCGCGTCGCGCGGGCCACCGCCTCCGGACGGTACGGCTCGCCGGGACCGATCCGGATCACGCCCTCCAGCTCGCCGCGGGTCACGATCCTCGGCCCCTCGAAGCGGATGAAGCCGATCCGCTCGACCGGCTCGAGGACGAGGTGGACCACGACGCCGTCGTCGCCGACCGGCGTGCCGGTTACCGCGATGGCGCGCCACTTGCCGGTGCGATAGACCCGCTCGATGCCCGACCGGGTGGCCGCGCGCGTGAGCCGGTCCCCCGACCGCAGCCCGAGGAGCGAGGCCACGTAGTCGCGCTCGGCCGCGTTCCGGAAGGCGACCGCGGGCGCCTCGACGACCACGTCGCGCACGACGCGGCCGAACAGGGTGTCGAGGGCCGCCGGGGAAGCCGCGGGTGGCGCGGCGGGCGCGGCCGCCGAGACCCACGGCGAGGCCAGGACGAGGAGCAGGACGGCGAGCAGCCGGCCGCCGCGGCGGGCCGCCGCGCCGCAGTGGCTCGCGGTCACCGGAACTGGAAGCGGAACTTCACGCCGCCGCCGAAGGAGTCCACCGTGTTCCACTGCGCGACGAGGGCCAGGTTCGTGGAGAGCCGGTACTCGACCTGGACGGTCTGCTCCTGCTCGCTGCCGATGCCGTGGGAGTAGCTCACGACGATGTCGCCGTAGCGCTTGCCGACGGTGAGGCGAGGCTCGGTGTTCCCGCCCGCGCGCGCCGGGCCGGTATCGATCTGGAAGGTGTCGACGCCGATGTAGCGGGCCGCCTCGCGCTCGATCCCCCGGGTCGCGCCCGAGAGGACCGCGATCGCCTGCGCCGCCGAGACGTCCCCCCCCGTCGACGGGATGGCGCTCGCCCCGACGACCCGGTCGCGAGCCTCGGCGGCGACCACGCCCACCGTGATGAGCGACAGGATGTCGAGGTCCGTGAGGCCCGGATGGGAGGGCGACGTGAACTCGACGCGGTACTTCTCCACCGTGCCCGATAGCCGCATCCGGATCTCGTACTCCCGGATGGTCGTCTCCGCGACGAGGTCGAAGGACGGGTTGATGCGGAACGGGTCGATGAAGTCGGCCCGTCCGCTCCGCACGGTGAAGACGGTCCCGCGGAAGGTGATGGTCCCGGAGATGACCTCGACGCTGCCGAGCAGGTTCGGCTCGGGCAGCCGGCCGGCGACCTCGAGGGTCGCGCGCAGCTCGGCGTCGAAGAGGCCGGTCTCGACGCGGACGTTGTCGGGCGCGACGACGCGGACGTTGATCCGCGGGCCCGAGCCGACCGCATCGGGGCGCGTGGCGCGCCGCGGCTCGAGGGCGGCGCGTATGGCGCGATAGAGCGCCTGCAGGTCGACGTCGATGCGGCGGTTGTAGCTCGCCCGCTGCACCTCGACCTCGCCCGAGATCAGCGGGTCGGTCGGGCTGCCGCTCAGCCGGATCGTCCCCCGGCTCGTCGACGGGAGCCAGCGGGGGACGCCGAGCGTGACGTTGTCGAAGGTCGCCTGCAGGTTGTACGCGGCCGGGCTTGCGCCGTCGAGCTGGATCCACCCGGAGGCGCTGGCCGGACCGCCCCCGACGTTCATGGTGAGGCCTTCGAGCACGACCCGGTTGGCGTCGAAGGCGACGACGCCGGCCAGGTCCTCCACGGTGACCGGCGGATCGACGCCGCGGACGGTGACCGAGCCGTTCTCGATCTCGGCCGCGCCGAAGATCCGCGGCGCGCCGAAGGAACCGACCGCCTGCGCCACGATGCGGGCGGTCCCGCTCGCCCGGGCGATCTGGTCGGTGAAGAGCCGGACGATGGCCAGCTCGAGGCCGCCGTTCACCCGCAGATCGAGCGTGCGGGCGTTCACGTCCACGTGGCCGCCGAACACCGCCTGGCTGGTCGGCCCCTGGAACGTGGCCGACACGACGTCGAGCCGCCCCTGCCCGTAGACGACCGCCACGTCGCCGACGTTCTGGAGGTAGAAGTCGCCGATGTCGATGCGCAGGGCGCCGAGCCGAAGCTCCGCCCGCGTCGCCTCGAGGTCGCCGAGGCGCCCGGCCGCGCGGACGAGGCCGCGCGCCGAGGCCCGTACGGTCCGCCCCGGCGCGACGCGCGCGAGGTAGGGGGCGAGGTTGGGGTTATTGAGATCGAGGGCGACGACGAAGGGGCGCGCCCCCTCGAGCGAGACGTTGGCGACGATCCCGACCTCGCGCTGGATCACGGTGCCGCGCACGGCCAGGTCGGGCCAGCTCAGCGTGACGTCCACGCCGGAGTCGCCGAGCGGCACCCCCTCGTACGCGGCGCCCGCGAGCCCCACCCGGCCGGTCAGGCGGGGGGCGCTCCAGGTCCCGGCGAGCGTGGCCTGCGCCGCCACCGTCCCGGTGAGGGGGACTCCTCGCGCCGCAACGGCCTCGATGGCGCCGACCGGCAGCCGCTCGAGGGTGAGGTTCCCCGAGAGGGCGCCGTCCGCCCCCCGGGCGGCGTGGGCCGCGAGCCGCCCCGTCCCCTGCACGGCGACCACGCGGCTCACCTCGACGGCGCCGCCCGGGCCGAGCGAGACCGTCGCCTCGAGGCGGTCGAGCGGCTGGCCGTAGGCGTGCACCGAGCGCAGGGCGACCGAGGCCTGGCCCGACAGAGCGCCGAGCGGCCCCTCGAAACGGGCTGTCAGGCGGCCCCGGCCGGCCAGCGGCAGGTCGAGCCCCGCGGCGCCGAGCAGCTCCTCGACGACGAGGGGGTCCGCGCCGATGTCGACGGCGAGCCCGGGGCCGGCCGCGGCCCCGTCCCCGCCCGGCGCGGCGAGGTCGAGCCGGCCGCTCACCGAGCCCCGCGTCGCGCCGAGGCGTACGGCAAGGCCGGTCGATGCCAGGCGCTCGGCCGACAGCGTCACCGGCCCGGTCAGGTCGACCGGCCCGTAGCGCCCCGCCCTGAGCCGCGTCGCCGTCAGGTCGCCGGCGAACGCCGGGGAGGCGAGCGGCCCGGTGACCGTGCCGCGAACGCTCGCCGCGCCGGCCAGCGGGTAGTCCGCCGCCCGCGCGCCGAGGAAGGGACCGAGGGCGCCGAGGTCGGCGACGCGGGCCGCGGCGCGGAGCGCGAGCGTGTGCGGCGCGTCGAGCGCCACCTCCCCGTCGAGCGTCACGT
This sequence comes from Thermodesulfobacteriota bacterium, assembly GCA_036381125.1. Classification (GTDB taxonomy): domain Bacteria; phylum DASVDK01; class DASVDK01; order DASVDK01; family DASVDK01; genus DASVDK01. The sequence goes on along the minus strand of DASVDK010000103.1, from coordinate 2,385 downwards.
CGGGCAGGGCCGCGCCCCCGCCCGTCCCGGGCGCGAGGCCGCGCATGGTGAGCCCGCCCAGCCGGACCGCGCGCTCGTCCACGTCCACCCGGCCGGCGACGCGCACCGGCAGGAGCGCTCGCGCGGCGGTCGCGGCGGCGCCGGCGCCGGCAGCGGCCGGCTCGGCCGCCTCGAGCGCCAGGTCCGCGCCGACGCGCCAGGTCCTGTCGTCGTCGGCCGGCCCGTCGCCCGGGGGTCGCGCCTCGGCCGCCGCGCCGCTCGCGGCGACCTCCCCGGTCACCACCGCGGAGCCGAACGGCTCCGGGGGGACCGGAGCGCCGACCGCCCGGGCGAGGACCGCCGCCGCGATTCCCCGGGTGACGAGCCGGGCGTCGAAGGGGATCGGGTCGTCGTAGATCACCTGTCCGGTGACCTCGACCGTCGCCCCGGACACGGTGATGGCGCCGCGCGTGATGCGCGTATCGTCGTAGGAGACCCGCGCCGCGAGGGTCACGCGGTCGGCCGAGACCGAGGCGAGGCGGACGGCGTCGGCCGTGAGGCTGGTCTCGAAGACCGCGTCCTTGGCCGGCCCCGCCGAGGTGAACGTGGCGCGCGCCCGGCCGCTCAGGGGGAACGGCGACGAGGTGTAGGGATCGATGTACGTCCGCGCCACCGCGTCGAGCGGACCGGTGACCGTGCCGGTGAGCCGCAGCTCCGGGTCCGGGAAGGGGCCGATCAGACCCCGCGCGCTCGCGACCAGACCGCGCAGCTCGCCGCGGAAGCGGCGGATCTCGACCCCCGCCGACGAGACGCGCCCCTCGGCCTCGGCCCGCTCGAGCGGCTGCCGGAAGTTGCGGCGGACCAGCTCCATGCCGCGGACCACGAGCCCGAAGTCGGCGGCCCGGCCGGGAAGATCGGGCCTCAGGACCAGACGCTCGAGCGCGATGTCGATGGTGAGCGGACCTTCCCGGGGGAACTCGAGGCGCACCCGACCGCCGTCGACGGCAACCGTCCCGACGACGACCTGGAGGCCCCCGCCCGGTCTCGGCTCGTCGTCGCGCCTCGGCCGCGGGGCCGGGAGGTTCAGGACGTCCGAGCCGTCGACGACGAGCGTGACCTCCGGCTCCTCGAGGCGGACCTGATCGAGGTCGACCCGTCCCGCGAGCAGGAGGACCGGATCGAGCGAGACCCTGAGCCGCCTCGCGGCGAGCACGGGCGGCAGGTCGGGCCTCGCGCGCGACGCGGCGCGGACGCCGACCAGCTCGACCGACGGCGGCAGGAAGCGGATGTGCGCCTCGTCCACGGTCACGTCGGCCTCGAGGGCGTCCTCGACGGCTGCCAGGACGGCCTGCCGGAGCCGGGTCTCGACCCAGGCCGACCGCGCGACGAGGACGACGGCGAGCGCCAGGAGAACCAGGAGGACGGAGGCGACGACCAGGACGCGGCGCATGGCCGGTCAGTCTACCGCCGCCACATGAGGCCGCGGCGGCCGAAGAAGCCGTGGACGTTCATTCCGTCGACGCCGGCAACGCGCGTGAGCGGCAGGAAGACCGCCGGGAAGCACCGCTCGCCGTTCGCCCGGGCGGCGAGCCGGTCGAGCGAGTCGCGGCGCCGGACGTGGTGCGTGGCGAGGTCGCGGTCCCTGACGGCGATCATCGATCCCCCCGGCGGCGCCGGCAGCGTATGCCCCGGCGCGGCCGCGGTCAAGGCTCTTCCGCACCCCTCTGCGAGGAAGACCCACACGGAGGATCGAGACATGCAAGACGAACGGCGCCCCGGAGGCCAGGCGCCAGGCGGCGAGACGCCGGCGGACCAGGCCGCCCACGACATCGAGGCAGCCGGCCGCCACGCCGAACGGCGGGTGCGGGAACTGAAGGCCGAGGCCCAGCGGGAGATCGAGCGGACCGAGGAGGCCGCGAAGGACCGCGACCAGGTCGACGAGCGGCCGCCCAAGCCGTAACGGGGATGCGCCCCGCGAAGCGGGGCCGGGCCGAAGGCCCGAGCGCCGCGACGCGAGTCCGTGGGCGGCATGCCGGCACAGGGGCCAGCCCCCTGAGGAGCCTGGCAACGCGCTCCTACGCCGCCGGTCGCGTGGAGGCCTTGCGACGAGGGAGCGTCGGCCGGGCGAGCCAGAGGCTGCCGCCGGCTCGGCCGCGCCGGCTTCGGCCTGGCTCCTCGACGGCGTAGAGGAGCGCGAACGCGGCCGTCCGGCCGACCGTCGAGAGGGCGAAGATCGCGCCGTACGCCCCGAGTCCGAGCGACAGCTCCGGGTAGCGGCCGAGCAGGTCGATGAGCAGGCCGCCGATCACCGGCCCTGCCGCCGCGCCGAGCCCGGTCGCGGCGCCCAGGACGGCGAGCGGCAGCGCCCGTCCCTCGGCCGGGGCCATCGCGAGGTTGAGGTTGGCG
>DASVDK010000102.1:0-4870 GCA_036381125.1 Thermodesulfobacteriota bacterium | reverse complement strand
GACGCCGAGCGTCTCGCCCGCGGCGATGTCGAGGTCGACGCCGTCGACGCTCCGCACGAAGGCGCGCCGCATCGGGTGCCAGAAGTAGGTCCGCAGGCCGCGCACCTCGAGGAGCCGTCGCGTCGCGATGCGACCCGCGGCGGGCGCGGCCCCGGCGGCCGGGTTCGCCGTGTCGACGAACGTCATGCCCGCCTCCGCTCGAACGCCCGGGCGAGCCCGTCGCCGAGGAGGTGGAAGCCGATCACCGCCACCACGATCGCCGCGGCCGGCGCCACGGCGAGGTGGAACGCGCCCGCGAAGAAGTGGTCCTTGCCCATCGCCACCATGTTCCCCCACGAGGCGGCCGGCTCCTGGACGCCGAAGCCGAGGTACGACAGCGCGGTCTCGATCAGCACCGCCTCGCCCATGAGGAGCGACGCCTGGATGGCGACGACCGGCCGGCAGTGGTTCCAGAGGACGTGGCGGCCGACGATGGCGAGCCGCGTGAGGCCGAGCGCCCTGGCCGCCTCCACGTGGCCCCTGGCCGCGAGGAGACGCACCCGGGTGGCGACGTGCGAGGCGACGCCGGGGGACGCGGTCACGCCGGCGACCGCCATGATCGCGAAGATGGAGGGCTTGAAGGCGGCCACCACGACCAGGAAGAGGACGAAGCGGGGGACGGCGTCGACGAGCTGGAGCGCGAAGTTGACGACGCGCTCGACCCACGACCCCGCCAGGTAGCCGGCCGCCACGCCGGCCGCCACGCCGAGTGCGAGCGCCACCGACACGGCGAGGAGCCCCGGCAGGAGCGACGCCTCGGCCCCGGCGACGACGCGGGCGAGGACGTCCCGGCCGAGGGCGTCGGTGCCGAGGAGGTGCCCGGCCTGCGGCGGCAGCAGCATGGCGCCGAGGTCCATCGCGTCCGGGTCGAGGCCGAAGAGCCGCCCGCGGGACACGGGCACGGCGAGGGCGAGGAGGAGCACCACCGCGCCCCCGGCGAGCGCCGGGGCGAGGCCCGCGGCGCGCCGGCCGGTCCCGCCGACGCGCTCCTCGAAGCGGCGCCTCACGGCGCGCCCTCCCCGGCGTCCGGCCCCCGCGTCGCGGTGACCGCGGTCGCGACCGGCTCCCACCCGAAGGACGCCTTGAGCGCCTCCAGGGCCGGGTCGTCGAACCGGGCGTCGCCGGTCAGGTCGAGGAGGGAGACCGTGTAGACGGCCCGCTCGGCCGGCACCACGATCAGCTCCATCGCGAACCGGCCGACGCCGCGCGGCGGGGCGGAGGCGGCGACGCCGGTGAAGCGGTAGTAGAGCGCCGGCCGGCCCGCGAGCCCTCCCTCGATCGCGTCGACGCGGCGGAACGCCTGCACGAAGCCGGGCACGTGGAGGTCGAGCGCGTCGCGCAGCCCGGCGAGCCCCTCGCGCCGCGCGAACGAGACGAGCGACGCCTTGGGGTCCGCGGCCACCAGCACCACGAACCGCCCCTCTTCCGAGGCGGCCGCCAGCACCGTGTCGGCCGTCTCCGAGCGGTGGGGAAAGACCCCGCGCAGCTCGTCGGCCTGGAGCGTGCGCCAGCCGGCCGGCAGGCGCACGGTGATCGAGGGCGGGCCGCTCGCCTGGACCGGCCGGACCGCCGGCGGCGCGGGCGGCGCGCCCGCGGGCCGTGCCGTCGCGCACCCGGCGGTGAGCGCGGCCTGCGCCGCGGCGACCAGGACGAGCGCCGTCCGACCGGCGGTGGGCGCCGGTCGCGGCCACGGCACGCGGACGGCGAGCGGCCGGTCCACCTCGGTGCCGGGGCGGGCGCCGGGGGCGAGCGCCGCCTGCGCGACCGACGCGGCGAGCGCCGCGGCTCGCGCCACCACTGCGGCGAGGAGGGCGAGGCCCATGATCACCGGGTAGTCGCGGTCGAGCGCCGCCTGCCAGGCCAGACGCCCGAGCCCCGGCCAATTGAAGACCTGCTCCACGACCACCGCGCCGCCGAGGACGAAGGGGACCTTCGCGGCGAGCGCCGCGGTGACCGGCAGGACGAGCCCCTCGGCCGCCGCGTGGCGCCAGACGGGCGCCCCCTTGGCCCGTGCGGTGCGGACGTAGTCCTCGGCGAGCACGCGCTCGAGGGCGGTGCGGACGTGGCGGACGACCTCCCCCACCCCGCCGCTGGCCACGCCGAGGACGAGCATCGGGAGGACGAAGGCGAGCCAGGGCATCCGGCCGTCCCCCCCGAAGGCGAGGGGGAAGACCTGGAGCTTCCGGGTGAAGACGTAGATCGCGAGGTAGCCGACGAAGAAGGAGGGCAGCGCCGAGAGCGCGTACGCGGCGAGCGTCGCCAGGACCGCCGGCGCCCCCCGGCGGAGCGCGCCGGCGGCGCCGATCGGGGCGGCCACCGACACCGTCACGGCGAGGGCGCCCACCGCGAGCGCGAGGGTGTTGCCCCCGACGCGCCGGATCTCGTCGGAGACCGGACGGCCGGTGCGGAACGACACGCCGAAATCCCCCCGCAGCGCGCCGCCGAGCCAGCGCAGGTACTCCTCGACGGCTCCGGCGCCCGCGCTCCGGCCGTCGCCGAGCCCGAGCGCCTGCGCGGCGTCGCCCGGGGCGGCGCGGACGATGGCGAAGACGAGGAGGCTCGCGCCGAGGAGGAGGCCGAGGGTCAGCGCCCCCTCCCGCGCGAGCACGCCCAGCACTCGCCGCACCGGCCGCCCCTACCTCGCGCTGCGGCGGTCCTGCTCCGCGATGAACCAGTCGTCCACGAACGTGAAGAACGCGTAGGGGTGGATCTGGAGCCGCCGCACCTTCCGGTGGCTCGCCGCGTAGTTCGTCAGCGTCCAGAGGAACGTGTACGGCTGCTCCTCGGCCAGTATCGCGTGCAGCTTCTGGTTGATGCTCCGCCGCTTCTCCTTGTCGAGGGTGAGCTTCGCCTCGACGATGAGCGCGTCCACCTCGGGGTTCGAGTACCCGATGAAGTTGTTGCGCCAGGGGCCGATCTCGCCCGAGTGGAAGAGGGTCGAGATGTCGGCCGAGTCGTCGAAGACCCAGGAGGCGAAGATGATGTCGAAGTCCTGCCGCCCGAAGACGTCCTCCTTCCAGGCCTGCCACTCGCGGAACTCCACCTTGACGTCGAGGCCGACCGCCCGGAGGTAGTTCTGGAAGGCGAGGACGACCCGCTTCACGCTGTCCGACTCCCGCTCGATGGGGACCTTGAGGGAGAGCCGGACCGGCTCGCCGTCCTTCTCGACGATCCGGTCGCCGTCGTTGTCCCGGAGGCCCGCCTCGTCGAGGAGCGCCCGGGCCTTCTGGACGTCGAACGGGTAGGGCTGCACGTCGAGGTTGTACGCCCACGACCCGGGCGCGAAGGGGCCCGAGATCAGCGTGCCGCGGCCGCCGAAGAACGCCTTGAGCATCTCCTCGCGGTCGATCGCGTAGGTGATCGCCTGGCGGACCCGCCGGTCGGCCAGCACCGGGTGCTTGAGGTTGTAGGCGAAGAAGGAGTACGACAGGGCGTTGTAGGGCGTCAGGACGAAGCGCCTGTCGCCGTCGATCTGCGGCAGGTCCTTCGGCGAGACCTGGACGATCATGTCGAGGGCGTTGAAGAGCAGCGCCTGCGTCATGATGTTCTGGTCGGCGAAGGGCCGCATGGTGATCGTGTCGATGTGCGGGCGGCCCTTGTAGTACCGCTCGTTCGCCGCGAGCACGTACTCGCCGTCGCCCGTCACCCGCACGAGCCGGTAGGGACCGGTGCCGATCGGGTTCTGGACGAAGGGGTCGGTGCGCGTGAGGAAGTCGCGCCCCTGGAGCGCGTGCCTCGGGATGATCTTGAACGTCAGCTTGCCGAGGGCGTTCAGGATCGGCCGCTTGAGGACGACCTCGACGCGATGGTCGTCCATCCGGTTGACGGCCTCGATGAACTCGTAGCGCAGGCGCGCGGACGAGACCGTCTTCGGGTTCGTCATCACCTGGAACGTGAAGACGACGTCGTCGGCGGTCATCGGCTGGCCGTCGTGCCAGACGACGTCGCGCCTGAGGTCGAAGATGTAGCGCTTGCCGCCGTCGGCCACGTCCCAGCGCTCGGCCAGGTCGGCGACGATCTCCTGGCGCGCGTTGATCGCCACGAGACCGTTGAACATCATCTCGACCAGCCTGAGGGCGGTCATCTCGTTGTTCGTGATCGGGTCGATCGTCGACGGCCGACCGAACTCGCCGTAGGCGAGGCTGCCGCCGTCGACCGCCTCCACGGGGGTGACGGTCTGCTTCGGGGCCGGCGTGGGCGTCGCGGCCCACGCCTCGTGCCCCCCGGCCGCCACCGTCGCGGCCGGGACGGTCGCGAGGAGCGCGGCGGTCGCCACGAGGCCGCGCAGGGTCGCCAGTCGCTTCCGCATCGGAGTGACCTCCATGACTTCTGAGCCATCACGCTGCCGACGGCTCGTTGCGATCATCTGAGCCGCCAGGCGACAACCGGTCCGTCGCACTGCGCCGGCCCCATCGCGCAGACCGCCGCGCTCAGTTGATCCTCACCTCGCCGCCGGCTACCTGCTCGGCCGCGTAGACCCCCTGGAGCGCCTCCTGGACTTGGCGCACCTCGGGGTAGGCCTTCGCCATCTCGAAGTAGATCTCGAGCGCCTCCGAGAAGAGGCGTGCCTCCACCTGGGCCTGCGCCAGGCGGGCGAGCACGACCGGGTCGTTCGCGTCGAGCCGGTTCTTGGCCGCCTTGTTCCGGCCCCGCTCGAACTGCGCGACCACCGCCGCGGCATCGCCGCCGGTCTGCCTCGTGAGCGCGGCGAGCCCCGCCGCGAGCTGCGGCGGCAGCCGGCGCGGCCACCCGTCGGCCGCCCGGCCGACGCGCGCGAGCACGGTCGGCGCGAGCCTCGCGTCGACCTCGCCGCGGGCGTGCGCGTCGGCGA
>DASVDK010000101.1:0-6911 GCA_036381125.1 Thermodesulfobacteriota bacterium | reverse complement strand
CAGCAGGGGTGGAAGGACTCGCGCGACCCGATCTTCCACGCGAGCGGCCGCGACGCCGAGCCGCCGATCGCGCTGGTCGAGGTCCAGGGATACGTCTACGCCGCCAAGCGCGGGATGGCCGTCCTCTCGGCGCGCCTCGGCCACGAGAGCCTCGCCGCGAGGCTCGAGACGGAGGCGGCCGACCTGGCCGACCGGGTGGAGCGGGCCTTCTGGTGGGAGGAGGAGGGGACGTACGCCATCGCGCTCGACGGCGCCAAGCGCCCCTGTCAGATCGTCGCCTCCAACGCGGGGCACCTGCTCTACTGCGGGCTGCCGCGGCCCGAGCGGGCGGCCCGCGTCGGGGCGCGGCTCCTCTCGCCGGAGTCGTTCAGCGGCTGGGGCGTCCGGACGCTGGCGGACCGCGAGGTGCGCTACAACCCGATGTCCTACCACAACGGGTCGGTGTGGCCGCACGACAACGCCATCGTCGGCGCGGGGCTCAAGCGCTACGGGCAGTCGGGTCACCTCGAGACCCTCGCCACCGCGCTCTTCGAGGCGAGCCTCTTCTTCGAGGACTTCAGGCTGCCGGAGCTGTTCTGCGGCTTCCACCGCGTGCCCGGCTTCGGCCCGACCCGCTATCCGGTCTCCTGCTCCCCGCAGGCCTGGGCCGCGGCCGCGCCGCTCGAGCTCTTGCGGTCGCTCCTCGGTCTCGAGATCGACGCGCTCGGCCGCTCGGTCTCCCTCGACGCGCCGAACCTGCCCCCCTGGCTCGACTGGGTGGAGGTGATCGGCCTGCGCGTCGGGCCGGGGCGGGTCGACCTGCGCTTCCGGCGCGGCCGGCAGGGCGCGTCGCTCGAGGTGCTCGACAAGTCGGGGGACGTCGGGCTCGTCGTCAGGCGGTGAGCGAGACGGCGACGTCGAGCGCCCGCGTCGCCCCGGGCTCGAGCACCGCGCAGGTCCCGCGCGCGAGCGCCTCGTGGAGGTCGTAGGGCATCGTCGTCGCCGGCTCGAGGACCACGACGTAATGCCCGCGCCACCGGCCGTAGCTCTGGAAGAGCCAGACGCAGGGGAACGCCGCCAGGTCGAAGCGGAAGAGGAGTTCCCCGTTGCCCCGCCCGTCCTCGACCCCGCAGAACCCGTCGCCGAGCCCGCTCGCGTAGAGGAACTCCTGCGCGTTCGCCTCGCGCGGCGGGACGAGATCGAGGCGGACCGGCTCGCCCGCCGCGTCGTGCGCGATCGGCCAGGGGGTCGGCTCGGCGCGGCCCACGATGGTGCTGAAGTCGAGCGTCACCGGCTCCACGGTGCACGGGGGCAGCAGGATCCGGTCGCCGGCCGCCACCCGCACCGCCGCGTGCAGCTTGAAGAGGAACGGCAGGGGCGCGTCGCCCCGGTGATCGAGCCGGTAGTGCAGGCGGGCCTCCGGCCGGTCGGGATCGACCTCGATCGCCTTCTCGACGACGACCGGCACCGTGCGGCAGGCCAGTCGCATCGTCACCAGGTACGGCGACGTCTCGAGCACCGTCCACGGCCGGCTCCACAGCTCGCCGTGGTCCACGAGGTTGCGCCCCCCGAACCGGCCGGCCGCGTCGTTGGGGAAGACCTCGTCGAGCCCACCCGTCCAGTGGTCGTCGAAGGACGCGCCGATCGGCAGCGTCCTCGGCGCCGGCTCGTAGACGTCGGGGTGCCAGAGCCACGTGCGGCCCGTGCGGCGATCGACGAGGTTCTCGATCCGGCCGCCGAGGTCGGGCCGAATCGTGAGGACGAGGTGGCCGTTCTCGAGCGTGATCACCCGGCGAGCCGCATGTCGCGCGCGATCGGGGTGTCGCCCCAGGCGGCCTGCAACGCCGGACCGAGGAGCCCCGAGTCGACGGGCGACGGGTGGATGCGGTCGATCGGCGGCACCGGCCCCGAGATCGCGTGCATCCAGCGCGCGGGCGAGGGCACGGGGCCGCGCTCGATCATCTCGAGCGCGAGCTGGCCGTAACGCTCGCGCGCCCAGCCGACGTGGGTGTCCTCCTCGGCCTCGACCTCGCGCACGGCGTCCTCGAGGGCGAGCCGGACGTCGAGGTCGCCGGTGCTGCGCACCAGGCGCTTGAGGACCTGCCAGTTGCCGTGGTCGACCGTCTCGGCCAGGAGGACGTTCTGCAGGTCGTTCGCCTCGACCTCGTCGGGCGCGAGCGGCCCGGCGAGGAGCGCCGTCCCGAGCAGGGCGTCGGCCCTGGCCTGGGCGATGCGCGCCGTCGGGCTCACGTAGTTCGGGTCGCCGCCCAGGCTCGTGATCGCGCCGACGAGCCACTGGCGATGGCGGTCCGTCTGGCGGCCGAACGCCTCGTAGCGCGCCTTGAGGTCGGGCCGGCGCGCGCGCGAGGCCGCGACGCGGTAGATCTGCAGCCCCCCCTGCTCGACCATGAGGAACTCGGACAGCTTGTCGAAGAGCACCTGACGTTCCATACGCGCCTCCTGAGCGGAACGCCGCCGCCCCGGCCGGAGCGCCGGACGGCATCCGGCCGGGGGCCCGGCGGCTGCTAGGCCCTCATGAGGAGCCGGGGTCGCTGGTCCGGCTCGATGGACTGGGCCACGCGCCTCGCCCGGGCGAGTAGCTCGTCCCCCGGCCGCTCGATCGGCAGGTTGCGCTCGGCCTGGATGTCGACGATCTCCTCCGACGGCACGCCGCCCGCGTGCACCGCCTCGCGGTAGCGGTACGAGGACCAGTCGGACGGCAGCTCGTCGCGGTGCGCGAAGCCCCGGTCGACCAGCCTGAGGTCGCGCTGCCGCTCGAGCACCTCGCGCACGTACGGCTTGTTCTCCTCGAAGGAGAAGTCCACCGTGAGCGTGCGGCCGAAGAGCGCCTCCGGCTCGATCCCCTCGTGCTTCCGGAGCATCTGCCCCCAGAGCTGCAGGTGCGTCAGCTCCATGTGCAGGAACTCCTCCCAGATCTGCTTGATCCGCCGATCGGGCTCCTGCGCGTAGCAGTGCATGTAGTTGTAGACCTCCATCAGCTCGTGGAGGACCTGCCGCTCGAGCGGCGTCTCGTTCGGGTCGAGCAGCGACTCGTACTGGGTGACGTGCTCCTCCTCGACCTCGCCGATCTCGGCGTACAGCTCGCGGGCGATGCGCTGCGGGTACTCGAAGCCGTGCGACTTGTAGTAGAGGTACGTCTGCTGCTCGGCCGACATGAGCGTGAGGATGTGGAGCTTCGAGATCGGCAGCGCCCGGTTCTTTTCGTAGTGCTTCCTGAGCCGCACGATCGGGTCGTTGTGGTGGTCGATCGTCGGCCGGCCGGGCAGGACCTCGGTCTTGCCCTGGAGGATCGTGTCGGGGTCGATCTCCTCGAGGTAGTCGAGCAGCTCGCTGTACCGGTAGAGGTGGTCGAAGTCCTCGAGGAGCCCGAAGTTGAACGTCTCGCGCACGTACGGGTCGGGCTCGTTGCGCGCCAGGTAGGCGGTGAGGTCGATCGCGACCTGCTCGTAGGCGACCGTGGTCTCGAGCACCGACTGGTCGGCGGGGTTGAGCCAGTTGATGGTCGTCTGCTGCTGCTGCTCGACCATCCGGGTGACCGCCGCGAGGGACTTCAGCTCCGTGTTGTCCGTGCACCGGGAGAGCTGGTGGCTGTTGAACCACGCCTCGTTCTCGATGCCGTTCATGAGGATCACGCGCGTGCGCGTGTAGGCGTCGACGTCGCGCTTGTCGTAGGGGGAGCGGACGCGCTGCTTCCACGAGCGGATCTGCCTGTCGAGCGGGATCCCCTTCTCGCGCCAGGGGTCCAGCGTCGTGAGTGCCATGGAGCTCTCCTTACCGAATCGAGGGATGCGCGGGGTTGCCGCTCGGCGCCCCGTGCAGCAAGAAGGAGGCCCGGAGTCGGGCGGTCTGCCGGCCAGGCCGGCGCCGGACGCGGGCGCACGTCCGTCCGGCATGGAACCTCACGCTCGGCTACCATGACCCGCATGCGTATCGGCATCCTCGGCGGCGGTCAGCTCGGCCGGATGCTCGCGCTGGCGGGCTACCCGCTCGGCCTCCGCTTCCGCGTCCTCGACCCGGCGCCCGAGGCGCCCGCCGGCGACGTCGCCCCGCACGAGGCGGCGCCGTACGCCGACGAGGCCGCCCTGTCCCGCTTCGCCGAGGGCCTCGACGTCGTCACCTACGAGTTCGAGAACGTCCCGGTGGCCGCCGCGCGGGCGCTCGCGCGGCGCCTGCCGGTGCGCCCGGCGCCCGACGTCCTCGAGGCGGCCCAGGACCGGCTGGTCGAGAAGCGGACGTTCGAGGCGCTCGGCATCCCCATCCCTCCCTTCGCGCCGGTCGACAGCCGGGCTGATCTCGACGCCGCGCTCGCGCGCATCGGCCTGCCCGCCGTCCTCAAGGCGCGCCGCGGCGGTTACGACGGCAAGGGGCAGGCGGTGCTGCGCGACGGTGCGGACGTCGAGGCCGCGTGGCGCGCGCTCGGCGGCTCGCCGCTCCTCCTCGAGGGCTTCGTCCCGTTCGAGCGCGAGCTGTCGGTCCTCGCCGCCCGCGGGCTCGACGGCGACGTCCGGGTCTACCCGCTCGTCGAGAACGTCCATCGCGGCGGGGTCCTCAGGCGGTCGCTCGCCCCGGCGCCGTCGGGCGAGCGGTGGCAGGCCGAGGCGGAGCGCTACGCGCGGGCGGTGCTGGCCCGCTTCGACTACGTCGGGGTCCTCGCCATCGAGCTGTTCGAGGCGAGCGGACGGCTCCTGGCCAACGAGATGGCGCCGCGGGTCCACAACTCGGGCCACTGGACGATCGAGGGGGCCGAGACGAGCCAGTTCGAGCAGCACGTCCGGGCGGTGGCCGGCCTGCCGCTCGGCGCGGCGCGGCCGCGGGGGCACGCCGCCATGCTGAACCTCGTCGGCGGCCATCCGGATCCCGCGGCACTGCTGCGCGTCGAGGGGCTCCACCTCCACCTCTACCGGAAGGCGCCGCGGCCGGGCCGGAAGATCGGGCACGTGACGCTCGTCGAGGCCGACGCCGGCCGGCTCGCGGCGCGGCTTGCGTCGATCGAGCCGATCGTCGCGCAGGCGGAGCGATGAGCGAGACGGAGGCGGCCCGCCGGCAGGGCGGCCCCTTCATGGCGGCCATCGGCGGGCCGGAGCCGGCCGCGCGGGGGTTTGAGTCATAAGTCACTGACAATACAGGCGTTTTCGCCCCGTACCCGGACGCGTTCACGCCGCCCGCCTTCCTCGGCTATCGTGTGGCATGCCGAACGATCGGACCCCCCGGCCCGGGGCGGCATGTGATGTGCAACACAACGACACCCGCGCCCGTACCCTGGAGACCAGACCGTTGTCCCGTTCCGCTCGTGTTGCCGAGGTCCACCGACCTGCCCGCGCCGCTCTGCCGCTCGGCGCGACCCCGCTGCCGGACGGCCGCGTCGCGTTCCGCGTCTGGGCGCCCCGCTGCCGCTCGCTCGAGGTGGAGGTGACGCCGGCGGGCGGCGCGCCGGTGCGCGTTGCGGCGGCGCGCGACGCCGAGGGGTACTACGAGGCGGTCGTCGAGGGGGGGCCCGGCCTGCGGTATCGCTACGTGCTCGACGGCGAGCGGGCCCGTCCGGACCCGGCGGCGCGCGCCCTTCCCGACGGCGTCCACGGCGCGGCCGAGGTGGTCGACATGGGGGCGTTCGTCTGGAGCGACGCCGCGTGGCGCGGCCGGCCGCTGCACGAGTACGTCGTCTACGAATTGCACGTCGGCACCTTCACGCCCGAGGGGACCTTCGAGGCGGTGATCGGCCGCCTCGCGGACCTCCGGGCGCTCGGCGTGACCGCGATCGAGCTGATGCCGGTCGCGAGCTTCCCCGGCGACCGCAACTGGGGCTACGACGGCGTGGGGCTCTACGCGCCCCAGCGCAGCTACGGCGGCCCCGAGGGGCTCGCCCGCCTGGTCGACGCCTGCCACGAGCAGGGGCTCTGCGTGGTCCTCGACGTCGTCTACAACCACCTCGGACCCGAGGGGAACTACCTCGCGGAGTTCGGCCCGTACTTCACCGACCGGCACAAGACGCCCTGGGGCGACGCGGTGAACTTCGACGGGCCGGACTCGGCTCCGGTGCGACGCTTCGTCGTCGAGAACGCCGTCCGGTGGGTCACCGAGTTCCACGTCGACGCGCTCCGGCTCGACGCCGTCCACGGCATCGTGGACGACAGCCCGGTGCACATCCTGCGCGAGCTGAACGACGCCGTGCAGCGGGCGGCCCGGCGCGCGGGGCGGGCGGTGCACGTGATCGCCGAGAGCGACCTCAACGACCGGCGGGTGATCGATCGGGTGTCGGCGGGCGGCTACGGGCTCGCCGCGCAGTGGTCGGACGACTTCCACCACGCCCTCCACGCGCTCGTGACGGGCGAGCGGAGCGGCTACTACGCCGACTTCGGCCGCGTCGACCAGCTCGTCAAGGCGTACACCGAGGGGTTCGTCTACACCGGGCAGCGCTCGACCTACCGAGGCCGGCCCCACGGCACGCCGTCGCGCGACCTTCCCGGGGAGCGCTTCGTCGTCTTCGCCCAGAACCACGACCAGGTCGGCAACCGCGCGCTCGGCGACCGGCTGCCGCGCGAGGCGCGGCCGCTGGCGGCGTTCTGCATCCTGCTCTCGCCCTACACGCCGCTGCTGTTCATGGGCGAGGAGTACGGCGAGGACGCGCCGTTCCAGTTCTTCACCGACCACGTCGACGCCGAGATCGCCGACGCGACGCGCGAGGGGCGCCGGCGCGAGTTCGCCGCGTTCGCGCAGTTCGCCGGCGAGGAGGTGCCCGATCCGCAGGACCCGGCGACGTTCGCGCGCTCGAAGCTGACCGGCCGCGGCGACGAGCGCCTGCGCGGCCTGTTCGGCGACCTGCTGCGAATGCGGCGCACGGTCCGCGGCGAGGCGCAATGCCGCTTCGACGAGGACGCGCGCTGGCTCGTGGTCCGGCGCGGCGCGCACGAGCT
>DASVDK010000100.1:0-10674 GCA_036381125.1 Thermodesulfobacteriota bacterium | reverse complement strand
CCGATCTGCGGCATGGCGCTCGAGCCTCGCGCGGCGGGCGCCGCCGACGAGCCGAACCCCGAACTCGTGGACATGACGCGGCGCTTCCGCGTGAGCGCCGTCCTGACCGTCCCGTTCGTCCTGCTGATGATCGCCGATCTGCTGCCGGGCGAGCCGGTGAGGCGCGCCGTGCCGGCGCCCCTCCTCTCGTGGGGGCAGCTCGTCCTCGCGACGCCGGTCGTCCTCTGGGGCGGCTGGCCGTTCTTCCAGCGCGGCTACCGGTCGATCGTGAACCGCTCCCTCAACATGTTCACCCTCATCGCGCTCGGGACCGGGGCCGCCTACGCCTACAGCGTGGTGGCCACGGTGGCCCCCGGCCTCTTCCCCGAGGGGTTCGTCTCGCACGGCGGCCACGTGGCGGTCTACTTCGAGGCGGCGGCGGTCATCGTGACGCTGGTCCTCCTCGGCCAGGTGCTGGAGCTGCGCGCGCGCAGCGAGACGAGCAGCGCCATCAGGGCGCTCCTGGGGCTTGCCCCGCGCGTCGCGCGGCGCGTGCGGCCGGACGGCGCGGAGGAGGACGTGCCGCTCGAGGAGGTGTGCGTCGGCGACCGGCTGCGGGTGCGGCCCGGCGAGAAGGTGCCGGTGGACGGCGAGGTCGTGGAGGGCGCGAGCGCCGTCGACGAGTCGATGGTCACGGGCGAGCCGATCCCGGCCGAGAAGACGCCGGGCTCCCGGGTGACCGGCGGGACCGTCAACGGGACCGGCAGCTTCGTCATGCGCGCCGATCGGGTGGGCAGCGACACGCTCCTCGCGCAGATCGTGCGCATGGTGAGCGAGGCGCAGCGAACGCGGGCGCCGATCCAGCGGCTGGCCGACGTCGTGTCGTCCTACTTCGTGCCGATCGTCGTGGTCGTCGCGGCGGCGACCTTCGTCGTCTGGGCCGTCCGGGGGCCGGAGCCGAGCCTGGCCTACGGCCTCGTCAACGCCATCGCGGTGCTCATCATCGCCTGCCCCTGCGCGCTCGGGCTCGCCACGCCGATGTCGATCATGGTCGGCACCGGTCGCGGCGCAACGGCCGGCGTGCTGGTCCGGGACGCCGAGGCGCTCGAGACGCTCGCGAAGGTCGACACCCTGGTCGTGGACAAGACCGGGACCCTCACGGAGGGCAGGCCGAAGCTCTCCGAGGTGGAGCCGGCGCCTGGGTTCGACGAGGAGGTCGTCCTGCGGCTCGCCGCGAGCCTCGAGCAGGGGAGCGAGCACCCGCTGGCCGCGGCGATCCTGGCCGGGGCCCGGGCGCGCGGCCTCGCGCTCGGCAAGCCGGAGCGGTTCGAGTCGGTGACCGGCAAGGGGGTCACGGGGCGGGTCGCCGGCCGCGAGGTGGCGGTCGGCACCGCCGGGCTACTCGGCGGCCTGGGGATCGACACGGCGCCGCTCGCGAGCCGCGCCGAGGCCCTCCGCCGCGAGGGGCACACGGTGATGTTCGTCGCCGTCGACGGCCGGCTCGCGGGGCTCGTCGGCGTCGCCGACCCGGTGCGCGAGACGACGCCCGAGGCGATCGGGCAGCTCCGCGCCGAGGGGGTCCGCCTCGTCATGCTGACCGGCGACAACCGCACGACCGCCGAGGCGGTCGGCCGCCGGCTGGGCATCGACGCCGTCGTCGCCGACGTCCTGCCCGAAGAGAAGCGCGAGGCGGTCCGGCGGCTGCAGGACGAGGGGCGGATCGTCGCGATGGCGGGCGACGGCGTGAACGACGCGCCGGCGCTCGCCCAGGCGCACGTCGGCATCGCCATGGGGACCGGCACCGACGTGGCGATGGAGAGCGCCGGGGTCACGCTCGTCAAGGGCGACCTGAGGGGGATCGTCCGCGCGCGACGGCTCTCGCGGGCGACGATGCGGAACATCCGGCAGAACCTCTTCTTCGCGTTCGTCTACAACACGCTCGGCGTGCCGATCGCGGCCGGCGTGCTCTACCCCGCGTTCGGGCTGCTCCTGTCACCCATCATCGCGAGCGCGGCGATGACGTTCAGCTCGGTGTCGGTGATCGCCAACGCGCTTCGCCTGCGGCGGCTCGAGCTGTAGCGCGCCCCGACAGGCGCCTCGAGCGTTCGATACGGGCGGCGGCTCCCGCAGCCGCCGCCCGACTACCCTCGTCGACCGGAGCCTCGACACCCCGCACACGCACCAGGAGGTTGCAATGGATCGTCTCGTCGCAAGGGTCCTGCTCGTCCTCGTCCTCGCGGTCGCCGGCTCGGCCGGCCTGCCGTCCCTCGCACGCTCGGCCGGCAACGGCCACGGGCACGGCGGCGCGGCCGGCGAGCACCCGCACGGCGCGCAACCGACGGCGGCCGGGCGCCCGGGGAGGGCCGCCGACGTGACCCGGACCGTCCGGATCGAGGCGCGCGACATCGCGTTCGACGTCCGGCGTCTCGAGGTGCGAGCCGGCGAGACGGTCCGATTCGTCGTCACCAACGTCGGTCGCCTCCCGCACGAGTTCGCCATCGGGACGCGCGAGGAGCTGGCGGCCCACCGGAGAGCGATGGTGGGGATGCCGAACATGGTCCACGACGAGCCGAACGTGCTCGGCCTCCGGCCCGGGGAGACGAAGGCGCTGATCTGGCGGTTCGCCGGGCGCGGGGACATCGAGTTTGCCTGCAACATTCCCGGCCACACCGAGGCCGGCATGCGGGGCGACGTGGAGGTCGTGGGTACGTCGGTGGAGGCCGCGGGCGCCGCGACCACGGACCCGGGGCGCCGGCGCGCGTCAGAGCGAGGCCTGGTACGCCGGGGGGCGTGGTGAGGTTCGATCGCCCTCGCGTCGGCCGGCGATCGCGAGCTCGGCCGGCAGCGTGAACCGAAAGGTCGCGCCCGGCCCGGCGTTGGGCGTGACCCACAGCCGGCCGCCGTGCGCCTCGGCGATCGACCGGCTGATCGACAGCCCCATGCCCATGCCGCCGGGCTTGGTGGTGAAGAACGCCTCGAAGATCCGGGCCATGTGCGCCGGGTCGACGCCGGCGCCGGAGTCCTGCACCGCGACGAGCACGCCGCCCGTGTCGTCTCGGGACGACCCGATCCACAGCTCCGCCGGCCGCTCCGTGACCGACTCGCTGGCCTCGATCCCGTTCACCACGAGATTCAGGATCACCTGCTGAAGCTGGACCCGATCGCCGTGCACCGGCGGCAGCGCGGACGACAGGTCGGTCCGCAGCACGACCCGGTGCTGCAGCGCCTCGCTCCGGATCAGCGCGACGACGTCTCGAATGACCTCGTTCACGTCCAGCGCGGTCTTCTGCGGGGCGGCTCTCGTCGAGAGCGCGCGAATCCGGCCGATCACGTCGCTCGCGCGCTTGCCGTCGCGGATGACGCGCTCGACGGCGGCCCGCGCCTCCCCGGGGTCCGGCCTCTCCTGCGCGAGCCAGCGCAGGCAGGCGTGGCCGTTGGCGACGATGGCCGCGAGCGGTTGGTTCACCTCGTGAGCGATGGAGGCCACCAGCTCTCCCATGGTCGTCACCCGGCTCGCGTGCGCCAGCTCGGCCTGTGCGGCTCGCAACGCCTCCTCGGCCCGCCTGCGCTCGGTGATGTCGGTGTGCGAGCCGACCATCCGACGCACCGTCCCGCCCGGGTCCCGCTCCGCCCGCCCGCGGGCCAGCACCCACCGGTAACTGCCGTCCCGGTGACGCATCCGGTACTCGCACTCGTACGAGGCGGACCGCCCGGCGAGGTGCTCTCGAACGGCCGCGAGCACCCGGTCGCGATCCTCCGGGTGAATGCGCGTCACCCATTCCCGATACTCGCCCCGGATCTTCCCCTCCTCGAAGCCGAGCATGCTCTTCCAGCGCGGCGAGTAGTACGCCTCGTTCCGGTCGAGGTCCCAGTCCCAGAGCCCGTCGTTCGCCGCGCGGAGGGCCAGCGCGTAACGCTCCTCGCTCTTGCGCAGCGCCTCTTCCGCCCGCGCGCGCTCGAGGACCTCCTTCGTGAGCTCCTCGTTCGCGACGGTCAGCTGTCTCGTCCGTTCCTCGACGCGCCGCTCCAGCTCCTCGTTCAGCCTCTTGAGCTCGGCCTTGACCTGCTTGAGGTCGGAGGGCTCGACGACGTCCCAGCGCCCGTGTCGCTTTGCCAGGGCGAACTCGTGCGTGCGCGCCACGTCCAGGACCTCCGCCGCCCCGCACGCCGTGAGCGGGTAGCTGCAGAGGACCATCATCGGCCGCCGGGTGATGGCCTCGTTGACGGCCTCCTCGTACGCGCAGAAGTCCGCCCAGTCCCTCTGCGAGAGCCAGCCCGTCGCCCCGCTGACCCGCATCCCCGAGTAGCCCTGGCCAGGGCGCGTTCGAGCTTCTCGTGCCAGCCGCGGACCACTCTCCGCAGGTCGAACGTCCCGTCCGCGAGATACCACTCGTGGCCGAGGAGAATCTCCAGGCCGCGGCCGGTCGGGCGTCGGCCGAAGGCAGGGTCGGCGCTTCGGAGGGCCGTCCGGACGTCCTCCTCCGTCAGGGGCGTCGAGATCACCCATACGCAGAGCTCGTGGCTCTCGAGCCCGGCCTTGAAGTACGGGACCAGCGTGTCGAGGAGGTCGTCCTTCGTCTCGTAGAAATGGCAGAAGTGCGTACCCCAGGGCAGGTCCCCCACGACGCCGATGCCGGTGTGCCTCAGCGTTGCAGCCATCGCGGTTGCCTCCCGATCGTCATCCGGGTCGAGCGCGGCTCCCCGTCGGCATACGCCGCGAGGCGGCCCCGGGCACCCCGGCCGCCTGCATCATCCGGGCCTCGATCGACGTCGTGGCGCTGCGCCGGGGGCGTCGAGACGACGCTCGCCGCCCGGCCCGGCCTCGCCGGCCGGAGGGTGGCTCGCCGTGCGCGCCGGCGAGCATCGGCCCGGGCGGCCGGGCGGTGCGCGGCCAGGGGCCCGGGCGAGGTGGACCGAAAGGGCGCCGGCCGCACGATTGTGCGAGCCCGGTGATCGCGACGCCATCTCGGGAGTCGGGACGCGAGCCGCCGGGTCCGCGGCACGCGCCACGGCCGGTGGGAGCACGTGTCCTCCTTGCCTGAGACGGGAACAGCGTACCCGTCGCACCGGCACGCCGGCTAGATATACCTTGGTATAGAGCGATTACGCCGTGTGGCCAGGGGGCCGCCGTCGGCGGCGGCGGTCTCGAACGCCCTTCCCGCGATGACCCGCGCGCGGTGATCGCTGCGGCCGCCGAGCGGCGGCGGCGCTCGCGACGCGCCGCGCGCGAACACGGGCGTTCGCGAACGGAACCGCGCCGGGCCCGATCGTGGAGCCGTGAGGGTGGCCCGGAAACGGACCGCGTCCTGCACGCTCGGACCGCGTCCCGCCGCACGCGGCCTCTCCCGCTCTCGACAGACAACGGCGCCCGGTCGGCAGTCTCGCCGTCGGCGAGGTCCTCGAGCAGGAGTCGGCGGATGCGCCCGTACGGTCGCCGGCGGGCCGGCGTCGCACGCTGGTCGATTCCGATGGAGGGAGCATGGCGTCGATCGCCCCCCCGCGCGATGTCGGGATCGACCGTCGATGGCATCCGGCATACCGCTACGGCCTGGCCGTCGTGAGCCTGGTGGTGGCGGCTGTCGTGACGTTACTCCTCGAGAGCGTCAGACCGACGCCGTTCGTGTTCCCCTTCTTCGCCGCCGTCATGGTCAGTGCCTGGTTCGGCGGCGTCGGTCCCGGGTGGCTCGCGGTCCTCCTGTCGACCCTGGTGACCAGCTACTTCTTCATGCCGCAGGGCGTGGCCCTGCGCACCGGCGTCGAGCAGCTGCCGTTCGTTCTCGCGTTCGTAGTCTGCGCCGCACTCGCGAACGCGTTGAGCGTCGCGCGCAGGCGGGCCGAGCGGTCGCTGAAGCAGGCCCGCGACGAGCTCGAGGCCCGCGTAACGGCGCGCACGGCGGAGCTTCGGCGGACGAACGAGGCGCTCGTGACGGAGATCGGCCAGCGCCGGCGAGCCGAGGACGCGTTGCGGCTCCTCGTGGACGTCACCGCCGCCGCGAGCGCGGCGCCCGGCATCCCCGATCTGGCGACCGCATGCCTGACGAAGTTCTGCGATCTCGGTGGCTGGCGCCTCGGCCAGGTATGGTTCGTCGAGCCGACGACCAACGCGCTCGTCTGCTCGGCCGAGTCCTTCTGTGCGGAGGGCGACGTCGCCGAGCTTCGAGCGGCCAGCCTGGCGGCCTCCGTGCGGAGAGGCGAGGGGGCCCTGGGGCGCGTCTGGGAGAGCCGGGCGGCGGTCTGGTTGACGGACATCACCACCCGGGACGTCCCCTTCGAGCGCCGCGACGCGGCCCGGTCGGCCGGCTTCAGGTCGGCGTTCGCCTTTCCGGTCACGGTCGGGCGGAGCGTCCTCGCGGTCTTCGAGTTCCTGGACCGGAGGACGCGCGAGCCCGACGACTCCCTCCTCGAGGTCATCGACACCCTGGGGCAGCGCCTCGGCGACATCCTCGAGCGCAAGCGCGCGGAGGACGCGCTGCGCAGGACGCAGGCGGAGCTCGAGCACGTCACGCGGGTGGCCACGCTGGGCGAGCTGGCCGCGTCGCTCGCCCACGAGCTCAACCAACCGCTGGCGGCCGCCGTGACCAACGGCAACGCCTGCCTCCGCTGGCTCGGTCGCGACCGGCCCGACATCGGGGAGGCGGCCGCCGCGGTGCGGCGCATCATTCAGGACGCCAATCGGGCGAGCGAGATCGTCGCGCACACGCGGGCCCTCCTCAGGAAGTCCAGCGCGGACCGGACCGCGCTCGACGTCGGGGAGGTCGTCCGCGAGGTCGTGGAGCTGGTCCGCGCGGAGTTGCGCAGGCATCGGATCCGGCTCGAGCCGCGCCTCGCCGGTGACCTCCCGACCGTCCTCGGCGTCCGCGTCCAGCTCCAGCAGGTCGCCCTCAACCTGATCATGAACGCCGTCGAGGCGATGGCGGACGTGCCGGACGCGCGCCGCACGCTCGTGCTCCGGGCCGAGTCCCACGAGAGCGACGGAGGCCCCGGCGTGCTCGCCGCGGTGGAGGACGCCGGCAAGGGATTGATGGAGGAGACCGTCGAGCGGCTCTTCCAGGCCTTCTACACGACGAAGCCCCACGGCCTGGGGATGGGGCTCTCGATCAGCCGGTCGATCGTCGAAGCGCACGGGGGGCGGCTCTGGGCGACGCCGAACGTGGGCCACGGGGCGACGTTCCGGTTCCTTCTCCCCGCCGCGAGCTGGCCGGCGTCGTAGGCGACCGGCACCGCGCGGATCGGCGCGGAGCCGACGCCGTCGCGGTCGTCCTCCTATACGAACGTATATCCGCGCATACCCAACGTATATCTAGGCGGCCTCCCCCGACCGGCGTACCGTACTCTTCGTCATGCAGAGGCAGAAAGTCATCTCCGTCGTCGACGATGACGAATCGGTTCGACAGGCGCTCGAAGGCCTCCTCAGATCGGCGGGATACAGGGCGGCGACGTTCGCGTCGGCCGAGGCGTTCCGGGAGTCCCGGTACCTGAGCACGACGCGGTGCCTGATCCTCGACCTGCGGATGCCGGGCATGGGGGGCTTTGCTCTGCAGGAACGGTTGGCCGGCACCGGGCACCGCATCCCGATCGTCATCCTCACCGCTCACGGCGACGACGAGGCACGCCGGAGGGCGTTGGGAGCCGGGGCGGTGGCCTTTCTGCACAAGCCGGTCGACGGAGAGGCGTTGCTCGGCGCGGTCGAGGCCGCACTCCGGGCCCGGTAACGATCACCGATCGCGGCGGTCGCGCGATGTCGACGAGGAGCACGTGGAATGTCCCAGCCAGTGGCCACCGTCCTCGAGAGGAACCTCCATCACGATCCGGTTGCGAAGGCGGGCGATCGGGATCGCCTGCTGGTGGAAGCCCTGCGGCGCCGTGCGCCGGCCTCGGTGGAGCGTCTCTGCACGCGGTACGGCGACCGCGTGCTCCGGCTCGCGACCCGCATCACGGGGAACGAGCAGGACGCCGAAGAGGTCGCGCAGGACGCGTTCTGGGCCGCGGTCCGGAAGATCGACACGTTCAGAGGGCAGGCCGCGTTCGGCTCCTGGCTCTACCGGATCGTCGTGAACGCCGCCTACGAGAAGCTGCGCGTGCGGCGCGGTCGGCGCGTCGGCCGGCCGTGGGACGAGGCGAGGCCGCCGTACCGGGCGTGCGGCGCGGCGACCGCCGAGTGGCCCGCGCACGACGACGACCCCGGCCGCCGGATCGAGTGGCGGATGGCGCTCGCCTCGGCCATCGACGATCTGCCCGTGGACTACCGCACGGTGCTCCTCCTGCACGACGTGGAGGGGTGGTCGAGCGCCGAGATCGCCCGGGTCCTCGGGCTCGGCGTGCCGGCCGTGAAGTCGCGCGTGCGCCGCGCCCGGTTGCTCGTGCGCCGGCGCGTGCGCGGCTAGGAGCGGCCATGCTGCAACCGCACGGCGGTCCGGCGGCCAAGTCCGGCCCCGAGGCGATCGCCGGACCGGCCTGGCAGATGCTGCGGGCGTTGCTCGACGGCATGCCCGACCCGGCCACCCTCTTCGACCTCGACACGGGGCGGGCGATTCACGCGAACGGCGCGGCCCGCGCGCTGCCCGCCGAGGTCCGGTGCTTCCTGAACCGGGAGGCGTTGCGTGACGGCGCCGGGCACGACCGACGGCTCGGTCGCGTCCTCGAGTGCGTCGACGCGGCGGGCCGCACGCGAGCGTTCGAGTCGACGACCTGTCGGATCGGCCCGATCGCGGTCGGCCCGCGCCTCATGACCCACGTCGCGCGGGACGTCACGGCGCGGTTGCAGGACCGGGAGGACGAGCGGCTCCCGTCCGTCGGCGTGATGACCGCCGGGTTGGCCCACGAACTCCGGACGCCGCTCACCTCCATCTCGAACGGCGCGCGGGCGTTGCGGGACATGCTCCCGGACCTCGACGGGGACGGCCGGTTCGTCGTCGACCTCATCGCGAAGGAAGCCGGTCGGGCGGCGACGCTCCTGGCCGACGTCCTCTCGCTCGCGAGGCCTCGACTCCCCCGGGTCGCCCCCGCGGACCTGCGTCGACTGGTGCGCGACGCCGTGGCGGTCGCGCGGCGCAGCCGCCCCGAGGCCGACGCGGTCGCCGTCGAGGTCGTGGCCGAGGCGGGCGCGATCGAAGCGCTCATCGACGCCGACCAGGTGATGCAGGCCCTCCTGAACATCATCCTCAACGCGCTCGAGGCCAGCGCCGGCGGCCGATCGCCGCGCGGGCCGCGCGTGACGGTCCGGCTCGAGCCGCCGGACAGGGCCGCGGGCCTCTGTCGCGTGACGGTGCTCGACACGGGTCCCGGCATCGCGCCGGAGGATCGCCCGCGGCTCTTCGAGCCGTTCTTCTCCCGCAAGCGGGGTGGCACGGGGTTGGGACTGGCCATCACGCGACGGATCGTCGAGGTCCACGGCGGGCGCCTCGAGGTCCAGGACGCCCCGAGTGGGGGGGCGGCCTTCACGCTGTACCTGCCTGCCGCCGGGTGGAGAGCCTCTCCGGACGGAGGCTCCGCGGAGGAACGCACGTCATGACGTGTCCGGCGATGGGGTGCAGCGGGACGCTGCCGAGGCTGAGGACCAGCAGCGGCTGCGTCGTCTACTGGTTTCTCTGCGAGCGGTGCGTGGGCGTCGCGCACAGGGTCGTGAAGCTCGGCGCCTATCATCTCATGCTGGCCAGGAAGGCGCGCCGTGTCCGAGCCTAGCCGGGTCGACGGGGCCGACGCGGGCCGCGCCGTGGGCCAGGCGGCGCTTCCGATCCCGGATGAGCGCGCGGACGCGAGCCCGCCGACGGGCGGCCTCCCCGGATCGAGGCTCCGGCGCGTCACGGAGTACGTCGAGGCGAACCTTCAGCGCGACCTGAGGCTCGCCGAGTTGAGCGGCCTGGTGCACATGAGCCCCTTCCACTTCGCACGGCTCTTCAAGGCGAGCACGGGGCTGCCGCCGCACCGGTTCGTGGTTCACCGCCGGATCGCCCGGGCGGCCGCCCTGCTGACGAGCACGCGGCTCTCGGTCGGCACGATTGCCCGGTTGGTGGGGTTCCGGACGCCGAGTCACTTCACGACGGCGTTCCGGCGCAGGATCGGCGTCACGCCGAGCGCGTACCGGGAGCGGTGAGCCGATGTTCCACCGTCGAGACGCGTCGAACGGGGGTATCGGCCGTCGGAGCCGCCGGTGGGGCGGCCTCTGGCTCGCCGTCCTCTGCGGCCTGGCCGGCTGCGCCGTGGGGCCCGACTACAGGCGGCCGTCGGTCCCGGTGCCGGCACAGTGGCGGAGCCCGGCCGAGGGCACCGGATCCCTGGCCGACCTCGACTGGTGGCAGGTCTTCCAGGATCCCGTTCTCCAGGACCTGATCCGGACGGCCCTGGAGGAGAACACGGACCTGCGGATCACGGTCGCCCGGGTCACCGAGGCGCGGGCCCGGCTGGGGATCACGCGCTCGGCCGAGTTCCCGCAGGTCGATGGCCAGGCGAGCTACACCAACCAGCGATTCTCCGAGAACAGCTTCCCGCTGAACGCCTTGCCGCCGGACGCCAGGGTGAACCCGGAGACCGGCCTGTACCAGACCAACCTCGACCTGTCCTTCGAGCTGGACCTCTGGGGGCGGCTGCGCCGGGCAACGGAGGCGGCGCGCGCGGACCTCCTGGCGACCGAGGAGAACCGCCGGACGGTGGTGACGACGCTCATCGCCGACGTCGCCCAGACCTACTTCGACCTGC
>DASVDK010000099.1:0-9311 GCA_036381125.1 Thermodesulfobacteriota bacterium | reverse complement strand
GCTGCATCGTGGAACGAGCCCCGGTTCGGCGCGAAACGGCACGCCGTCGGCGTGCCGCCGTGTGCGCCGCGCTCGGCGAGCCACGGGCGGCACGGACGTCAGTTAAATCGTGCCACGATGTATCTGGTGACGATCGGCCGCAACGTCCCTCCCCTTCCCCCGGCAGGGTGGACGGGCGGCGTCTGGTCGAGACGCACGCGCCTCCCCGGACCTCGACGGGCTCCGGCGCGGCTCCTGCGCCGCCGGCCGGGTCGCGATCGAGGTGCGCGATCGGGCGTCCTGCGAGTTCTCGCTGGCTCGGCAACCGTGGCGCTCGAGGTCGAGCGCGCGCCCCCCGACGCACGACGGGTTCACCGTCGAGCTGCCGAAGGCCACGCTCCCGCGGGCGCTCGAGATGGTCGGAGGCCGCGCATGAGCGCCCCCTTGATCGGGCGGCCGCCGAATGGCGGCGCCGCAGGCCGGCCGACCCGTGCCGCGGCCGAGGCCTTTCGTTCGCTCGAGGTCTTCGCGGCCCGGGCGGCGGCACGGGCATGGGGCTGTCGATCAGCCGATCGACCCTGCCCCTTCTCGCTTCGCCGCGGAAACGACGCCCGCGCACACGCCGTCCATCGCGCGAGGCGCCCCACGGCGGCCCGCGCCGCTCGCGACACGGCGTCGATGAAGCCATCGCAGGGACAACTCCGGACGTGACTCGTCCACCCGGCTCCAGCGGCTTTACGGGCGCTGGTCTCCGTGCGAGGAGGACGATCCCGCGACGGGTTGTCGACAACGCCTCGTGCGGCGTACCGCGTCGCCCGCGTGCCGGCCGTCGGCGCGTCGCGGCCGCGTCGAGGATGCGGCCTCCTCAGCCCGAGATCGGCCACAGGTCAACGTCCATCGAGCCCGCGTCGTGCAGGCCGTGCGGGCGACGAGGTGGGCCGAGTCCCCACTGCGCGCCGCGCGGGCTGCCGACGAGCCGAGATCCCTTCCGAGGCCCTGCTCGACATCCCACGGGCGGCGTCGCGACGCGCCGCGCCCGACCTCGAGCGGGACCTCGGGGGCGGCAGGCCCGACCCGAGGAGGGTTCGCTCGGTTGCGCGTGCCGTGCACGCACGCACGCACGCGTTCACCGAGCCGTACGACGGCCGGCCGTGGGGCTGCCGCTTCATACGGCCCCTACCGGTCGTGCGGTCGCGGGGCTCCACCATGAGCAAGGCGCCGAGAGCCGCGGTCGAGCGGCTCCGGGAGGACGGGGATCTGGTCCTGGCCCGGAGTGTCGCCGACGATGGGCGGTCGGCGGTCCTGGTGGTCACGCCGGCTTCGGAGCACCCCGCCCCCGAGACGCTCGGGCGGCTCGAGCACGAGTATGCATTGCGCGACGAACTGGAGCCGGCGTGGGCGGCGCAACCCCTCGCGCTCGTTCACGCAGAGGGGCGGCCGACGCTCCTGCTCGCCGACCCCGGCGGCGAGCTCCTGGCGCGGCTCCTGGCCCAACCGCTGGAGCCGACGGCGCTCCTGCGGATCGCCATCGGCCTGGCGTCGGCGCTCGGGCGCGTCCACGCGCGCGGCCTCGTCCACAAGGACATCAAGCCGACCAACGCCCTCGTCGAGCCCGCGGCCGGCCGGGCCTGGCTGACGGGCTTCGGCGTGGCGTCCCGCCTGCCGCGCGAGCGCCCCGCACCCGAGCCCCCCGAGGTGATCGCGGGGACGATCGCCTACATGGCGCCCGAACAGACCGGACGGATGAACCGGTCGGTCGATTCGCGCAGCGACCTCTATGCCCTCGGCGTCACCCTCTACGAAATGCTCACCGGGACGCTGCCCTTCACCTCCACCGACCCCATGGAGCTGATGCATGGCCACATGGCCCGGCCGCCGGTCCCCCCGGAGGAGCACGTACCCGGAATTCCCGGCCCGCTGTCGGCCCTCGTGCTGAAGCTGCTGGCGAAGCGGGCGGAGGACCGTTACCAGACCGCCGCGGGCGTCGAGGCCGACCTGCGGCGGTGTCTGGCCGAGTGGCAGGCCCGCGGACGGATCGATCCGTTCCCGCTCGCCGGGCGCGACGTCCCCGACCGCCTCGTGATCCCCGAGCGGCTCTACGGACGCGAGCGCGAGACCCGGGCGCTGCTCGAGGCCTTCGACCAGGTGGTCGCCGACGGCACGCCGCAGCTGGTCCTGGTCTCGGGCTATTCGGGCATGGGCAAGTCTTCGGTCGTGCACGAGCTGCACAGGGCGCTGGTCGCCCCGCGCGGGCTGTTCGCGGCGGGCAAGTTCGACCAGTACAGGCGCGACATCCCGTACGCCACCCTGGCCCAGGCCTTCCGGACCCTCGTCCGCCAGATCCTGAGCCGGCGCGAGGCCGAGGTCGCCCGCTGGCGGGAGGACCTCCAGGCGGCGCTCGGCCCCTGCGGACAGCTCGTCGTGGCCCTCGTCCCCGAGCTTGCGCTGGTCCTCGGCCCCCAGCCGCCGGTGCCCGACCTCCCGCCGCAGGATGCCCAGAACCGCTTCCAGATGGTGTTCCGCCGCTTCCTCGGCGTGTTCGCCCGCAAGGAGCATCCCCTCGCCCTCTTCCTGGACGACCTCCAGTGGCTCGACGCGGCGACGCTCGAGCTCCTCGCGTTCCTGATCACCCGGCCGGAGGTGCGACATCTCCTGCTGGTCGGCGCCTATCGCGACAACGAGGTCGGCCCGTCTCACCCCCTCGTGCTGACGCTCGACTCGATCCGCAAGACCCGGGCGCTCGTGCGCGACATCGCGCTCTCGCCCCTCGCGCCCGAGGACCTCGGCCGGCTCGTCGCCGACGCCCTGCTCTGCGAGCGGGCTCGTGCGGAGCCGCTCGCGCGGCTCGTGTACGAGAAGACCGGGGGCAACCCCTTCTTCGCGATCCAGTTCCTCACCACCCTTGCCGAGGAGCACCTCCTCGAGTTCGACGTGCGCGAGGCGGGCTGGCGATGGAACCTGGCCCGCATCCGCGCCAAGGGCTTCACCGACAACGTCGTCGACCTCATGGTCGGGAAGCTGAACCGGCTCCCCGAGGCGACCCGCGGGGCCCTCCAGCAGCTCGCCTGTCTCGGCAATCGCGCGGAGATCGCCCCCCTCAACCTGGTTCACGGCGGCTCGCAGGCGGCGATGCACGCCGACCTCCGGGAGGCCGTCCGTGCGGGGCTCGTCCTCCACACGGGCGGCTCCTACGGCTTCCTGCACGACCACGTCCAGGAGGCGGCCTACGCACTCATCCCCGAGGCACGGCGCCCCGAGGTCCATCTCCGGATCGGCCGGCTGCTGGCGGCGAACACACCGCCGGAGAGGCTGGGAGAGCACGTCTTCGAGGTCGTCAACCAGCTCAACCGCGGCGTCGCGCTGATGACGGCGCAGGACGAGCGCGAGCGGGTCGCCGAGCTCAACCTCGTGGCGGGCCGGCGCGCCAAGGCGGCGACGGCCTACGCCTCGGCGCTGACCTACTTCGCCGCGGGCGAGGCGCTCCTGCCGGAGGACCGCTGGGAGCGGCGCTACGCGCTCGCCTTCCCGCTCGGACTCCATCGGGCCGAGTGCGAGTTCCTGACCGGTGACCTGACGGCGGCGGAAGACCGGCTGTCGATGCTCTCGCACCGCGCTGCCGACCTGGTCGACCACGCCACGGTCACCGGCGTCCGGGTAGCGCTCCACATGACCTCGGGCCGGAGCGACCGCGCCATCGAGGTGGGCCTCGAGCACCTCCGGCGCGTCGGCATCCAGTGGGCGCCGCATCCGACGGAGGAGGTGGTCCGGCAGGAACACGAACGGATCTGGCGCCGGCTCGGGAGCCGCCCGATCGAGGCGCTCGTCGACCTGCCCCCCATGGCCGATCCGGGCTGGCGCGCGACCATGGAGGTGCTCGCGGAGCTCATGCCGGCGACCGAGTGGACCGACAGGGCGCTGTACCACCTCGTCGTCGGTCGCATGACCAACCTCAGCCTCGAGTACGGCAACGGCGACGCATCGTGCATCGCCTACGCCTACCTCGGCCTGGTCCTGGGCCCGCGGTTCGGCGATTACCGGGCGGGGCTGCGCTTCGGTCAGCTCAGCCTGGATCTCGTGGAGAAGCGGAAGCTGGACCGCTTCAAGGCGCGCAGCTACCTGGCCTTCGGGCACCACGTCGTTCCCTGGAACCGGCACCTGCGCACCGGCCACGCGCTCGTGCGGCAGGCGTTCGACGCGGCGCAGCAGTCCGGCGACCTCAACTGCGCGGCCTACAGCTGCGCCAACCTGATCACGGACCGGCTCGCCAGCGGAGACCCGCTCGGCGACGTGCAGCGCGAAGCCGAGGCCGGGCTCGACTTCGCGCGCAAGGCGCGGTTCGGCCTCATCGCCGAGCTGGTCACCGGACAGCTCAGGCTGATCCGAACGCTCCGCGGCCTGACGCCCGCGTTCGGGTCCTTCGACGGCGACGAGTTCGACGAGGGCCGGTTCGAGCAGGACCTGGAGGGCGCTCCGCATCTGGCCGTGGTCGCGTGCTGGCACTGGATCCGCAAGCTGCAGGCACGCGTCTACGCGGTCGACAACGCATCCGCCGTCGCGGCGGCGGAGAAGGCGCAACGGCTGCTCTGGACGTCGCCATCGTTCTTCGAGCTGGCCGAGTACCATTTCCATGCCGCGCTCGCGCGCGCGGCGCTCCACGACGCGGCCCCCGCCGACGAGCGGCCCCGGCACCTCGACGCGATCGCCGCCCACCACGAGCGGCTCGCGCGGTGGGCCGAGAACTGCCCGGAGAACTTCGCGGACCGCGCGGCGCTCGTGGGGGCCGAGGTGGCGCGGCTCGAGGGCCGGGAGCTGGACGCCGAGCGCCTCTACGAGGCGGCCATCCGGTCGGCGCGCGCGCACGGCTTCGTCCACAACGAGGCCCTCGCCCACGAACTCGCCGCGCGCTTCTATGCCGCGCGCGGCTTCGAGACGATCGCCCACGCCTACCTGCGCAGCGCCCGGTACGGCTACCTGCGCTGGGGCGCCGACGGCAAGGTGCGCCAGCTCGACCGGGCCCACCCGCACCTGCGCGCCGAGTCGGCGCCCCTCGGCCGGACGCCCACGACCTCCGCGCCGGTCGAGCAGATGGACCTCGCCACGGTGGTCAAGGCGTCCCAGGCCGTCTCGAGCGAGCTCGTCCCCGGGAAGGTGATCGAGACGCTTCTGGCGATCGCGGTCGAGCACGCGGGGGCCCAGCGCGGGCTCCTGATCCTGCCGCACCGCGCCCGGCCGCGCATCGAGGCGGAGGCGACCACGGAGCGCGACCGGGTCACGGTCCGGCTGCGCCAGGCGGCCGCCACCCCGGCGGAGCTGCCCGAGTCGGTCCTCCGGTACGTCCTGCGGACCCAGGACAGCGTGCGGCTCGACGACGCCTCGGCCGAGGCCCTCTTCGCGGGCGACGGGTACATCCGACGGCACGGCTGCCGGTCCATCCTCTGCCTGCCGCTGGCCAAGCCGGGGCGGTTGATCGGCGTGCTCTACCTCGAGAACCGCCTCGCCTCCCACGTCTTCACGCCGGCCCGCATCGCCCTGCTCGAGCTCCTCGCCTCCCAGGCCGCCGTCTCCCTCGAGAACGCCCGACTCTTCGAGGATCGAACGCGGGCCGAGGAGCGGGTCCGGCGAGCCGAGCGGGAGCTTCGCCTCGTCATCGACACCATGCCGGCGCTGGTCGCGAGCACGCATCCCGACGGCTCCGTGGATTTCGTCAACGAACGCTGGCGGGAGTACCTCGGCCTCTCGTTCGAGGACGTACGGAACTGGGGCTGGACGGCCGCCGCGCATCCGGAGGACGCCGAATGGCTCGTGGACGGGTGGCGTGCGGCCCTGGCCGCCGGGGTGCCGTTCGAGGCCGAAGCGCGCATGCGGAGGGCGGACGGGGAGTATCGCTGGCTGCTGATCCGCGTGGTGCCGTTGCGGGACGAGCGGGGCTCGATCGTCAGATGGTACGGGACCAGCACCGACATCCACGATCGCCGGCAGGCCGAAGAGGCCCTGCGTCGGAGCGAGGCCTACCTGGCCGAAGCCCAGGAAGTGAGCCACACGGGCAGTTGGGCCTGGGACGTCGTTCGTCGGCGACCCATCTACTGGTCGGCAGAGCTCTTTCGCATCGCGGGCCTCGATCCCTCGGAGGGCCCGCCGTCCTTCGAACGCACGCGAGCGCTCCACCCCCCGGAGGATTGGGCGAGTTTCATGGAGACGACGGAGAGGGCGACCCGGGAACGGACCGACTTCGAGTACGATTCCCGGCTGGTCACTCCGGATGGGTCGGTCAAGTACATCCACGTCGTGGGGCATCCGGTCCTCGACGCGTCCGGCGACGTGGTCGAATTGATCGGGACGACCGTGGACATCACCGAGCGGAAGCGTGCCGAGGAGGCGCTGCACCTGACGCAGGCGGAGCTGGCCCGTGTCTCCCGCGTCCTGACGCTGGGAGAGCTCGCCGCCTCGATCGCTCACGAGGTGAACCAGCCGCTCGCGGCCATCAGCGCCAACGGGCAGGCCTGCCTGCGCTGGCTCGAGCGGCCGCGGCCGGACCTGGCCGAGGCGCGCGCCGCCGTCCAGCGCATCATCCGCGACGGGCATCGGGCCAGCGAGGTGCTTCAGCGCATTCGCGCGCTGTCGGCGCGGACCGACCCTCAGAAGACCTGGCTGGACGTGAACGACGTCGTTCGCGAGGTCGTCGCCCTGATCCGGAGCGAGGCGCGGCAGCACCGGGTGGCGCTGCGGACCGACCTGTCGTCCGCGCTGCCGCCGGTGCACGGCGATCGGGTGCAGCTGCAGCAGGTGATCCTGAATCTCGTGGTGAACGGCCTCGAAGCGATGGCCGCGACCGCGGACGGGCCGCAGGAGCTCGTGATCCGCACGCACCGGGCCGACGCGGCCGAGGTGCGCGTGGCGGTACAGGACGCCGGCGTGGGGCTCGAGCCGGCCACGGCGGCCCGGCTCTTCGACGCGTTCTTCACCACCAAGCCCGGCGGCATGGGCATGGGGCTGTCGATCAGCCGGTCGATCGTCGAGGCGCACGGCGGCCGGCTCTGGGCCTCCTCCAACGCCGGCCCCGGCGCCACCTTCCAGTTCTCCCTACCGATACTCGGCGAGCACGACTGAGCCCCCGTGCGAGGTCGCCTCGGGTCCGTTCGATCTCGCGACCGGCCCTACTCCACGACGACCGCCCCGTACTTCGTGTCCTCGCCCGCCGCCCCGTTCGTGCCCTCGGTGCCGGTGCTCGAGACGACGAACGCGTATCGGCCCGGCGTCGAGAAGCAGAGGCGCGCCTCCGAGTCGGGCGGGATGAAGCCGCTCACGTAGCTCGTACCGTCCGAGGAGCGCTTGAAGTTCACCGGCGTCCCGCACGCCCGGGCGATGGGGCCCTCGAAGCGGACGAAGACCTCGGCATCCGACGCGTTGAACCAGGCGACGTCCGTGCCGGAACGCACGGTGAGCTCGGCCGGGTCCGTGCGGGCCGATCCCGTCTCCCCGATGACGATCATCGGGCGCGCCCCCGGCTGCAGGTCGCTCTCGTGGCCCGGGTAGGTCTCCGGACGGGACGCGCACCCGGCGCTCGTCACCACGAGGACGGCCAGGGCGGCTCCGAGGCCCGCGCGAGTATGGAGGCGACGATGGGTCATGGCAGTGTCTCTCCTTTCGTCGACGTCGGTGAAGTCGCACCCGGGCCCGCTCGCGTCGAACCGGTCCGCGGCGACCTGGTCGTCCCCCGCGTCGCGACGCGGACTTCCCTTACACGCTACGGCCGGGCCTGGGGGGCTGTCTTGAACGCTCTTGCGGCAACGCTCTTGCGGCCATCGGCGCCGGTTGCCCGTCAAGAACGTTCAAGCCCCATGGCCGCCTCGCGGGTGATCATTCGCATGCCGGGCTCGATGGCGCGGCAGGAGACGACCATGATCATCCCGGATGACGGCAGCGGCGCACGCGAGGCCGTTCTCGCGAAAGCCGGGCGAGCGCCCGGACGGACCCTTCGCTCGGCGGCGCTCGCGGCGGTGCTCGCGACGGGCGGATGCGCGATGGTCGGCCAGCGGGACGCGCCGAGCACGGCGGACCTCCTCCACGCGGCCGGCTTCGGGCGCGAGCCGGCCGACACGAGTCGTGAGTCGCTCGCGGTCGGGACCACGCTGCCGCGCTCGGTCGTCCCGCAGTTTCGCAACGGCCGGCTGGTCTACACGTACGCCGACCCGTACGGCTGCGTGTGCGTCTACGTCGGGACTCCCGAGAACTACCAGACCTTCACGCGGCTCCACTCCGAGACGGCCATGGCCCGAGCCGGGCGGCAGGCGACCGACGACGCCGGCATGGACCGGAACCTCATGGAGCGGGACGTCTGGGCACCGTGGCTGCCGGAGTGACGCCGCGAGGCCGTACGCGGACAGCCTGACCCCGACGATCGTCGCGCACGAGGCGCCAGTCCTGGTTCCAGACGCCGATGACCCGGGTCTCCCGCTCGTAGCCGAGCACGCTCAGCGCGGCGGTCCCCAGCGCGAGGTGCCGGCCGCCGCTCGGCGGCAGGCCGATCCAGACCGCGGCGAGGACCCGCAGGACGTGGCCGTGGGCGAAGAGCGCCACGTCGCCCCCTGCCGCCAGCGCCCGGTCGATCACGCGCCGGGCCCGGTCGCCGACCTCGTCCACCGTCTCGCCGCCGGGCACGCCGTCCGTCCAGATGGACCAGCCGGGGACCTCCTGCCGGATCTCGTCGGTCCGGCGGCCCTCGTATCGCCCGTAGTCCCACTCGCGCAGGTCGTCCGTCACCACGGCGGCGGTCCCGTACCCGGCGAGGCGGCAGGTCTCGCGAGCGCGCGCCAGCGGGCTGGTCAGGACGAGGGCGAACGGCCGGCCGGCGAGGCGGCGGCCGATCGCCAGCGCCTGCTCCTCGCCGGAGGGGGTCAGCGGGACATCGGTGCGCCCGGTGTGCCGCCCGCTCCGGCTCCATGCGGTCTCGCCGTGGCGCACGAGCCAGATCTCGTACTGGGCCTCTGCTCGACCGGTGGCCGCTCGCCTCACGGCGCGCCTCTCCGCCGGCTCACGCCGGCTTCTCCCTCAACGGCTCGCGGCCGCCCTCCGCTCCGGCCCGGCGAAGCCGGGCCTCCGCTCGACCGGGGCTTCGCCCCGGTCCCCACGACCGGTGGCCGCTCGCCTCTCCGCCGGCTCACGCCGGCTTCTCCCTGTGGCCGCCGAACTCGTAGCGGAGGGCCGAGAGCAGTCGGTTCGCGAACTCGGCCTCGCCCCGCGACGTGAAGCGCTCGTAGAGGGCCGCGCTCAGCACCGGGACCGGCACCGACTCGTCGATCGCGGCCGCGAGCGTCCCGCGCCCCTCGCCCGCG
>DASVDK010000098.1:0-5412 GCA_036381125.1 Thermodesulfobacteriota bacterium | reverse complement strand
AGCCCTTCCCGGCGGCCGGCGTGATCCGGCCGCCCCTTCGGCAGGCGCTCGACGCCGAGCGCCCGCTCGTCACGCCGCTCGCCCACGACGCCCTCTCCGCGCGGCTCATCGAGCAGGCCGGCTTCCGGGCGTTCGCGGTGGGCGGCTCGGCGCTCCTCGCGACGCGTTACGCCCTCCCCGACATCGGCCTGATCGGCCTGCGAGACATGGTCGAGGGGATCCGC
Source organism: Thermodesulfobacteriota bacterium (assembly GCA_036381125.1). GTDB lineage: Bacteria > DASVDK01 > DASVDK01 > DASVDK01 > DASVDK01 > DASVDK01. Next base: position 5,188 of record DASVDK010000098.1, on the reverse strand, counting down.
GACATCGCCGCCGGCTCGTCGCTGCCGTTCCTCGCCGACGGAGACGACGGCTACGGCGACGCGAAGAGCGTGGTGCGGACGATCGCCGCCTACGAGGACCTCGGGGTCGGCGGCGTGCTGATCGAGGATCAGCTCCGCGAGCGCAAGCAGCAGCGGGCCGACCGGGCGGCGGCGGTCGTCGACGAGGCGGTGATCGAGCGGAAGCTCGAGGTCGCGCTGGCGGCCCGTCGCAGCCGCGAGACGCTCGTCATCGGCCGCACGGACGCCTTCGGCGCCCTCGGCCTCGACGCCGCGCTGCGCCGGGGCGAGCGGTTCCTGACGGTCGGGGTGGACGGGGTGTTCGTGGCGGGCCTCCGGCGTCCCGAGGACTACGAGCGGGTCGGACGGGCCCTCGGCGGCACGATCCTCTCCGCCGCGATCTTCGAAGGGTCGGGGACGCCCTGGCTCTCGCCGGCCGAGCTTGGCGCCATGGGGTTCCGCCACGTCTCCTTCCCGGCGACCGTCCTCTTCAGGGCGGTCGCCGCCACGCGGCGCGCGCTCGCCGAGCTGCGGCGGTACGCGGACGGGCGAGAGGGCTTCGAGCCGCTCGCGGAGGGGAGCGAGGTGCGCGCGGCGCTCGACGAGGCGGTCGGCCTCGCCCGGTGGCGCGCGCTCGAGGCGAGCGTCGCCGGGGAGGTGCGCGGGTGAGCGCCGCGGAGCGTCCCGCGCCGATGGCGGCGGGCGCGCGCGAATGGGGCAGCGACGCGATCGCCGCGCTGCTGCGCGAGCTGGGCGTGGAGTTCGTGGCCCTGACCCCCGGGGCGAGCTTCCGGGGGCTCCACGACAGCCTCGTCAACTACCTCGGCAACACCCGGCCGGAGCTGCTCCTCTGCGTGCACGAGGAGAACGCGGTCGCACTCGCCCACGGCTACGCCCGGGTGACGGGACGGCCCATGGCAGTGGCGCTCCACAGCAACGTCGGCCTCATGCACGCCACGATGGCGATCTTCAACGCCTGGTGCGACCGGGTGCCGATCCTGATCGTCGGCGCGCAGGGCCCCATGGACGCCGCCCAGCGCCGGCCGTGGGTCGACTGGCTCCACACCACGAGCGACCTCGGCGCGCTCGTCCGAGGGTACACGAAGTGGGACAACCAGCCGGCCTCCGTGCCGGCGGCGCTCGAAGCGCTCGTCCGCGCGCACCGGATCGCGATCACCGAGCCCAGGGGACCGGTGTACGTCTGCCTCGACGCCGCCACGCAGGAGCAGATGGTCCGGACGCCCCCGGAGCCGCCGGCGCTCGCGCGGTACCGCCCGCCCCGCGCGGCCGAGCCGCCGCGGGACTTCGTCGAGGAGGCCCGGGCGCTCCTCGAGGCCGCGCACCGACCGCTCGTCATGATCGGCCGCGTCTCGGCGCGGCAGGAGGACTGGGACCGGCGGGTCGCGCTCGCCGAGCGCTGTGGGGCGCGGGTCCTCACCGACCTCAAGACGGGAGCGACCTTCCCGACCGAGCACCCGCTCCACCCCTTCCCGCCCGGCCTCTACGTCACGCGCGAGGCCGGCGCCCTCGTCCGCGAGGCGGACGTGATCGTGAGCCTCGACTGGATCGACCTCGCGGGGACGCTCAGGCAGGCCTGCGACGGCCGGCTCCCGGAGGCCAGGGTCGTCCAGTGCTCGCTCGACCCGTACGTCCACAACGGCTGGAGCATGGACCACCAGGCGCTCCCGCCGGCCGACCTCTCGGCCCTCGCCTCGCCCGACCGGTTCGTCGAGCGCCTCCTCGTGGCCCTGGGGCCTGGCCGCGTTCACGCCCGGACGCCGCCGGCCGCGAGCGCCGAGCGCGAGGCGCCGGGGCCGCCGGTCAGGGACGGGCGCCTCTCGATGCACGCCCTGGCCGCCACGGCCACCGACCTCCTCGCCCCGCACAACCCGGCCTACATCCGGCTGCCGCTCGGCTGGCCCGGCGCCTTCTGTCGCTTCCGCTCGCCGCTCGACTACGTCGGGTACGACGGCGGCGGCGGCATCGGCTCGGGTCCCGGCATGGCGGTCGGCGCCGCGCTGGCGCTGCGGGGGAGCGACCGGCTCCCGGTGGCCATCCTCGGCGACGGCGACTACCTCATGGGGCTCACCGCGATCTGGACGGCCGTCCACTACCGCGTGCCGCTCCTCGTCCTCGTCGCCAACAACGAGTCCTTCTTCAACGACGAGCTGCACCAGGAGGGGGTGGCGCGGACGCGCGGGCGGCCGGTCGAGAACCGCTCGATCGGGCTCCGCATGAGCGACCCGCGGATGGACCTCGCGATGCTCGCCCGCGGCCAGGGGGCCGTCGGCCTCGGGCCGGTGCGCGGCCCCGAGGCGCTCGCGGCCGCCCTCGAGGCGGGCGTCCGCGAGACGCGGGCGGGTCGGGTCTGCGTCGTCGACGTCCACGTCGCGCCCGAGTACGCCCGCGCCGTGTCCTCGAGCCTCCTGCGGCAGATCCCGTCGGCCCCGTCGACCCCGTGAAAGGAGTGGGATGCATGGCTCACGATCCCGCGCCGTCCTGTCTCCCGCGCGAACGCGGCCTCTTCTACGGGGGCGCCTGGCACGCCCCGGTCGCGGGCCGCACGATCCCGGTGACGAGCCCCGCAACCGGCGAGGACCTCGGGACCGCCGCCGACGGCGACGCGGCCGACGTCGACCTGGCCGTCCGCGCGGCGCACGCCGCCTTCCCCGGCTGGCGCGACACGCCGGCGTGCGAGCGCGCGGCCCGGATCCGGGAGGCCGCGCGAATCCTCGCGCGGCATCGCGAGGAGCTGGGCTACCTCGACGCGCTCGACGCCGGCAACCCGCTCCGGGCGATGCTCTACGACGCCGACATCAGCGTCGAGTACATGGAGTACTTCGCCGGGCTCGTGGCCGAGATCAAGGGGGCGACCATTCCGATCGGCCCGGGCGTGCTCAACTACACCGTCCGCGAGCCGCTCGGCGTCGCGGCGAGGATCGGCGCCTTCAACCATCCCCTCCTCTTCGTCGCCGCCAAGGCGGCCGCGCCGCTCGCGGCCGGCAACACGCTCGTCGTCAAGCCGGCCGACCAGACGCCGCTCTCCGCGCTCCGCCTCGCCGAGCTCTGGCGCGACGTCTTCCCGCCGGGCGTCTTCAACGTCGTGACCGGCGGCCGGGAGGCGGGCGCCGCGCTCGCCGGGCACCCCCGCGTGGCCAAGATCGGCTTCATCGGCAGCGTCGCCGCCGGCCGCGCCGTCATGCGCTCGGCGAGCGACACGCTGAAGGCGCTGACGCTCGAGCTCGGCGGCAAGAACGCCCTCGTCGCCTGCCCCGACACGAGCCCGGCCACGATCGGCCGGGCCGTCGTGCGCGGCATGAACTTCCGCTACGTGACCGGGCAGTCGTGCAACTCGACCAGCCGGGTCTTCCTGCACGAGGACGTCTACGAGGCCGCCCTTCCGGCCATCGTGAAGGAGGTGGCCGCGATCCGGGTCGGGCCGCCGACCGATCCCGCCACCGAGATGGGCTGCCTCTCGAGCCGGGCGCAGTTCGACAGGACGATGAGCTACATCCGGATCGGTCGGGAGGAGGGGGCGCGGCTCCTCCACGGCGGCCGCCGGCCGGACGACCCGCGGCTCGCCCGCGGCTTCTTCGTCGAGCCGACCGTCTTCGCCGACGTGACGGACGACATGCGGATCGCGCGCGAGGAGATCTTCGGGCCGGTGGTGAGCCTCCTCCGCTGGCGCGACGAGGACGACCTCGTCTCGCGCGTGAACGCCCTCGACTACGGCCTCACCGCCTCGATCTGGACGCAGGACCTCGACCGCGCCCACCGCCTCGCCTCGCGCCTCCAGGCCGGCTACGTCTGGATCAACGACGCGGCCACCCACCACGTCGGCGTCCCGTTCGGCGGCTACAAGCAGTCCGGCCTGGGCCGCGAGGAGTCGATCGAGGAGCTGCTCGCCTGCACGCAGATCAAGAACGTCAACGTCGTCTTCAACTCCAACGGAGGAGAGCCATGAAGATCCCGGCGCTCGTCGCGCTCGCGCTGGCGGTTGCGGTCTCGTCCCGCCCGGCCCAGGCGACGCAGATCGCGGTCGGCAACTTCGGGGTCGCGGCCAACGGCATGCCGTTCGCGGTCGCGCTCGACAAGGGCTACTTCAAGGAGGAGGGGATCGAGGTCACCGGCATCATCACCTCGTCCGGCGGCGGCACGTCGCTGCGCAACATGCTGGCCGGCGGCGTCCCCTACGGCGAGGTCAACCCCGGCGTCGTGGTGGCGGCCATCCAGCAGGGGGCCGACCTCAAGATCATCAGCGACAACGTCCTCACCGTCGCCGAGTTCGTCTGGGCGGTCAAGCCCGACTCGCCGATCAGGACCCTCCAGGACTTCAAGGGCAAGAAGATCGGCTACACGAATCCGCGCTCGACGAGCCAGGCGCTGGCGCAGATGCTGATCCAGCGGGCCGGCCTCGAGCCCCACGAGGCCGAGATCGTCAGGACCGGCGGGTTCGGCGAGATGCTCGCCGCCCTCGAGAGCGGGCTCATCGACGTGGCCGCCGTCGTCGAGCCGCTCTGGTCGAAGGTCAAGGACAGGTACCGCGCCGTCGTGACCGCGAGCGAGGTCCTGCCGCCCCTCGACAACGTCGTCGGCGTCACGACCGTCGACATGGCCGCCGAGCAGGGGGACTTCATCCGCGCCGTGATCCGGGCGAGGCGCCGGGCGGTGGAGTTCATGCACCGGAACCCCGACGAGGCGGGCGACATCATCGCCAGGCACTACAACCTGGAGCCGGAGGTGGCGCGCAGCGCCGTCCGCAACCTCACCTCGAGCCGGACGCAGGGCGTGCCGTACTGGGGCTCGGGGCAGTTCCACATGGACGGGCTCAAGCGGATGATCGAGCTGCAGCGCGGCCTCGGGACGATCAAGGGGGAGGTCGACTTCGAGAAGGTCATCGACACGCAGTTCCTGCCCGACGACATCAAGGCCCCGAAGTGATGGCGGCTCGCGAGGGGATCGCGCCCGCGGCCCGGGCCCTCCCGGGCCGCGACTCTCCCGCGGCGGCCCCCTCCGGGGCGGCGCATGTGCGGCTCAGGGGCGTGACCAAGGTCTTCACCCGCCCGCAGGGGGGCGGGGACGTACACGCCCTCGGTCCGATCGACCTCGACCTGATCACGGGCGAGTTCTTCGCCATCGTCGGCCCCTCCGGCTGCGGCAAGTCGACCCT
>DASVDK010000097.1:0-3653 GCA_036381125.1 Thermodesulfobacteriota bacterium | reverse complement strand
CCACTACGCGGTGCACGGCGTCCCGCTCAGGGCCCGCCTCTTCGGGCACGTGCGGTCGCTCAACCGGATCGGCTCGGCCCTGGCGCCCCTGTCGAACGTCCCGTCGCGCTTCGGCCCCGCCCGCTGGCTCCTCGAGAAGGTGGCCGGGATCGACCGGCGGCGGCCGCTGCCCCGCTTCCAGCGGGAGACCCTGCCGCGCTGGTTCGCCTCGCGGCCCGCCCCGGCCGGCGGCGGCACGCGGGGCGAGGTCGTCTTCCTCGCCGACTCCTTCACGAGCTTCACCGAGCCGGACATCGGTCGCGCGGCGGTCGAGCTGCTCGAGCGAGCCGGCTACCGAGTCCGGCTCGAGACCGAGGTCTGCTGCGGTCGCGCCCAGATCTCGAAGGGGTTGCTCCGGGACGCGAAGGCGAGCGCCGCCGCCCTGGCGGCGAAGCTCGGGCCCGAGGCGGCCCGCGGCGTGACGATCGTCGGCTGCGAGCCCTCCTGCCTCCTCACACTGCGCGAGGAGCACCCCGCGCTCCTCCCCGGGAACGCGGACGCGGCGGCCGTGGCGAAGCGGGCGCGGCTCGTCGAGGAGCTGCTCGTCGAGGCGATCGACCAGGGCGCCCTCGCCGTTCCCGCGGCGAACGGGCAGCCGCCGCGGCGCGTCCTCTTCCACGGCCACTGCCATCAGAAGGCGCTCGCCGGCACCGCCGCCACCGTCGCCCTCCTCGCGCGCATCCCGGGGGCCGAGGTCGTCGAGCTGGACGCCGGCTGCTGCGGGATGGCCGGCTCCTTCGGGTTCGAGGCCGAGCACTACGACCTGTCGATGGCCATCGGGGGCCAGCGTCTCTTCCCCGCCGTGAGGGCCGAGGGGCCGGAGACGCTCGTGGCCGCGACCGGCGTCTCCTGCCGCCAGCAGATCGCGCACGGCACGGGGCGCAGGGCACACCATCCGGTGGTGCTCCTGCACGAGGCCATCGCGCGCGGAGGGGCGCCGCGGGGCGACGGCACGTGATCCGGGGCACCCGTGGGCGCTGACGCGCTCGCCCTGATCCTCGGCGCGGCCGGCATCCACGCCACCTGGAACCTCCTCGCCAAGCGCGCGACCGACCAGGACGCATTCCTGGTCGTCGCGAGCTGGGCGGCGGCGCTCCTCTCGCTCCCCTTCGGCGTCGTCGGGCTCGCGACCGGCGGCGTCCCGCCGGTCGGGCTTGCCGCCGCCGCCGCGAGCGGGGCGATCCACGCCGGCTACTTCGCGCTCCTCGGCGCCGGGTACCGGCGAGGCGATCTCTCCGTCGTCTACCCGGTCGCCCGCGGCAGCTCGCCCCTCCTCGTGGCGCTCCTCGCCCCCGCGCTCCTCGGCGACCGGCTCTCGACGCTCGGCTGGGCCGGGGTCGGGACGATCGTCGCCGGACTGGCGCTCGTGGCGTCGGGGGGGCTCGGCGGCCGCGAGGCAGGGCGCGAAGGGTCCCGGGGCGCCGGCGTGGCCTTCGGGCTCGCGGTCGGCGCCACGTCGGCGTCCTACTCGCTCGTCGACCGCGTCGGCGTGGGCGTCGTGTCGCCGCCGGTCTACCTGGGGCTCCAGATGGTCGGCGCGGCCCTCCTCCTCGCGCCGGCCTGGCTGCGCACGCCGGCTCGCCGGCGCCGCCTCGCGGCTGCGGCTCGCGGCAACGGGCTCGGCCTCGCCGTCGCCTGCGCCGCCGGGATACTCGGCGCCTACGGCCTCGTCCTGGCCGCCATGCGGCTCGCGCCGCTCGCGTACGTGGTGGCCGGCCGGGAGCTGGCGATCGTCGTCGGCACCGCGCTGGGGGCGTTCGTGCTCGAGGAGCCGGTGAACGCTCCGCGCGCCCTCGGCGCCGTCGCGGTCCTCGCCGGGGTCGTCCTGCTCGCCCTTGCCTGAGGCGGTCCGCCCGCTGTCCGGGCGTCCGTGGCGCGCCGCGGTTTGGCGCGCCGGGTCCTCAGGAGTTTCGACACCTTGCGATCTGTACCAACTGGTCCTACCAAATTGCCGATAGAGGGCTTACGAACCGCGTTGCGGAGGCCAGAACGGCACTGGAAGCGCGATTTTGGCCGGACCAATTTCCTCTTGACAGACCACTCTTCTGTGCTTATATTCACAATCACGGGGGCACGGCGCGCCTGGGGCTCGTGAGGAGGCTCCTCGGGAGCGCAGCCGACGGTCCGCTTCGAAGCCGGGAACGGCCCCGGCCCCGCGGCGCCCTCGGGAGCATCCGACATGTACATGAACCTCGAAGTCGTACTGATCATCGGGGCGTTCGCGCTGCTGGCGACGGCGGCCGGCTGGGCGCGCGCCATCTACTTCGGCATCCGGCAGGCCGAGTCCGCCCGGAACGACGCCCGGGAGCGCACCGCGCAGGCCCGCCAGGCGTTCAAGGCCTCGCACCAGGCCGATCGGGCCTCGGCCGAAGCCGAAGCCCGCTAGCGTTCGGCCGGCCGAGCCGGCCCCACCCCCGACCCGCCGCGGCGCCGCACCGGCCTCCGGCGGGTCGTTCCGTTTCCGGGCCTCCGCGCGCGGACGACCCCCTCCGCAACGTCCGTTACAGCCTCGCGGCGTGAAGCCATAGCACGGCCGCTATCTCGCCTTCGTCTGCTTACGACCGCACCGACGACTCGATCCACGTCGCCGAGGACACGGAGTTCGATGCCCCCGTCTGGAGCGCCGACGGGCGGCTCCTTGCCGCCCGGGCCCCCGGCGACATCGACGCCGGTTACGTCATCGACGTCGGCGACGATGATTCCGTCCGGGTCGTGGACGCGGCCGATCCGGGAGCAGCCGGGCCATACCTGGCCGTCGGCACCGACAGCATCGTCGGCACCGGCGGTCCGATGGCACTCCGCGTGGCAGACCTCGCCGACGCGCTGGAGATCCTTGACTCGACCCGGGGTCAGGCCTTTCCGTTTTCCAGTCGGAAAGCGTGGAGACCTGGCCCCAGCGGCAGAGACCCACCGCGGGCTTACGGGAGATCCTGGCCCGGCACGCCGGCCGGCGGCGTGGGTGCGGGAGTCGCGGTCGGCGTCGGGGCGGCGGCGGGCGAGGCGGCCGGCCGCGGCGCGCGGATGGGCGGCTGCGGCGGCCCCTTCTTGCCGCAGCCGGCGAGGACGAGCGGCGCACCCGCGAGGAGGAGAAGCGCCAGGCGCCTCACGAGAGGTACCCGAGCTGGCGCAGGCGGGCCCGGACCGCCTCGTGCGCGGTGCCGCCGTGGGACCGCCGGCTCGCCACCGAGCGGTCGACGTCGAGCGCGCGGTAGACGTCCTCGTCGAACTCCGGCGCCGCCGCGCGGAACACGTCGAGCGGCAGCTCCGAGAGGTCGACGCCGCGGCGGATCGCCTCGGCCACGAGCCTGCCCACCACCTCGTGCGCCTTGCGGAACGGCATCCCCTTGAGCACGAGGTAGTCGGCGGCGTCGGTCGCGGTGAGGAAGCCGCCCCGCGTCGCGGCGCGCATCACGTCCGTCCTGACGCGCATCGAGCGCAGGAGCGGCGGCAGCACGCCGAGCGACGCCTCGACCGTGTCCACGGCGTCGAAGAGCGGCTCCTTGTCCTCCTGGAGGTCCCGGTTGTAGGCCAGCGGAAGCCCCTTGACGACCGCGAGGAGGCTCACGAGGTCCCCCACGACCCGCCCGGCCTTCCCCCGGATCAGCTCCGCCACG
>DASVDK010000096.1:0-5120 GCA_036381125.1 Thermodesulfobacteriota bacterium | reverse complement strand
CGTGATCCGCGGCGGCAACTTCGGCGAGCGGTGGGCCAACATCTGCCAGGCCTACGGCGTCCAGGTCACCAACATCGACGTCGAGTGGGGCAAGGCGGTCCGGCCCGAGCAGGTGAAGGCGGCGCTCGACGCCGACCCGTCCATCAAGGCCGTCTACATGACGGCCAGCGAGACCTCGACCGGCGTCAAGCACCCGACGCGCGAGATCGCCGCCGTCGTGCGGTCGCGCGACAACGTGGTGCTCGTCGTCGACGCCATCACGGCGCTCGGCGTGTTCGACATCCGGATGGACGAGTGGGGGATCGACGTCCTCGTCACCGGCTCGCAGAAGGCGCTGATGCTGCCGCCGGGGCTCGCGTTCGTCGCGGTGTCGCCGAAGGCGTGGAAGCTCGTCGAGGCGTCGAGGTCGCCCCGCTTCTACTTCGACTTCCGCAAGGAGAAGAAGGCCATCGTCCAGAACCAGACCGCCTGGACGCCGGCCGTCTCCCTGATCGTCGGCCTGAGGGACACGCTGGCCATCATGAAGGCCGAGGGGCTCGACGCCATCTTCGAGCGGCACGCCCTCTTCGCGCGCGCCACGCGCGAGGCCATGGTGGCCATCGGCCTGACGCTCTTCGCCGAGTCCCCCTCCGAGGCCACGACCGTCATCACCGGGCCGGCCGGCATCGACACCGGGAAGATCGTCAAGCACATGCGCAACCGGTACGGCGTCACGATCATCGGCGGCCAGGGGCAGGCGAAGGGGAAGGTCTTCCGCATCGCGACGCTCGGCTGGTCCGACCCGTTCGACGTGATCAGCGTCGTGTCGGCGGTCGAGATGGCGCTCAGGGACCTCGGCGTGCCGGTGGAGATCGGCAAGGGCGTGGCGACGGCGCAGACGATCCTCTATTCCGCCCTGCAGGTCGCGCCGTCGGCGGAGCCCGCGCGGGCGGCGGCGGGCGGACGGGAGTAGCTCGTGCGCGTCCTGATCTCCGACGACCTCTCGCCGCGCTGCGCAGAGATCCTGCGCGCCGGCGGCCTCGAGGTGGACGTCAAGACCAAGCTGCCGGCCGATGAGCTGGCGCGCATCCTCGGCGAGTACGACGGCCTCGTCGTGCGAAGCGCCACGAAGGTCACGAAGGCGGTCCTCGAGCGGTCGGGCCGGCTCAAGGTCGTCGGCCGCGCCGGCATCGGCCTCGACAACGTCGACCTCGCCGCGGCCTCGGCCCGCGGCATCGTCGTCATGAACACGCCCGGCGGCAACACCATCACCACGGCGGAGCACACGATCGCCATGATGATGGCGCTCTGCCGCGACATCCCCCAGGCCACCGCCTCCTGCAAGGCCGGCAAGTGGGAGAAGAACCGCTTCATGGGCGTCGAGGTGTACGGCAAGACCCTCGGCGTCGTCGGCCTCGGCAACATCGGCCAGATCGTGGCCGACCGCGCCATCGGCCTCAAGATGAAGGTCCTCGCGTACGACCCGTACCTGTCGCCGGACAAGGCGCGCTCCCTGGGGGTCGAGCTGGTCGACCTCGACGACCTCCTGCGGCGGGCCGACATCGTCACCGTGCACGTCCCGTACACGGCCGAGACGAAGGGCCTCATCGACGCGGCGGCGCTCGCGAAGACGAAGAAGGGGGTCATGGTGGTCAACTGCGCCCGCGGCGGCATCGTCGACGAGGCGGCGCTCGCGGCCGCCATCGAGTCGGGCCACGTCCGCGGCGCCGCCCTCGACGTGTTCGAGCAGGAGCCGCCGCCCCCGGACCACCCGCTCCTCAAGCTCCCGCAGGTCATCTGCACACCGCACCTCGGGGCGTCGACCGGCGAGGCCCAGGAGAACGTGGCGATCGCCATCGCCGAGCAGATCGTCGCCTACCTCGTCCACGGGCAGGTCATGAACGCCGTCAACGTGCCGTCCGTGCCGGCCGAGGCGCTGCCGCGGCTCAAGCCCTGGCTCACCCTCGGCGAGCGGCTCGGCGCCTTCCAGGCGCAGACGACGCCGGGCGGTGTGCAGGAGGTGCGGGTCACGTACCGCGGGGAGGTCGCGGCCCTCCCGGTGGCCTCGGTCACGGTGAGCGTCCTCAAGGGGCTGCTCGCGCCGGTCCTCAAGGAGACGGTGAACTTCGTCAACGCGCCGCTCCTGGCGAAGGAGCGGGGCATCGGCGTCGTCGAGTCGAAGACGGGCGACTCGGAGGACTTCCAGAGCCTCCTGACCGTCGAGGTGCGGACCTCCGACGGCACCTCGCGCGTCGACGGGACCATCTTCGGCAAGCAGGAGCCGCGCATCGTGCGGATCAACGAGTACCGCCTCGAGGCGGCTCCGGAGGGTCACCTGCTCGTCATGTGGAACCACGACAAGCCGGGCGTCATCGGCGGCATCGGCAACACGCTCGGTGCGCACGGCATCAACATCGCCCGGATGCACCTCGGCCGGGAATCGGTCGGCGGCCGCGCGATCTCCGTGATCAGCGTCGACGGCGCGCTCTCGCGGGAGACCCTCGAGGCGCTCAAGGCGCTGCCGAACGTGATCCGGGCCGTGCAGGTGACGCTCTGACGCGTCTCGACGTCCCCTCCGGGTTCCGCGATCTCCTCCTCGAGCGCGCCGCGGCGCTCGAGGAGGTGGAGCGGGCCGTCATGACCACGTTCGCGGCCTGGGGCTTCCGCCGCGTCGTGACGCCGACGGTCGAGTACTCGGACGTCCTCGAGGCGGGCCTCGGGCCGGAGCTGCCCCAGCGGGCGTTCCGATCGACCGACCAGCCCTCCGGCCGCGTCGTCCTGGTGCGGCCCGACGTGACCGCCCAGGTGGCGCGCCTGGTCGCCTCGCGGCTCCGGACCGCGCCCCTCCCGCTGCGCCTCTGTTACAATCTCCCGGTCATTCGCAATGTGGACGCTACGCCTGGGCGCCCTCGCGAGATCTTCCAGGCCGGCGTCGAGCTGATCGGGCTCGACCTGCCCGAGGCGGATGCCGAGATGGTGGCCATCGCGGCGCACGCGCTCCGGGCCGCGGGGCTTACCCGGTTCACCATCGACATCGGCCAGGTGGAGTTCTACCGGGGGCTGGCCGAAGCCGTCCCGCCGGGCCCGGGTCGCCGGAAGCTCGAGGCCGCGCTCGCCAAGAAGGACCGGGCGGCCATCGAGGCCCTCCTGCCCGAGCTGCGGCTGCCCGATGCCGATGCGGAGCGCCTCGCCGGCCTCGTCGACTGCTTCGGCGGCGAGGACGTGATCGAGCGCGCGGCGCGGCTTGCCGGGACCGGCTCGCCGCGGGCCGTCCGGGCGCTCGACGTGCTCCGGAGCGTGGTGGACGTGGTGAAGGGGTACGGGCTCGGCGACGTGCTCTCGATCGATCTGGCCGAGCTGCGCGGGCTCGACTACTACACCGGCGTCACGTTCGAGGCGTACGCCGCCGGGGTGGGGCGGGAGCTGGCCGGCGGCGGTCGGTACGACGGCCTCATCGGGCGCTTCGGCTACTCGTGCCCGGCGACCGGCTTCATGATCGACCTCGAAGGGCTCCTCACCGCGCTCGAGCGGCAGGGGAGCGCGCCGAGCCCGAAGGGGACGGACTTCTTGCTGATGGACGTGCGTCGGGACAAGCGCGAGGCGCTGGCCGTTGCACGGGCGCTGCGCGCCCGCGGCTACTCGGTGGCGCGCGACATCATCCGCCGCGACTACGACGGCTCGGTCGCCTACGCGCGCCACCACGGCATCGCCTACGTCTTGCTGCTCGGCGACGGTCCTGCCGCGCGGATCGAGCGCGTGGCCGACGGCCACGTCGCCACGGTCGCCGTGGCCGACCTCCTCGAGAGGCAGGGGCCCCTCGTCGTCGAGGGCCAGCCGATCGAGGCGCGCCGTGCCTAACGCGGTCGTCGTCGGCGCGCAGTGGGGTGACGAGGGCAAGGGGAAGGTCGTCGACGTCTACACCGAGCATGCCGACCTGATCGTCCGCTTCCAGGGCGGCAACAACGCCGGGCACACGATCGTCGTCGCGGGGACCAGGACCGTCCTGCGGTCGATTCCCTCGGGCATCCTCCACCCGACCAAGGTCTGCCTCATCGGCAACGGCTGCGTCGTCGACCCGGCCGTGCTGCTCGAGGAGATGGACCGGCTCCGGCAGGCGGGGGTGACCTTCGAGGGGGGCCGCTTCCTCGTGAGCGAGGACGCGCACCTCGTGCTGCCCTACCACCAGGCGATCGACCTCGCGCGCGAGCGGGGCCGCCGGCGCATCGGCACGACCGGGCGCGGCATCGGGCCGGCGTACGAGGACAAGATGGCCCGCGTCGGCATCCGCGTGAGCGACCTCCTCGACCCGGAGGTCTTCGAGGAGAAGCTCGACTACGCCCTCGAGGAGAAGAACGCGTACCTCACGAGGATCCTCGGGGAGCCGCCGGTCGAGAAGGCGCCGATCGTCGAGGCCTCGGCGCGGCACCGGGAGCGGCTCGCGCCGTACGTCGCCAACGTCTCGGTCGTCATCGACGAGGCCATCCGGCAGGGCCGCCGCGTCCTCTTCGAGGGGGCGCAGGGCAGCCAGCTCGACGTGGACCACGGCACCTACCCGTTCGTCACGTCGTCCAACACCGTGGCCGGCGGCGCCTGCACCGGCGCCGGCATCGGGCCGACGCGCATCGACTCGGTGATCGGCATCAGCAAGGCCTACACGACCCGCGTCGGCGAGGGCCCGCTGCCGACCGAGCTGACGGACGAGACCGGCGCGTGGCTGCGCGAGAAGGGGCAGGAGTTCGGGGCGGTGACCGGCCGGCCGCGCCGCTGCGGGTGGTTCGACGCCGTCGTGGTGCGCGACTCGGTGCGCGTCAACGGCATCACCGGCATCGCGCTCACCAAGCTCGACGTGCTGGGGGGGCTCCCGCGCGTCAAGGTGTGCGTCGGGTACCGCTACCGCGGCGAGCGGGTCGACCTCGTGCCGTCGTCGCTCAAGGTGCTCGCCCACTGCGAGCCGGTGTACGAGGAGCTGCCCGGGTGGCCGCCGCTCGACGCCGAGCAGAGGGCCTACCGGACGCTGGCCGACCTCCCTGCCGAGGCGCGCGCCTACGTGGAGCACCTCGAGGCGCTGATCGGCGCGCCGATCATCCTCGTCTCGGTCGGCCCCGGCCGCGGGCAGGACATCCACATCGCCGATCCGTTCT
>DASVDK010000095.1:0-6761 GCA_036381125.1 Thermodesulfobacteriota bacterium | reverse complement strand
CACCGCCGGCGGAGACCCGGCCGCGCGGCGCGCTCGTGTGGCGGCAGCGATGTCGGCCGCCCGGCCGGCGGTGGTGCGAGGCGTCCCGTCAGGCCGTCCGGTCCATCCGGTCCGACCCGAGCTGCTTCACCATCTTGTTGTACAGGCCGAGAATGAGGAACGTGGGGGCCCACTGCCCCACGAAGAGGCTCGCGTGTCGCTGGCCGCTGCACTGAAGCGCAAGCGATCCCAGGATCGACGCCCCAGCGGCCCAGAGCCAGATGTCGGATGGCAGCTTGCTGGTCTGGCTCTCGATCATCTTGGCCATACGGCCTTCGGTGTACTGTCCGGCCTCCGTGCCGGCCTGCTGCGTCCGCTCGAAGGTCCTGGCCATGCTTTGACTCCTTTCGCTCGCCGGAGCCGTTCGTGCACCCGCGAAGCCGGCGCTGCGTAGACCGGACGCCGCGAGCGAACCGTCGTTCACGCCGGCCGCGAGGGCCGGCTCGCCGCCCGAGCCGCCGCTACGGCTCGTCCCGCCCGTGCACCTGCGCCGGAGGCGACGTCGCCTCGACGGCGGTGAAGGGCTCGAGGACGCGGTAGGCGTGCTCGGCACCGCGCGGCACGACCCACGAGTTGCCCGGCTCCAGGCGGACCGTCTGACCCTCGATCATCAGCTCCGCCTTGCCGTCGATCACGTAGCCGACCGTCTCGTAGTCCCGGCGCGAGGCCGGCTTCACGTCGCCCGGCGGCTCGCGCTCCCACAGCCGCATCGACACGCTCTTGCCCGAGGCCAGGTACTTCTGCCCCGCGGCGCCGTGCGGCGAGTGCCTCGAGTCGACCTTCTTGACCGTGGTATCGCCCACGGTCACGCCTTCACGCGGACCCGGTCGAGGTCGCGCGCCCCGGTCGCGCCGCCCCACGCGGCCACGGCCAGCCCGAGGAGGGCGGCCACGAGGAGCACCCACGCCCCGGTCGCGGCGTACTCGGTCGCCGCCGCCGCGGTCTCCCGCGCCTGCTGGCTGGCGGCCGATCCCGATTGACCGAGCTGCTGGACGGTCTGCTGCGCCTGCTCGGCGGCCTGCTGGGCCTGTTGCTTGAGCCGGTCGACGTCGACGCCGGCACGCTCGGCCGACTGCTGGGCCTGGCTCGCGACGTCCTGCCCCGACGCCGCGCCGGCGGCCGCGCCCTGCGCGACCGCGGTCCCGGCCGCCTGCGTCACGCCGGCGACGACCGAGAAGGCCCCCGAGAGGAGCGAGCCCACGCCGGAGCTCACGAGCCATACGGTCGCGAGCAGCAGGAGTGCCCAGACGAGGACGCCGTTCATCGCCCCCTCGCCCTTCTGGAGAACGCCGGAAAGGCGGCCGGCCACGTAGCCGCCGACGAAGAGGGAGCAGAGGAGGCTCACCACCCCCCAGACGGCGGCGCCCCATCCGAGCTCCGAACCCGGGGCGCCCTGGCGGGGATCGACGGCGGTGAGCCCGACGGCGAGGCCCAGCACCGTGAGCAGCATCTGCGTGACGAGGGCGATGACGAGGCCGGCGAACACGGCGCCCCAGCGCACCTTCTGCCAACCCGGCGCCCCGGCATCGACCCGTTCGACCCGTGTCGTCTCCATGGTCATACTAGAAGGTCCCCTGGACAGCTCAGGCCATCACTCACCCCGCGAGAGCAAGCCGCATGCCCGGACCGGGCCGGTATGGACGCCAGGGCCTCCGCCGGGACGACGCCGACCGGGCCGTCGCTCGGGAGCCGACCCTCGGCTCCGGCTGCGCGGTGATCGGCGGCCCGGTCCCGCTTCCCGGGGCGCTCCACCGCTCGGGTGCCTGCGTTGACAAGGCTCTCGTGCGGGTTCTACGCTGCCTGCGTCGCGAGCGCCGAGACTCGACGGCGGCTCTCCCACGACGACCCTGCCCGGAGGACCCCATGTCGACGACCACCGGACCGGACACCCAGGCCTCGCCGCAGACCGCGCGCATGCTCGCGCGCCGGGAGCAGGCGGTCGCGCGCGGCGTGGCCGTGAGCCTCCCGATCGCAGCGGCGCACGCCGCCGGCGCCCGGCTCACGGACGTGGACGGCCGCACCTACATCGACTTCACCGGCGGCATCGGCACGCTCAACGTCGGCCACGCCCACCCGAAGGTGGTCGCCGCGGTCGAGGCCCAGGTCCGCCGGCTCACCCACACCTGCTTCCCCGTCGCCGCCTACGAGCCCTACGTCGCCCTCTGCGAGCGGCTGAACGCGCTGGTCCCGGGTCCGGGACCGAAGAAGACGATCCTGCTCAACAGCGGCGCCGAGGCGGTCGAGAACGCCGTCAAGATCGCCCGCGCGGCCACCGGCCGGCCGGCCGTCGTCGCCTTCGAGCAGTCGTTCCACGGCCGCACGCTCCTCGGGATGACGCTCACGGGGAAGGTCCATCCCTACAAGGCCGGCTTCGGCCCCTTCGCGCCGGAGGTCTACCACCTGCCGCACCCGTACCGCGACCCGGCGGCCGGCGCGGCCGCCTCGTCGCAGGCCTGGGAGGACTGGTTCGCCGAGCACCTCCTCGCGGTGGTCGCGCCGTCGTCGGTCGCCGCGGTCGTCGTCGAGCCGGTCGCGGGCGAGGGGGGCTTCCTGCCCGTGCCGCCCGAGTGCCTGAAGGCGCTACGCGCCTGGTGCACGCGCAACGGATCGGTCCTCGTCGTCGACGAGGTCCAGACCGGCTTCGGCCGGACGGGTCGGATGTTCGGAATGGAGCACGCGGGCATCCACGCCGACCTCACCGCGCTGGCCAAGTCGCTCGCCGGGGGGCTGCCGCTCGCCGCCGTCACCGGTCGGGCGGACCTCATGGACGCGCCGCCGGTCGGCGGCCTCGGCAGCACGTACGGCGGCAACCCGGTGGCATGCGCGGCGGCGCTGGCCGTGCTGGACGTCTTCGAGTCGGAACGGCTCGTCGAGCGCGGCGCGCGCATCGGCGCGGTCGTCGCGGAGCGCTTCCAGCGGTTCGCCGAGCGCTTCCCGTTCATCGGCGAGGCGCGCGGGGTCGGCGCCATGCAGGCGCTCGAGTTCGTCAAGGACCCACGGTCCAGGGCGCCCGACGCCGGCCGGGCCAGGGCGGTGCAGCAGGCGGCGCTCGCCCGGGGCCTCATGATCCTCACCGCCGGGATGCACGCCAACGTGCTGCGCACCCTCATGCCGCTCGTCATCGACGACGCGGACCTCGAGGCGGGGCTCGGCATCCTCGAGGCGGCGCTCGACGCAGCGCGCTAACCGGGGTCAGGTCTTTCCATTTTCCAGGGGGTCAGGTCTTTCCGTTTTCCAGGCGGGCAAGCGTGGGGGGCTGACCCCTCTCGTTTACGGGCGCCGTCAGCGCGGGCGGAAGACCGGCGCTGGCGGCTTCCGGTAGAGCCGCCGGCACTCCTCGATCTCCTCGTCGTCGAGCGCCCTCGCCCGATCGCCCACGGTGACGTGGACGAGGGCGTTCTCCTCGATCAACTCGGTGAGCTGGAACGGCCCCTCGGGGTCGCGCCCCACCGCGACCGTGCCGTGGTTCGCGAGCAGGGCGGCGTCGGTCTCGGCGAGGGCGTCGGCCGCCGCCTCGGCCAGCCCCGGCGTGCTCGGGATGTAGTGCGGCACGAGCGGCAGCCGCCCGATCATGATGGCGTAGCCGCCCGTGTACGCGGGCATGGCGGCGCCGTCGTCACGGGGCGGCAGGCACGAGACGGCGATGGCGTAGGGCGCGTGGGCGTGCACGACGAACGCCACGTCCGGCCGGCGGCGATAGACGGCCAGGTGCAGGAGCCGCTCGCTCGAGGGAGGTGGGCCGTCGAGGTGACGGCCTTCGAGGTCGATCACCGAGAGGTCGCGGCGGTCGACCATGCGGAGGGAGCGGCCGGCCGGCGTGATGACCACGCGGTCGCCCGCGCGCGCGCTGATGTTGCCGCCGGCCGCGCAGGTGAGCCCCCGCTCGTAGATCCGGTTGGCGGTTTCCGCCACCCGGGCCCGCGCCTCGGTGAGCCACCGCCCGGTGGTGCCGCGCGCCATGCCCCGCGGCGTCGCGTCGCGCATCCCCCTCCCTCCGTCGCTCGCCGCTCCGTGGTAGCACGTCGGGCGGGGCGTGTCGACTACTCGAGGCGCGTGCGGCGCGCGGGCCTGGCGGCCAGCCGGCCGACGGCGAGGCCTGCCAGCAGGCCGGCGACGCCGCAGAGCACGGCCGCGCGCAGCAGCACGAAGAGCGGCAGGGCGCCGGCGCGGCTCGCGCCCGGGCCCAGCACCTCGGACACGTAGAGCCCGAGACCGGCCGGCGCGGCCAGCGCGGCGACGACGAGGCCGGCGACGGCCGGGCCGGCGGGACCCGGCGCGCGGCGAAAGGCGGTCTCCCGTCCCGGCCGGAAGCCGACCAGTCCGGCCACCCCGCCGCCGACCGCCGCCGGGAGCGCGAAGAGGCGCCCCACGATGGCCGCGATGCGGGTTCCGTTCTCGAGGACGATCGAGAAGCCCCCCTCGGGGCGCCAGAGGTCGGCGACGAGCGACCGGCCGAAGACCACGCCGCCGCCGATCAGGAAGCCGAGCACGGCGCCGATGAGCGCGCCGAGGAGGAGGCCCGCGGCGAGGCGAAGGGACGGCGTCATGCCGGGGCCCCGCTCACGCGAGCCGGAAGACCGGCTCGCCCGGATCGGCCGGCTCCGCGGGGTGGCGGACCAGCACGCCCTCCTTCTCGAGCTTGAGCAGGATCGAGAAGACCTGGTCGCGCGCCGCGCGGCGCAGGCCCGGGCCGAGCGGCGGGTAGATGCGCGCCGCGATGGCGGCCGCCGTGTGGAGACCGGCGCGCAGGGCGTCGAGCGTCTGGCCTTCGCGCATCTTCCGGTGGGCGATGTAGCCGCGGATGTAGGCGTGCGGGTCGGTGATGGGGTCGCCGTGACCGGGGTAGAGCACCTCGAGGTCGAGACCGAGGAGCCGCTCGAGCGAGTCGAGGTACTGCGCCAGGTCGCCGTCGCCCACCGGGATGATCGTCGGGCTGCCGCCGAGGATCAGGTCGCCGGTGAAGAGGGCCCGCGCCTCCCTCCAGTAGAAGCAGAGGTGGTCGCTCGCGTGCCCCGGCGTGAAGAGCGCTTCGAGGCGGACGCCGTCGGCCTCGATCGTCTCCCCGCCCGCGAGCGCGCGCGCCGGCGGCACCCGATCCTTCGGGTGCGGCCGCTTCCACATCGGCGCCCCCGGCGCGAGCGCCGCGACCTGGGCGAGACCGCCCTGGTGGTCCGCGTGGTGGTGCGTCACGAGGACGAGCGCCGGAGGCCCCGCCTCCTCGCCGAGCGCCTCGGCGAGGCGGTCGGCATAGGCCGCGACGCCCGACCCGGTGTCGACGAGGATCGGCCGCCCCTCGCCGACGAGGTAGGTGCGGCTGCCCGCGCCGGTGAACGGCCCCGGATCGAGGCCCGGCACGATCCGCGGCGGCCTAGCCCCTCCGCCCTTCGACCTTGAGGCTGGCGTCGTCACAGGCTCGAACGACCTCCTCGAACGTATCGAACTGACGCAGGAACCACAGCATCGTCTCGGTGGGCCGGAGCATCTGCATCCGTCCGGCTTCGCAGGCCGCGAGCGCCGCTCGCGGGTCCCACCACCCGCCCTCCACCGACTCCCCGCTGCAGGAGCCGGGGCTCGCGCCGTCCGGGAGCGCCGCCAGGAAGAAGCGCGTGTCGAACCGGAGCGGCTGCCACGACGGTGTGACCCAGTGCGAGACGTATCGCAGCGCGCCGCCGTCGAGCGTGAGCGCTTCGCGATGGAGGAGGGCCACGAAGGCCGCGGCGCCGCCGCGCGCCTCGACGGACGGCCGGGCCGCTGCCAGGCGGGCCGCCCGCCCGGCGTCGGCATGCGCCGGCCGGCCCGCGGCGTCGCGCGCGAGGAGGACGCCCGCCTCCTCGTAGCACTCCCGGAGCGCCGCCACCGCGTGGGCCGGCGTCACGTCCGGGTCGCCGGAGACCCATCGCCCCTCCCCGCCGAGGCGCGCGAGCGCCTCGGGCGCCCCGTCCTCGGGGTCGAGGGCGCCTCCGGGGAAGACGTAACAGCCGGGCGCGAAGCGGAGCGTGTCCGCCCGCTTCTGCAGGTACACCTCGCACCCGCGCGGTCCCGGCCGCAGGAGCACCACCGTCGAGGCCGGCCGTGGGGCGGCGACGGGCATCCGCTACCGGGGCGCCCAGAAGCGGCCGAACTCGGCCAGGTGCGTGAGCGTCGAGAGGTCCCGCATGCGGTCGAGGAAGACCTTCCCGTCGATGTGGTCGCACTCGTGCTGCAGGATGCGCGCGTGCCACCCGGTGGCCTCGAAGGCGACCGGCTGCCCCTGCCGGTCGTACGCCTCGACCCGCACGCGGGTCGCGCGCGGGACCATGCCCCGGAGGTCGGGCACCGAGAGGCAGCCTTCCCAGTCGTCCTCCGTCTCGTCGCCGAGCACGGTCAGGACCGGGTTCACGTAGACGGCCAGCGGCACCGGCGGCTTCTCGGGGTAGCGCGGGTTCGCGGCCGACTCGAGGACGATGATCCGCCGGCTCTCGTGCACCTGCGGCGCGGCGATGCCGACGCCTGCGTAGTCGTGCATCGTCTCGATCATGTCGTCGACGAGGCGCTGGATCTCCGGCGTCGGGATGGCCTCGACCGGCACCGGTCGAGCCGCCATCCGGAGCACCGGATGGCCGAGCCGGGGGACCTTGAGGATGGCCATGGCGCCAGTGTAGCGCGGCGCGGCGACGGCGCCGCGCGTGCTAGATTGCCTGGTCATGGAGTTCCGCTTTTGCCCCCACGACGCCGGCACGCTC
>DASVDK010000094.1:0-10924 GCA_036381125.1 Thermodesulfobacteriota bacterium | reverse complement strand
CTGAGCTCGTCCTTGAGGAGGTCGGGGAGGTTCCCCTCGGCGATCCCCCGCTTCACCACGTCGGGGTTGTAGAGCACGATGTCCGACACGATGATCCGGGCGAGGCGGCGAGCCTGCTCCGAGCCGGGCGACCCGCCCGCCTCCGGGCCGGCCGGCGGCCTCGGCGGCGCGGCCGCGGGCTCCCGCGCCGGCGCCGACTTCGCCGCCGCGGCGCCGGGGACGGGCGCATCCGGCTTCGCCGCCGGCCGGGCCGCGGCGCTCCCGGCCTCCGGCGCGGCCGTCTCGCCGGCCAGGAGGCTGCGCAGCAACGGCACGAGCTTCTCCGGGATCTCGTGCTTCTCGATGTAGGCGTCCGAGCCGTAGAGGGAGGCCGGCGGGCGGCGGTAGCGCGAGCGGTCGTAGATCGCCCCGATGAGGACGACGCGCGTCGCCTGGAGCGCGGGGTCGGCCTTGATCTGCTCGCAGACCTTGTAGCCGACGACGCCCGGCAGGGCGACGTCGACCAGCAGCGCCGCGGGCCGGCGCGCCGCGACGAGGGCGAGCGCGGCCTCGCCGTCGGTCGCCGTCTCGCAGCCGAAGTGGTTGCGCGCGAGGAAGCTCGCCACCGTCTCGCAGAACGCGGCGTTGCCGTGGGCGACGACGACCAGGGGCGCCGCGGGCGCCTGCGTCGGAGGCTGGCCCGCGCCGGGGGGAGGGGACGCGGCCTGGCCCGGTGCGGGAGCCGCAGCCGGCGCCGGGGCGCGAGCCGGTGCGGCCGATGCCGGCGCGGCCGGCGGCGTCGCCGGCCCGACCGTGATCACCCCCTTGCACTTCGGGCAACGCAGTCGGGTCCCCGAGGCCGGGACCTTCGCCGGGTCGATCCTGAACTTGCTCTGGCAGCTTCCGCAGCTGACGATCATCGGGCTCACCCCTCCCCTTCGGCTCCCGCGTCCGCCGCACCGGCCGCCACTTCGGCCTCGAGCCGCCTGAGTTCCTCCGTCTCGGCGCTCGTCAGCACGCGCTCCGGGTGCAGGAGCATCACCAGGCGGTCGCCGACCGGCAGCACGCCCAGGAGGTAGCTCGCGTCCATCCCCCGCACGAGCGCCGGCGCCGGCAGCACCGCCTCGCGGGCGGCGCGCATGACCTCGTGCACCTCGTCCACGACGAAGATCACCACCGAGTCCCGAAGGGCCACGACCAGGAAGCGGACCCGCCGCTCGTCGGCCCCCTCGGCCAGCCCGAACCGCCGCCTGAGGTCGATCACCGGGAGGATCGCGCCGCGCAGGTTCACGACCCCCTCGACGAACGACGGCGCCCGCGGCACGCGCACGACCTTGAGCGGGCGGACGATCTCCCGGACGCGCATGATCCCGAGCGCGAACTCCTCGCCCCCCATGCGGAAGCAGACGAGCTGCAGCTCCGTGGGCGCGGGGGCCTCCGTCGTCGCGGCGGATGTCGTCGTCATCACGACTCTCCGAGCAGGCGCGCGATCACGCGGGTCACCTGGGCCGACTGGAACGGCTTGGTGATGTACTCGTTCGCGCCCACCTCGCGCCCCCGGGCGATGTCCTCCTGGCGGGTCCGCGCCGTGAGCATCACGACCGGGATGTCCCTGGTCTCGGCGGCCCCCTTGAGGTGCGCGCAGACCTTGAAGCCGTCGATGCCGGGCAGCATCACGTCGAGCAGCACGAGGTCGGGCTTCTCCTGCTGCACGAGCGCGAGCGCCTCGCTCCCCGAGGTGGCGCCGATGACCCGGTACCCCCTGGACTTGAGGAGGATGCTCTCGAGCTTGAGCAGCGTCTTCTCGTCCTCCACCACGAGGATCGTCTTGCCGTTGTCGGCCATGGCGCCCTTCGCCCCTTGTTGTGCGCGGCCGCCGGGCCGCGCGAGACGCCTACCGCGCCGCCCCGTCCCCTTCGATCGTGAACTCGAGGACCCGAGGCAGGTTGAGCAGGATCACCAGCCGGCCGCCGATGCGGCCGAGCCCCTGCACGAACTCGCCGTCGATCCCGCCGACCACGACCGGCGTCGCCTCGAGGTCCGAGGGCCCGAGCCGGATGACGCCGGACACCCCGTCGACGAGCAGCCCCACGGTGCGCCCCCGATCGGAGGAGACGATGATGCGCGCGCCCCGTCCCGGCGCCTCGGCCGGCAGGCCGAGCCGGACCCTGAGGTCGATGATCGTGACGATCCGGCCCCTCAGCGAGACGAGGCCGGGGCAGAACGGCGGCGCGAACGGCACCTCCGTGACCGGGCGGACCCGCACGATCTCCTCGATCGAGCCGATCTCGATCGCGTACTCCTCGCCGGCCAGCGTGAACGCGAGGAGCTGCCGCGTCTCCTCGGCGGGGGCCGTCTGGACCTCGCGCAGCTCGACGGGCGTGAAGCGGGCCTCGGCCTCGAGGTCGAGCCACTCGCGCGTCGCGGTCATCACCCCACCTCCCGCCGGCCGGCCGCGAGCGCGATCGCCTCGTCGGTGAGCGACCCGACGTCGAGGACGAGGACGGTCTGCTGGTTGCCGAGGTCGGCCGCGCCGGCGATGCCGCGGACGCCCCTCAAGAGCTCGCCGACCGACTTGATGACGACGTCTTGCTGGCCCAGCAGCTCGTCCACGACGATGCCGAGGCTCCGCTCCCCCATCCCGACGACGACCACGTACAGGCTGCCGTCGGCGCGGCCGCCGCCGGGACGCCACCCGTCGGGCGGCCGGAGCCGGAAGATCCGCTCGAGCCGGGCGAGCGGCAGCGTCCGCTCGCGTAGCTGGATCACCTCGCGCCGCTCCACCGTCCGGATGTCGCCCGGCGCGATCATGAGGTTCTCCTGCACCTGGCTGAGCGGGATCGCGTACGTGCGGCCGCACGTGGCGACGACGAGCGCCTGGATGATGGCGAGGGTCATCGGCAACGTGATGATCATCTTCGTGCCGGCGCCGCGCGTCGTCTCGAGGTCGAGGGCGCCGGAGAGCTGCGAGATGGCGGTCCTCACGGCGTCCATGCCGACGCCGCGGCCCGAGATCTCGGTGACGGTGTCCCGCGTCGTGAAGCCCGGCGTGCAGAGGAGGTCGAACGCCTCGCGCGGCTTGAGGGGCGGGGCGTCGGGCTCGAGCAGACCCCGCGCGACGGCGACGCTGCGCACCCGATCGAAGTCGATCCCCTGCCCGTCGTCCTCGACCTCGATGACGACGTGGTTGCCCTTCTGGAAGGCCCGCAGGGCGATCCGGCCGCGGGCCGGCTTGCCCAGCTCGACCCGTTCGTCGGTCGTCTCGATGCCGTGGTCGATGGCGTTGCGGATGATGTGCATGAGCGGGTCGACCAGCTCCTCGACGATGAGCTTGTCGAGCTTGGTGTCGGCGCCGCTGATGACGAGGTCGACCTCCTTGCCGGCGTCGCGCGAGAGCTTCCGGACGGTGCGGGCCATCTTGTCGAAGGCCTGGGAGAGCGGGACCATCCGCACCTCCATGACCCGCTCCTGGAGCTCGGCCAGCTTCTTGCCGAGGCTGCGCGTCGCCTTGGCGAGCGCGCCCGAGAGGGTCGGGGCGCCGCCCGCCTGGCGCATCTCCTCGGCGATGCCGCCGATGACCGTCTTGTCGAGGACCAGCTCGCCGACGATCGTCATGAGCGCGTCGAGCTTGGCGATGTCGACGCGGACCGTCTGCGTCGCCGACCGCAGGCTCGACTCCGCCTCCTCGGCGGCCTGCGCGGCGCCCGCGGCCGGACGCGGCTCGGCCCGATCGGCGTCCGGCCCAGGCGCCGGCCTCTGCGGGGCGACCGGCACCTGCGGCGCCTCCTCGGCGCGCCCGGCCGGCGAGGGCGCGGCCACGAGCGGCGACACCTCGGCCTCGAGCCCCGCGAGGGCGGCCCGCAGGTCCGCCTCGGCGCGATCGGTGGCGAACACGACGTCGAACTCGATGCGGCCCGGGGCGGCGGCGGCCGCGCCGGGGAGCGTCGTGACGACCTCGCCTTGCTTCTTCAGCCGCCCGGTCAGCTCGGCCAGCCCCTGATCGAAGGTGGCGAGGTCGAACGACGCGCGCGCCCGGTAGAGCCCCCGCCCCGCACGGACGTTCTCGTCGAGGCGGTGCTCCTCGAACTCCGTGAGCACCGCCAGGATCGCCGGGTCGACGCCCGCCGCCGCGGCGCTCGTCGCCGCGGTCCTGGGCCGACCGGCGGCCTCGTTGAGGCGGGCCACGAAGGCCTCGATCTCGGCCAGGTCGGCGCCCTCCTCGGAGCCCCCCTCCCCGACGCCGCGGACCTGCCGGCCGAGGAGGTCGAGCCCGGCGAACAGGAGGTCGAGTACCTGCGCGTCGAGCGCCACCCGGCCGAGCCTGAGGGCGTCGAGGAGGTTCTCGAGGTTGTGCGAGACGGTGGTGAGCCCCTTGAAGCCGAACATGCCGGAGAGGCCCTTGAGCGAGTGGGCCCCCCGGAAGATGTCGTTCAGCAGCTCGGGATCGACGCCCCCCGCGCCGGCCTCGCCGGCTCCCTCGCGGCGCAGGCCCTGGTCGAGCGCGATCAGGTCGCGCCCGAGCTTCTCGATGAGCTCCTCGCTCTCCGAGAGGAACTCGCGCAGCGGCTCGGCGCCGGGCGTCGGCTCGTCGCTCATCGAGCCTCCCTGGGCAGGAGGCGGGCGACGGTCTGCTGCAGCGCCTCGGGCCGGAACGGCTTCACGAGATACGCGTCGGCGCCGAGCTTGAGCCCCCGCTCCTGGTCGCGGCTGCTCCCCTCGGTCGTGATGATGATCAGCGGGATGCGCTGGTACTCGGGGTTCGACTTGACGAAGTGGACCAGCTCGAGCCCGTTGATGTCCGGCATGTTGATGTCGGTGATGATCAGGTCGAAGCGGTGCCGGGGCAGCACCTTGAGCGCCTCGAAGCCGGTGCCGGTCTCGACGATCTCCGCATCGGCCACGTCCTCGATGGTCGACGCGAGGAGCGAACGCATCGTCGGGGAGTCTTCGGCGATGAGGATCCGGTACGCCATCGCTGCCTCCGGTTGCGCCTCTGGTGGGGCCTCGAAGGACCTGAAGCGGCCTCGACGGTGAAGCAATCGAGGTGCCAAGGCCGAACCGACGGACTTTCCTCGGGAAACGGCGCATCCGGGCGCCGTCCCCCGCGGCTGCCGACGCAAGGATTTGCGCAGGCGGTGACGGGTCCCGTCACCGCGCCGGGCGATTCAGCTCCCGGATCTTGCGCTCGAGCAGCGCCTTCTCCATCTGCAGCCCCGCCTGGTGCAGGAAGATCTCCAGCGCCTCGGTGTCGCCGATCGGCGCCGCCTCGGGCGCGTTGTCCGCGTAGAGCACCGCCGCGATCGTCGAGCCGCTCGAGATCGGCGCGCAGAAGACCTCGACCGGCCGGTGGCCGCCGAGCTTGTCGACCAGGTACGCGTCCCAGCGGCCGTCGCCGAGGGGGGCCTTGACGGCGGCGCGCTGCCGGAGCACCTCGGTGAAGATCGACGGCTCGTCGAGCGGCACCTTGATGCCGCGCACCACCCGATCGGGGTTCTCGCCGTCGGGCAGCTCGATGCCGAACTGCCCGAGCCCGACGACCTCCTCCTCCTTGACGAGGAAGAGCACCGCGCGGCGCATCAGCTCGCTCGCGAAGCGGAGGATGAGGAGCGTGATCTGCCCGTGCGCCTCGGGGCTCGTGAGCTCCGAGACCATCGCCTTGAGCATCGCGAGGCCGCGTGAGCTCTGGCCGCCGAGCGCCGCCTGCGCGGGCGACAGGCCCAGCTCCTCCGAGAGGTTCACCGTGGGCCCGCTGAAGCGGCGCGGCCGCGGCGACGGGCCGGGCGGCGCGGCCGGCGCCTCCGGTGGCGGTGGAACCGGCGGCGCGGCCGGCAGATCCGGAGACACCACCCGCGGCGGCTCCGCCAGCTCGGACGCGTCCAGGGAGAGGTCGGCGAAGGGGTCCGGCTCCCCCGCGGCCGGCGGCGCCTCGGGGGCCGCGGCCTCTCGACCCGGCTCGGCGGCCCCGTCGCCGCCCGCGGGGACGTGCCCGTTGCGGTCGGCCGCGGCCGCCGGCGCGGCCGCCCCGGCCTTCACCGGCAGGGTCGCGGGATCGACGGGGCGCCCGGTCTTCGCCTCGTCCTTCAGCCGGGTCCCCTCCATCGCGAGGAACTGCGGGTTCAGGCCGGTGTCGAGGACCATGTGGCGCAGCTCGATGTCGACCTTGTCGAGCGCGCCGTCGGCCTCCTTCAGCTCGAAGCTGAAGTCGCCGCGGGTCCACTGGAAGAACGTGTAGACGACCGCCTCGGTCTGCTTGCGGATCGCCTCCTGGATCTTGTCGGCGGGGATGCCGAGGTGCTTGACGAGGATCTGCCCGAGCCGCTCGCGGCCGCCGCCCGCCCGCTGGATGCCGAGCGCCTCCACGAGCTGCTGCCCGGTGATGATGCCGCGCGCGACGAGGAGCTCCCCGAGGTTCTGCGACGCCTCGGTCGAGATCGCGCGGACCACCTGTCCGTTCTGGAAGATGATCTCGCCCTCGGCACGCCGGCCGTCCGCGTCGGGCTCCGCTCTCAGGTAGAGGATGCCGGACTTCCGGGAGAGGCTCACGATCTGGAGGATGTCCCCCAGCCCGAGATCTTCCAGGTTTCCGACGAGGCTCATGCCGGCTCTCTCCGACGCCTCCGCGCCGGCCAGTGAACTGCGCGCGATCCCCGTCACAGACAGGGGGGCGAAAAGGCGCGCGGACCATACACCGGGCTCGGGAGGGGTGTCAAGCCGCGGCGACGGTCCCCGAACCGGGGGCGCCAGGGTCTCGGTTGGGGCCGTGCGACCCGAACTGGTCGAGAGGCCTAGGTCGCCGGGAGGGGTGCGCCCGACAGGAGGCGGACGCGGGCCGCGGGCCGGGGCGCGGCGGCGAGGGGGCGGAGGTCGAGGTGGTAGCCGGCCCCGACCGTGCTCTTGAGGCGGGCCAGGGCCGCGGCGGCGTCGGCCTGGGCCTCGAGCGGCACGGCCAGGATGACCTGGGGCCGGGCCTCCGGCGGGTTGGGCCCCCGGACGGTGTCGAGAAGCCCCTCGACGACGGCGGTCACCCGCTCCGCGTCCCCGAGGGGAACCGTCCCGGCCGGCGGCAGCGCGAAGGCCATGCGGCTCACCTGGATCCGGGCCAGGGTATCGAGGGCGCGGCCGGCCACCTCGCGCAGGCGGGCCGAGTCGGCCTCCGCCTTCGGCCCGAGCCCCATGACGAGCACCCTGGGGGCGCTGGCTCGGCGTCCCGCGGCCACGAGCAGCGCCTCGCCCCGGGCCGCGCGGTACCAGCCCACCTTGATCTGTCGCGAGAGGGCGCCGTTCAGGCGCCAGTCGAGGAGACCGGCCGCGCCGACCGGCGGGCGGTCGTCCGCGTGCAGGAAGACGACGAGGATCTCGGCCGGGATCCGGTCGACCGGCTCGGCGGTCACCTCGACGATCACGACCCGCCCCGCCCCGGCGAGCGCGTGTCGCGGCCGAGCTGACGGGCGATCCGGTCGAGCACGCCGTTGAGGAACGGCGCCGTCTCCTCCGCCCCGTACCGTTTGCCCAGCTCGATCGCCTCGTTGATGGTGACCGAGGCCGGGATGTCGGGCCGGCGGCGAAGCTCGAAGGCCGCCAGCCGCAGGATCGCCAGGTCGACCCGCGACATGCGCGACAACGACCAGTTCTCGGAGCTGGCCTCGATCAGCCGATCGATCTCTTCCAGGTCCGCGACCGTTCCCTCCGCCAGCTCGCGAGCGAACGGCAGGTCGGCCATGTCGGCCTCGAAGTGCTCGGCGAGCATCGGCACGCCGACGGCCGGCGCCGTCCCCCCCATCTCGTACTGGTAGAGGGCCTGGAGCGCCAGCTCGCGCGAGCGCCGCCGCGATGCCACGGGCCCTAGCCTCCCGCGCGGCGGAGCTGCGCCATCAGGTTGGCCATCTCGATGGCCGTCATGGCGGCCTCGAAGCCCTTGTTGCCGGCCTTCGTCCCGGCCCGCTCGATGGCCTGCTCGATCGTGTCGGTCGTCAGCACGCCGAAGCCCACCGGGACGCCGGTCTCGCGCATGACGGCGGCGATCCCCGAGGCCATCTCGCCCGCCACGTAGTCGAAGTGCGGCGTGGCGCCTCGGATCACGCAGCCGACGCAGACGAGGGCGTCGTAGCGCCCCGACCGGGCCAGCTCGCGCGCGACGAGGGGGATCTCGAAGGCGCCCGGCACACGCACCAGGTCGACGGCGTCGCTCGCGGCGCCGCTGCGCGCGAGGGCGTCGCGCGCCCCGTCGACGAGCCGCCCGCCGATGAAGTCGTTGAACCGGCTCGCCACGATGGCGAAGCGCAGCCCCTGCGCCGAGAGCCGGCCCTCGATGGTCCTCACGCCTTCCCTCCCGCGTCGATCTCGTCCACCGTGAGGAGGTGGCCGAGCTTCGTCCGCTTCGTGTGCAGGTAGCGGCGGTTGGCCGGGCGGGGCGGCATCTCGATCGGCACCCGCTCCACCACCTCGAGGCCGTAGCCCTCGAGCCCGACGATCTTCTTCGGGTTGTTCGTGAGCAGCCGCATCCGCCGGACGCCGAGGTCCACGAGGATCTGCGCGCCGATGCCGTAGTGCCGCAGGTCGGGCTTGAAGCCGAGGTCGAGGTTGGCCTGCACGGTGTCGCGGCCGCCGTCCTGGAGCGAGTAGGCCTTGAGCTTGTTGAGGAGCCCGATCCCCCGCCCCTCCTGGCGCATGTAGAGGAGCACGCCGCGCCCCTCGCGCTCGATCATGCCCATCGCGGCGTGGAGCTGCTCGCCGCAGTCGCACCGCTCGGAGCCGAACACGTCGCCGGTGAGGCACTCGGAGTGGACCCGCACGAGCACCGGCGTCTCGGGGTCGATCGTCCCCTTGACGAGCGCGAGGTGCGGGTGCGGGTCGACGTCGCTCGTGTAGGCGATGGCGGTGAAGCCGCCGCCGAACCGGGTCGGCAGCTCGGTGACGGCCGCGCGGTGCACGAGCCGCTCGTGCCGCATGCGGTACTCGACGAGGTCCCTGATCGTGAGGATCTTGAGACCGTGCTCCGCGGCGAACCGCTCGAGGTCGGGCATGCGGGCCATCGTCCCGTCGTCGTTCATGATCTCGCAGATCACGGCGGCCGGCTTGAGGCCGGCGAGCCGTGCGAGATCGACCGAGCCCTCGGTCTGTCCCGTGCGGACCAGGACGCCCCCCTCCCGGGCGCGCAGCGTCTGCACGTGGCCCGGCCGGACGAGATCGCTCGGCCGCGTCTTCTCGTCGACCGCGACGCGAATCGTCCTGGCCCGGTCGGCGGCCGAGATGCCGGTCGTGACCCCGACTCTGGCGTCGATCGGCACGGAGAACGCCGTGCCGAAGTTCGTCGTGTTGGCCGCCGACTCCACGATCAGCGGGAGGTCGAGCTCGCGCAGGCGAGCCTCCGTCATGGCGAGGCAGATGAGACCCCGTCCCTCGCGCGCCATGAAGTTGATCGCCTCGGGGGTGGCCATCTCGGCCGCGAGGCAGAGGTCCCCCTCGTTCTCGCGGTCCTCGTCGTCGACGAGGATGACCATCTTCCCCGCGCGGAGGTCGGCGAGCCCCTCCGCGATCGATGAGACGGGCATCAGGTACCTCGGAAAAACGCTAGCCGTTCCAGGTGCTTGGCCAGCAGGTCGGCCTCGATATTAACACGCGCCCCCACCGTTTTCGAGGCGAGCGCCGTGCGGGCCAGGGTGTGCGGGACGAGGTTCACCTCGACGAGCGTGTCACCGCCCGGACGGTCGTCGACCCGGTTGACGGTAAGGCTCACGCCGTCGACGGCAATGGAGCCCTTCTCGACGACGTAGCGCGCCAGTCGACCCGGCACCGACACCCGGAACCGGACCGACTCGCCGACCGGATCGAGACCCTCGACGGTGCCGGTGGCGTCGACGTGCCCCTGCACGAGGTGTCCGCCGAGACGGTCGCCGAGCGCCATCGCCCGCTCCAGGTTCACCGGGTCGCCCGGCGCGCGGTCGCCGAGGGTGGTGCGGGCGAGCGTTTCCGCCGACACGTAGACCGAGAAGCGGCCGCCTCGCCCGGCGCCGGACGCCTCGACGCCGGTCACGGTGAGACAGGCGCCGTCCACGGCGATGCTCTCGCCCGCCGCGAGCGCGGCCGCGTCGATGTCGGACGTCTCGATCAGCAGGCGCGCGCCGCCGGCGTCGCGCGCGATCGACGCGACGCGCCCGACGTCCTCGATGATCCCGGTGAACATCTCACGTCTCCCGCACGACGTCGGCCTCGACGAGCAGGTCCTCGCCGATCCGCCGCCGCCGAATCCGGGTGAGCCGGACCGCGTCGCCGAGGCGCGCGACCCCCTCCCCGCCGACCATGCCCGGCGCCGCGCGGCCGCCGAGGATCAGCGGCGCGACGAACACCGCCACACGGTCGACGAGGCGCTGGTCGAAGAGGGCGCCGGTCAGGCCGGCGCCCCCCTCGACGAGGAGGTCGGCCACCTCGCGGCGGCCGAGCGCGTCGAGGAGGCCGCCGAGGTCGAGCAGGCGGCCGCGCCTCGGCAGCGCCACGACCTCGACGCCGGCCGCCTCGAGGCGCTCGCGTGCGAGCTGGTCGGCCCCCTCGGCGCACGCGACGAGCGTGCGCGCCGCCGCGTCGGGGCGGAGGACCTTCGCCGTCGGCGGCGTCCGGAGCGAGGGGTCGACGACGACGCGCCAGAGCGGACGCCGCGGGATGGCGAGCCGCGCCGCGAGCCGCGTCGAGGGGGGGACCCGCGCGGTCAGCATCGGGTCGTCGGCCACCACCGTGCCGACCCCGACCATGACCGCGTCGGCCGCGTCCCGCATCTCGTGCACCAGGGCGCGCGACCGCTCGCCCGTGATCCACCGGCTGTCGCCGCTCCGGGTCGCGGTACGCCCGTCGAGCGAGGCGGCGAGCTTGACGGTCACCAGCGGCCGGCCGGTCGTCACGAGGCTCCTGAAGGGGGCGATCTGCCGGGCCGCCGCCTCGCCGAGGAGCCCGA
>DASVDK010000093.1:0-3858 GCA_036381125.1 Thermodesulfobacteriota bacterium | reverse complement strand
CGCGCGGCGCCCCGGGCGCCGGGCGCCCTGCTCGGGCCCTTCGCCGCGCTCGCCGCGCGGGAGTTCGCCGAGGCGGTGCGCGGCCGGCTCGTCGTCGTCTTCGCCGCGAGCTTCGCCGCGCTCGCCGTCGCGCTGGTCCTCGCCGGGGCCGGCTCGGACGGCGACGCCGTCTGGGGCCTCACGCGAACGACGACGGGGCTCCTCTCGCTCGTCCTCGCCCTCTTCCCGCTCGTCGGCCTCCTGGTCGGCGCGAACGGCTTCGTCGAGGTCCGCGGCGAGGAGCTCCTCCTCGCGCAGCCGGTCAGCCGGGCGGCCGTGCTCCTCGCGCGCCACGCCGGCCTTGCCGCGGCGCTCGCCGCCGCGGCCCTCGCCGGGCTCGGCGCCGCCGGTGCGCTCGCCGGGGCGCGCGGCGGGGAGGGGGAGGTTGGGGGCTACCTCGTCTTCGTGGCGGCCAGCGTCGCGCTCGCGCTCGCGGCCCTCGGCACCGGCTGCCTCGTCGGCGTCGCGGCGAAGAGCCGCCCGAGGGCGCTCGGCGCCGCCGTCGGCGTCTGGTTCGTCTGGGCGATCCTCTACGACCTTGCCGCGCTCGCGCTCGCCGGCGCGGCCCAGGGCGCGGAGCTGCGCTGGGGGCTGATCGCCCTCCTGGCCGGCAACCCGGTCGACGCGGCGCGCGTCCTCGCGCTCTTCGCCATCGGGGCCGACACCCTCCTCGGCGCGACCGGCGCCGCCCTCGCGCACACGATGCGGGAGACCTCGGGGCTCCTCCTGCTCGCCGCCGCCCTCGGCCTCTGGTGCGTGCTCCCGCTGGCGGCGGCGGTGGCGCTCTTCCGCCGGCAGGACCTCTGAGGACCGGCGGCCGCGTGTCCGGCTGCCAGGGCACGGCTCGCCGGACCGGTCGGCCGGTCCAGGGGTGGACGGTCGCACAGTCCTCCCCGGGGCTCCCGCGCGTGCGGGGCGCGAGCGCCCCGGTCGGGGACTCGCCGCCTCGCCCCCGGTGCGCCCGGCGTGTCCGAACCGTTGCGGCGACACGCGGTTCGGCCGGCGCGCCGCGATGGCACTGCCGATGCATCGATCACCGGACGGGCTTTGAGAGCAAGGAGGTGGTCGATGAGAGGCGTGGCAGCAGTCGCGGTGGCCGGGGTGCTGAGCCTGGTCGCTGTCTCTTACGCGCAGCAGCCGGGGACCCCGCTGCCCGCGCAGCCCGGCACGAGCCCCATGGCCGGGCCGACCGGGGGGCCGGGCACGATGATGGGCCCCGGCATGATGGGCCCCGGCATGATGACGGGGATGCGCCAGCAGATGATGGGGATGATGCAGCAGATGGGCGGCATGATGCAGCAGCTCGGCGAGGCGATGGCAAGCGGCCAGGTGACGCCCGAGCAGGCGAAGCAGATGGGCGCGCTCCTGTCGGAGATGGGCGACCTCATGGCCGACGCAACCGCGATGCGCGGCGGGCCGATGGGGCCGGGGATGAGCGGCGCCCGGCCGGGGCCCGGGGGGACGATGCCCGACATGGCGACGATGATGGCGCGGATGTCGGAGCTGCAGAAGCGGATGTCCGAGCTGATGCGCGCGCCGCAGTAACGAGTGGGCTCCCGCCCATGGGCTCGCTCGAGGAGGAATCGCCATGAGCGGCGGCAACGTGGAGAGGATCGATCGGGTCGTCGACGCGCGCGGCAGCTTCTGCCCGGGCCCCATGATGGAGCTGATCCGGGCGATGAGGGAGAGCCGGGTCGGCGACGTGCTGGCCGTGCTGAGCACCGATACCGGCTCGAAGACGGACATCAAGGCGTGGGCGGCGAAGGCGAGGCACGAGTTCCTCGGGGTGTTCCCCGAGGAGGGGTACGACAGGATCGTCGTTCGGAAGGCGAGATGACCGTGGGCGAGCGGCGTCGGATCCTCGTGCTCGGCGGCGGCGTCGGCGGCACGCTCGTCGCCAACCTCCTCGCGCGGAAGCTCGGGCGCAACGAGGCGACCGTCACCGTCCTGGACGAGACGGGCCAGCACGTCTACCAGCCGGGGTTCCTCTACGTGGCGTTCGGCGAGGAGGAGCCGGAGGACATCCAGCGGCCCGAGCGGAAGCTCCTCGACAGGCGCGTGGAGCTGATCCGCGGCCGCGCCGTCCGGATCCTGACGCGGGAGCGCCGCGTGGAGACCGAGGAGCACGGCAGCGTCCCGTACGACTTCCTGGTCATCGCGACCGGCTCGCACCTCGACCCGGACGCCATCCCGGGCCTCGCGACGGCGGGGCACCACTTCTACACGGCGGCAGGGGCCGAGGCGCTCCGCCGGGCGCTCGAGACGTTCCGGGGCGGCCGCGTCGTCGTCGGCGTCGGGGGGGTCCCGTACAAGTGCCCCCCGGCCCCCATCGAGTTCGCCCTCATGCTCGACAGCCGCCTGCGCAAGCAGGGGCTGCGCGAGGGGAGCGAGATCCACTACGTGAGCCCGCTGCCGCGCGTCTTCCCGATCGAGGCGGTCGCCGACTTCGTGCAGCCGATCATGGAGGAGCGGGGCTTCCTGATCCACACGTTCTTCAACCTCGAGTCGGTCGACCCGGCGGCGAGGACCATCACCGCCCTCGAAGGGGAGACGCTCCCCTACGACCTGCTCGTCCTGATCCCCCCGCACCGGGGCGCGCAGGTGGTCATCGACTCGGGCCTGGCGGAGGGGACGCAGGGGTGGATCCCCACCGACCGGCACACCATGCAGGTGGTCGGCCAGCAGGGCGTCTACGCGATCGGCGACGCGACGAACCTGCCGGTCTCGAAGAGCGGCGCCGCCGCGCACTACCAGGGCGAGGTCGTCGCGAGCAACGTGGTGGCCGAGTTGCGGGGCGAGGCGCCGTCGCACCGGTACGACGGGCGGGTGGTCTGCTTCCTCGAGGTCGGCGACAACAGGGCGAGCGTCCTCTCCTTCGACTACGAGCACCCGCCGAACCCGCCCCGGCCGAGCTGGTTCTATCACGCCGGCAAGGCGCTCTTCAACCGCGCCTACTGGTGGACCGTGCCGACCGGCCGCGTCTGAGGGCCAGGGGCCGGGTCCAGGCCGAGGAGGAGGCACCGGCGGGAGACGTCACGCGCCCGGTCGAGCGGCGGCCGGGCGCGCGCGGTGGACGTCGCGTGGGCAACGTATTATAGTATGAGTATATGGTTATAGGCGCCAACAGGCGAATCGGGACGCGCGCTCCGTGACGCGGGCCTTCCGGGCCGGCGACCCCGACGTCCTGCCCAGGGTCGCCCAGCGCCTCAGGGCGCTGGGCGATCCGATGCGGCTCAGGATCGTGATCGCCCTGCAGTCGGGGGAGCGGTGCGTGGGCGACCTGGTGCGCGAGACCGGCTCCACGCAGGCCAACGTGTCGGAGCACCTGACGGTCCTGCGTGTCGCGCGGCTCGTGAAGCCCCGGCGCGACGGGGCACGGGTGTTCCACCGCATCGCGGAGCCGACGGCGCGCGGCGTCTACGATGCCGTCTGCCGTACCCTCGAGGCTCAGGTCGAGCACGAGCGGCGGCTCGGAAGGAGGCACGGCTCATGACCGATACCGGGGCGTCCCCCCACCTGGACATGACCAGGGTGCTCGCCGACCCGTACGAGGCGGCGGTCCCGCGCGTCAAGGCGGCGCTCAAGGCGGAGGGCTTCGGCGTCCTCACCGAGATCGACGTCCGGCAGACGTTGAAGGAGAAGCTCGGCGCCGACCACCCGCCGTACGTCATCCTCGGGGCCTGCAACCCGCCGCTCGCCCACCGGGCCCTCACGTCCGACCCGAACGTCGGGCTACTCCTCCCCTGCAACGTCGTCGTGCGCGCGGCGGAGGGGGGGCGGACCGTCGTGTCGGCCGCCGACCCGGAGGCCATGCTCGTC
>DASVDK010000092.1:0-2789 GCA_036381125.1 Thermodesulfobacteriota bacterium | reverse complement strand
TACTCCGGCACGGCGAGGAACGCGACGCCGAGCCGCAGCGCGTCCGGGCTGGCCGCCAGCCGGGCGCGCGCGTAGAGGCCGTAGCAGGCGAGCTGGAAGCGCACGGCCGCCTCGACCTCGGGCCCCTCCGGGGCGCCGGTCTTCCAGTCGACGATCACCACCCGCCCCTCCTCGCGGAAGGCGAGGTCCGGCACGCACCAGACCGGAACGCCGTCCACCTCGAACGCGTCCCGAAGCTCGATGGCGAGCCAGTCGTCCCGCCGCAGGCGGGCGAGACGGTCGAAGAGCGGCAGGTCGAAGGCGGCCGAGAGGGCGCGCACCGCCCCCTCGTGGAGCGACCGCCACTCCTCGTCGCTCACGGGCAGGCGGTACTCGTGCTCGACGAGACCGCCGGCCTTCGGCTCGCGCCAGTAGCGGCCGCGGCGCGACGCATCGAACGCCCCGCGCATGCGGAACGTGAGCTGGCGGCAGGCCTCGTCGCGGGAGAGCGGCCGGCCGTTGCGCAGCGCCACGAGCACCTGCTCGATCGCGGCGTGCACCGAGGCCCCCACCCACTGGTGTCGCGTCGAGAGCTGCTTGAGGACGTACAGCTCGCGGACCTCGGGCGAGGCGTCCGCCTCCCAGCCCCCCCAGGAGCCGTAGTACTGGTACCAGTATGCGCGTGGGCAGGCGCGAAAGAGCCGGTCGCGGCTCACCGACCAGGAGAAGCGGCGCTCGAGCGGACGGCGGCGCATGGCCCGAGAGCGAACCACGCCTCTCGCCTGCCTGTCAACGTCGCCGTCGCCACTCGGGCGACCGAGCGCTAATCTTGTCCGGCAGCCGGGTTGGCGCGGACTCTCGAGGGCCTCGCGGCCCGGTGGGCGGGGCGCACCCCCGCCGGCGCCCCCACCCGCGCGCATCGGCGGGGCGGCTCCGCGATCGCCGGCCGCGACCAGACGCTCCCCTGGTTGACACGCCCCCGGTCCTCGGCCGATGATCAAACGACGGTTGTCTCTCACCTGAGAGGAGTGCGTCTATGGCACAGGGAACCCGGACGACCCGTCGTCGATTCCTCAAGGCCTCCGCCGCCGGCGCGGCGCTGGCCGCGAGCCTCGCCCCCGGCCGCGTCATCGGCGCGCCGGCCATCAACCTCAAGCGTCCCATCAAGGTCGGCGGCATGGGGATCATGTCGGGCCCGCTCGGCGGCTACGGCGAGTTCATGAAGAAGGGCGCCATCCTTGCCGCGGAGGAGATCAACGATGCGGGCGGTGTGGGCGGCAACAAGATCGAGCTCGACTTCCGGGACGACGAGCTCAAGCCGGACGTCGGCGTCAGGAACGCGCGCTACTTCGTCGACCAGTGGGGCGCCGACTTCGTCATCGGCATCGACTCGTCGGGGGTCGCCCTCGCCGTCGGGCAGGTGATGCCGTCGCTCGGCAAGATCCTCATCGTGACGCACGGCGCCACGGAGAAGTACAACGAGGAGCTCGTCTACAAGAAGGGGCTGAAGCAGCTCTTCCGGACGAGCGTGCCGGTCTACCAGGACGCCATCGCCTCGGCCTTCATCGCGAAGGACTTCCCGGTGAAGCGCTGGGCCACCGTCTCGCCCGACTACGAGTACGGCCACACGTCGTGGAAGATGTTCAAGGCGACGCTCACGCGCCTCAAGCCGGACGTCGAGTTCGTGGCGGAGAGCTTCGCCAAGTTCGGCACGGTGGACTTCTCGAGCCACATCAGCAAGGTCATGGCGTCCTCCCCCGAGGCGATCTTCTCCACCGAGTGGGGCGGCGAGGCGGTCACCCTCGTCAAGCAGGCGAAGCTCTTCCGGGTGTTCGACAGCACGAAGGCGGTGATGGTCGCCATGGGCTCGGCCATGGACGTCCTCGAGGGGCTCGGCAAGGAGTACCCCGAGGGGACCTGGGCCTCGGGGCGCTACTGGTTCCAGTACCCGGAGACCGAGACGAACCGCCGGTTCGTCGAGCGCTTCCGGAAGCGGTGGAACACCTACCCGCACTACGTCTCCGAGACGTCGTACGCGGCCCTCCACATGATCAAGCGGGCCGTGGAGCAGGCCGGCTCCATCGACACCGACAAGCTGATCCCGGTGATGGAGGGGATGACGCTCGACCGGCCGGCCGGCCGGTCGGTGATCCGGAAGGAGGACCACCAGGCGGTCTACGAGGTGCCGTGGGGGCAGATCACCCACGACCCGAAGTACCCGATGCCGGTCCTCACGAACCTCAAGGTCGCCTCGGCCAGCGACTACTACCGCAACCCGCCCTTCCCGCCGGTGGAGGGGTAAGGTTGCCGAGACACGTCGAGGCTCGGGCCGTGCATGACGCGCAGCCTGCCGAAGGCAGGCGTGTCGCGAGCCCGGCCCGAGCGCGGGGGAGTCGGGCACCCGGCCGAGAGGCCGGGTGCCGTCGGGACGAGGGGGGCCCCCGCGGATAATGGCGCCGTACGTCTTCCAGGGCCTCGTCGGCCTCACCGAAGCGATGTACCTCTGGCTCGTGGCCGCGGGGCTCTCGCTGATCTTCGGCGTCCTGCGGGTGCTCAACTTCGCCCACGGCAGCCTGTACATGCTGGGGGCCTACCTCACCTACTTCGCCCTCGGCCTCCTCGGCGGCCACTTCTGGCTCGCCCTCCTCGTGGGCCCGCTCCTCGTGGTCGCCATCGGGTGGGCGATGGAGGTCGGATTCCTCAGACGGGTCTACCAGCTCGACGTCGCCTTCCAGCTCCTCTTGACCTTCGCGTTCGTCCTGATCTTCGACGACCTGGTGAAGCTGGTCTGGGGGCCGCTCTACCAGTCG
>DASVDK010000091.1:0-9717 GCA_036381125.1 Thermodesulfobacteriota bacterium | reverse complement strand
CGTTGACCCCCTCGGAGGGGCGGGAGGAGTGGGCCGCCCTGCCGGACACGTGGAGCCGGAACCGGAGCACCCCCTTGTGCGCGACGACGACCGCGAGGTCGGTCGGCTCCCCGACCACCGCCCCGGCGGCCGCGACGCCGGCGTCGACGAGCGCGGCGATCCCGGTGTGGGTGTACTCCTCGTCCACGGCGCCGACGAACCAGACCTCCCGCCGGGGCCGCTCCCTGCCCTGCGCCACGCGGGCGAGCGCCTCCACCATCGCGGCCATCGCCCCCTTGCAGTCGCAGGCGCCCCGGCCCGCGAGGCGGCCGTCCGCGATCCGCGGCGTGAAGGGGTCGACCTGGCCGGCGACGGCCGGGACCGTGTCCATGTGGGCCTCGAGGAGGAGCCCCGGACCGGGCTCCCGTCCCGCCAGTCTGGCGACGAGGTTCGCCCGGGCCGGGCGGCCGGCTGCTGCGGGATGGACCTCGCGCCGCTCCACCTCGAGGCCGAGACGCCGGAAGGTGGTCGCGAGGTAATCGGCGACGCCCGCCTCGCCGGAGCCCGAGGCGTCCATGAAGGGGTTCACGCTCTCGATCGCGACGAGGTCGCGCAGGCGCTCGACGACCGGCTCGTGCGGCGGCATGCAGGTCTCCCTCCGGGTGTGGGGCTTGCGCCTCCACGGTACGCCGGCGCCTGCGCGTTCGTCAAAGGCGCCCGCGGGTGGAGTCGCCCGGCGCGCCGCGCGGCCGTCCGGCGTGCGGTCGTGTTGGCCGCCCGGTGGCACATGCGGTGCCTCTTCGTGGCGCCTCGACCGACCACCAATGGGAACGGAGGTGCCACCG
This sequence comes from Thermodesulfobacteriota bacterium, assembly GCA_036381125.1. GTDB lineage: Bacteria > DASVDK01 > DASVDK01 > DASVDK01 > DASVDK01 > DASVDK01. The sequence goes on along the minus strand of DASVDK010000091.1, from coordinate 8,893 downwards.
TGAGGGGAGACAGGGACAGGGCGCAAGGCACGGGACGAGGGTTGGGGCCCCCGCGCGGCAGCGACCCGGACGCGTTCGGCGAGTGCGACTCGACCGAGGAGTCTGCCGACATCGCGCGCACGTCGCGCGACCCGGCCGAAGGGGGCGACCTCGGCCTGCCGGGCGCCGACAGGCCGACCGGCGTCCGCGAGGACGAACGCCGCAGGACGCGCTAGGGCGGATCCCGGCGGGGCGAGGCGCGGGGTGGGTCGGCCGCCGCCCCGGCAAACGAGTGGGGTCAGGCCCCAACGTTTGCCGGTCTGGAAAATGGAAAGACCTGACCCCATGGAAAATGGAAAGACCTGACCCCATAGGAACGTTGCCGGAGCAGGGCGAGCGGCACGCGGGGCGGCAGCGCTGGCATGTTCCATGCTCCCTTGGCGGCATCGGCGACAGGTGCATCGAACGAGCGGGCGCTCGCGTCGGGAGGTGTCCAGGGGGGCATCCGTGGGGCGAGGGACCTTGGAGCGAGTTCTCGAGCGGATCGCGGAGCGGGTGACCCGGACGTTCGCGTGGGAGGGGATACGCCGGGCCGACCTGATCGGCAGACCCGGGGCGCCCGGCCGCCAGCGCCCGAGCCTGGTGGAGGACGACTTCTCGGACGCCTGGGGTCGGATGGAGCTGCGCGACGACCCCGACGCCGACGAGCACGCCGAGTACCCCGGCTTCGGGGGCGGGGTCTAGCCGCCGGGCGATGCCCGGACCATCGACCGGGAACGGGACCCCTCGCGCCGGTCCCTGTTCCGGAACCCGTTGATCCGAGGGACGCTCGCCCCGGCATGCCGGCTGCTCCCCACGGGCGCGATGCTCGCCCGTGCGAGAACGGCCACCCTCGTGGGGGTCGCGGCGCGCCTGGTCGAGGTCGAGGTGGACCTCGGCGGCGGCCTGCCCTACTTCTCCATCGTCGGCCTCCCCGACTCCGCCGTCCGCGAGAGCCGCGACCGCGTCCGAGCGGCCATCAAGCACGCGGGGCTCGAGTTCCCGGCCCGCCGGATCACCGTCAACCTGGCACCGGCCGACCAGCGCAAGGCCGGCGCCGGATTCGACCTGGCCATCGCGCTGGCGCTCCTGGCGGCCACCGGGACGCTGCCGGCCGACGCCCTCGCGTCGGGCCCCCTCCTCCTCGGCGAGCTGGCCCTCGACGGCGCGGTGCGGCCGGTGCCCGGCGGTCTCCCGGCGGCGCTCGCCGCGCGGCGCGCGGGCGTCGGCGAGATGTGGCTCGCCGACGCCGTCGCGGCGGAGGCAGCCTCGGTGCCCGGCCTCGTCGTTCGCGCGGCGCCAACCCTGCGGGCGGCCGTCGCCCACCTCTCCGGCGGCCCACCCCTGCCGGTCGTGACCGGCGATCTCGCGGCCCGCCTGGCCGCCGAGGGACACACCGGCGACACCCCGGACCTCGCGGACGTCCGCGGGCAGCCGCTCGCCCGGCGCGCACTCGAGATCGCCGCCGCGGGGGGCCACGACCTGCTCCTCATCGGCCCGCCCGGCTCCGGCAAGACCATGCTGGCCCGCCGCCTCCCCGGGCTGCTCCCGCCGCTCACCCCCGAGGAGGCGCTCGAGGTGTCGGCCGTCTACTCCGCGGCCGGCCTCCTGAGCCCGTCGCGCCCCCTCGTCACGCGCCGCCCCTTCCGGGCCCCGCACCACAGCGTCTCCGCGGCCGGCCTGCTCGGCGGCGGCAGCGGCGCCATTCGTCCCGGCGAGATCACGCTCGCGCATCACGGCGTCCTCTTCCTCGACGAGGCGACGGAGTTCCAGCCAGGGGTCCTCGAGGGACTGCGCGAGCCGCTCGAGGAGGGGCGCATCCGCCTCGTGCGCGGCACCGGATCGGTGGAGTTCCCCGCCCGATTCCGGCTCGTCGCAGCGTGCAACCCCTGCCCGTGCGGCAACTACGGCGCGGAGGCCCGCGTCTGCACGTGCACGCCCGCGGGGCTGGCCGGGCACCGCGCGCGTCTGTCGGGCCCCCTGCTCGACCGCATCGACCTGCAGGTCTACATGTCGCCGCCCTCGCTCGCCGAGCTGGCTGCCGAGCCGGGCGAGGCGACGGCCGACGTGCGCGCGCGCGTCGAGGCGGCACGGGCCCGGCTCGCCGGGCGAGCCGGGCCTCGCATCGGCCGTCCGCCGGAGGTCGACCTCGCGCGCCTGCCGGCCGGCGTGTCGAGCCTGCTCGAGACCGCCCTGCTACGCACCGGCCTCTCGGCGCGCGCCGAGACGCGCGTGCTCGCCGTCGCGCGCACCATCGCAGCGCTCGACGACGAGCCTCTCTCGCTGCGCCACTACGCCGAGGCCCTCACGTACCGCGGGCTCGACCGCCGCCTCGCCCGTGCGTCGCCGTGAGGCGCCTTGACGCTCGGCGCCCGGCGCGCGAGCATGGACCTTTTCGCGTCCCGGAGGCTCCATCGCCATGCGCTCGACCCCTCGCGCCGCGCTCGCGGCGCTCGCGATTGCGGCTGCCCTCGTCCCCTTCACCGCGGCGGCCGCCGCCGCGCCGTCCGAGCCCGCGAAGGGCCAGACCGCTCCCGGCGCCTCCGCGGCCGGCTCGGCTGCGCCCGGCGACGTGGTGATCGCCACGGTCGACGGTCAGGTCGTCACGAGGAAGGACCTCGACGAGGCGCTCACGCGGCTGCCCGAGCAGTACCGGTCGCTGGCCGCCACGCCGCAGGGCCGCAAGCAGGTGCTCGACAACCTCATCCTGACGAAGCTCCTCTACGCGCGCGCCAGGGCGCAGGGCATGCCGGACGACCCGGCGGTGAAGGCGCAGGTCCAGGCGTACGCCGAGCAGGCGGCCATCGTGGCGATGATCCAGCAGGTGGCCGACCGGGCGGCGGCGAACGTCCCCGAGAGCGACCTCAGGGCGTACTACGACACGCACAGGGACCAGTTCCTCAAGTCGCAGGAGCAGGTGCGGGCGAGCCACATCCTCGTCGACACCGAGGCGCAGGCCAGGCAACTGCGCGAGGAGATCCTGGGCGGCAGAGACTTCGCCGAGGCGGCCAGGGCGTCCTCGAAGGACGAGGGGAGCGCCGGCCGGGGCGGCGACCTCGGGTTCTTCACGAAGGATCGGATGGTGCCGGCGTTCGCCGACGCGGCCTTCCGCCTCGAGAAGCCGGGCGACCTGTCGCCAGTGGTGAAGACGCAATTCGGCTACCACATTATCAGGCTCGAGGAGAAGCGCCCCGCCGAGCAGGCCTCGTTCGACGACGTGAAGGACCGCATCGCGGAGCAGTTGCGGGAGGAGCGGCAACAGCGCGCGGTCGAGCAGTACGTCGAGGACCTCCGCGCAAAGGCGAAGATCAGCATCGACGAGTCCAGGCTCGCCGAGTAACGCGGCAGCCGATCGCGCGTGGTTCGGCGGCTCCGCATCGCCGGGCGGGCAGGCCTGCCCGGTCGGGGTCATCTGCCCCGAGAAATGGCTTGACAGCCCCCCCACCAATCCGTAGAACCCGGGCGGCATCGTCCCAAGGGAGGCCGCCCGGATGTCCCGTCGTCACCCGATTTCCACCGCCGCGAAGGCCGCTTGCGGCTCTCTTGTGACATTGCTCACTCTGGCGCTGACCCCCGGGATTGCGGCGCGGCCGGCCGCGGCGGTCGAGCCGACGGACGCGGCGGAGGCGACCCCGCAGGCCGAGGTCACGCCGGCCTCGCTCGCCGAGGCGGTCGAGGAGCCGGAGGCCGACGGCGACCGCGAGGCGGGCCCCGACCCGGCGGGGGCGCTGTCGCAGGCCGATCGAACGGTCGCGCCGGACCCGGCCGCCTCGCCCCGCCAGACCGAGCCCGAGTGGGGCGTCGCCGCGTCGCCGGAGAATGCGGAGGTCGACGTCGAGGGCCTCCCGGACACCCCGATGGCGGTGCTCGATCCGGGCTTCCCCGTCCCCGGTCAGCTCCGGACGCGCGTCGACTTCTGGAAGTTCATCTACTCGCAGGTGGGCCTCTACGACATCGTCGTGCACGACACCCGGCACATGAACGTGATCTACGAGGTCGTCCAGATGTCGTCGCGGCCGGCCGAGTGGAAGCGCTACCTCGCGGCGCGCCGGGCGACCGTCCGCCGCGCGCGGGAGAAGTACCGCGCGATCCTCGCGCGCCTCGCCGCCGCGACGCCGGCGACGCGGCTCTCCTCCGAGGAGGCGCGCGTGAAGGCGCTCCTCGAGGCCGTGCCGGGCGGGCCGGAGAAGTACCGGGAGGCGGGGCGCCGCATCCACGGCCAGGCCGGCATGCGCGACCGGTTCCTCGAGGCGCTCGACGCCTCGGAGCGCTACCTGCCCGAGATGGAACGGATCTTCCGCGAGCGGAACCTGCCGATCGAGCTGACGCGGCTGCCCTTCGTCGAGTCCGGCTTCAACCCGCAGGCGTCGTCCAAGTCGCGCGCGGTCGGGGTCTGGCAGTTCATCAAGTCGACCGCACGCCTCTACGACCTCGTCGACAAGAAGCAGGACCGCCGCCGCGACGTCAAGGCCTCGACCATCGCGGCGGCCAAGCTCCTCTCCTACAACTACCGGGAGACCGGGTCCTGGCCGCTGGCGCTCATGGCCTACCACCACGGGCTCGCGGGGATCAAGAACGCGGTGAGGCGCACGGGGACGACCGACGTGGACGTCATCGTGCGCACGTACAACGGCCCCCGCTTCAAGTACGCGTCGCGCAACTACTACGCGCAGTTCGTGGCGGTGAACGAGCTGTACAACCTCATCCAGCACGGCGCGCGCCGCGGCCGATCGCCCGAGGAGGTGCTCTCGGAGATCGAACGGCCGGGCGAGGCCGCGCCGGAGGCGGCCGCCCCGCAGGCCGCCGCGCCGGACGCGGCGGCGCTCGCCGAGGAAGCGCCCGCCGCCGACTGACCCGCGCGCCGGGCGCCGCCTCCCCCGACGCTCCGGCGGCACCGTCCCCGCCGCCCTCGCCGGCGGCCGGCGAGGCCCTACTCCGCCCGTCTGGCATCGTTTAAGCTAGGGGCTGGTCGCGGCGAGAGGCTCGCCAACCGACCCGGAGGGCCAGGTCTGCCATGCCCCGCGTGGAGCTGTCGGTCGTCGCGCCGATGTACAACGAGTCGGCGAACGTGGACCGGTTCGTCGACCGGATCATCCCGGTCCTCGATCGGCTCGGTCTGTCCTACGAGGTCATCTGCGTGAACGACGGCAGCCGGGACGACACGCTCGCCCGGCTCCTCGCGCAGCGGCGCCGGACGCCCAGCCTCAAGGTCCTCAGCCTCGCCCGGAACTTCGGCAAGGAGGTGGCGCTCACCGCCGGCATCGACTACGCGAGCGGCGAGGCCGTCGTGCCGATCGACGCCGACCTGCAGGACCCGCCCGAGGTCATCGCCGAGCTGGTCGCCGCATGGCGGTCGGGCTACGACGTCGTGTACGCCACGCGCCGGTCCCGCCGCGGCGAGAGCTGGCTCAAGCGCTTCACGGCCAACGCGTTCTACCGCGTGCTCGACCGGGTGACGGAGATCCCGATCCCCCGCAACACGGGCGACTTCCGGCTCATGGACCGCCGGGTGGTCGAGGCGCTCCGGAACCTCCCCGAGCGCACCCGCTTCATGAAGGGCCTCTTCGCCTGGGTCGGCTTCCGTCAGACGGCGATCCTCTACGACCGCGCCCCGCGCCACGCCGGGCGCACGACCTGGAACTACTGGCGCCTCTGGAACTTCGCCCTCGACGGCATCACCTCCTTCAGCACGGTCCCGCTCCGAGTCTGGACCTACGTGGGGCTCGCCGTGTCGCTCTTCGCCTTCCTGTTCGCCGCGTTCCTCGTCGTCCGCACGCTCCTGCACGGCTCGGACGTACCCGGCTACGCGTCCCTCATGGTGGTCATCCTCTTCCTCGGCGGCATCCAGCTCATCACCCTCGGCGTGATCGGCGAGTACATCGGGCGCATCTACACGGAGGTGAAGGGGCGGCCGCTCTACCTGGTGCGCGAAGCGGTCGGCTTCGACGAGCGGGAGGCGGCGGCCCAGAGGCCCGCGGCGGCGGGCCCGGCCCCGGTCGGCACGACGGGTCGATGACGCCGCGCCTGGCGCGCTTCCTCGCCGTCGGCGCGGTCGGCGCGGTCGTGAACCTCGGCACGCTCGCGCTCCTCCTGGCGGCCGGCCTCAACAAGTATCTCGCCTCGCCGATCGCCATCGAGGCGTCGATCCTCTCGAACTTCGTCCTCCACGAGACGTGGACCTTCGCCGACCGCCCTCGATCGGACTCCCTCTGGGTCAGGGGGCTCAAGTTCAAGTCCGTCGCGCTGCTGGCCCTCCTGGCGAGCTACGCGGCCTTCGTCCTGCTCTCCCGCCTGGTCCCGGGCATCCCGCCGACGGTCGCGCAGGCGATCGGCATCCTCCCGGGCACCGCGATCAACTACCTCTGCAACTCCCGCTGGACCTTCCCCGAGACGCGATAGCGCGGCTCGTTCACTCCTCGGCCCCCCCGGACGGCTCCCAGTCGGCGAAGTCGCGGCTCTCCCACATCTCGTCGAAGCGGGCCCGCATCCGGTCGACGAGGGACCCGTCCTTCGCGACGATCATGTCCTCCGCCTGGTAGTAGAGGCTCTGGCAACCGCGCACGTGCCTGGACGACGTCGTGGTGTAGTTGCCCGAGCCCCAGGTCGCCGCCTTCGACGTGATGACGGACTTCATGTGCATGAAACCCTGGTGCGCGGTCGCCCTGATCGCCACCTCCCCCGTCGCCCGGCCGATCTCGTGGAGCGCGTTCAGGAACGCCGTCATGCTCGGGTAGCTCGGGTGGGCATACTGCGATCGCTCGAAGATCAGGCGCACCGACACTCCCGCCCGCGCCCGCTCGAGGATCGGGCCGGTGACCGAGCCGACCGTGAGCCGGAAGGCGATCACGTCGAGGCGCCGGTTCTCGTCCGCGACGAGCGGACCGACCACGTCCTTGTTGCACTGCTGATCGCCGCCGAAGCAGACCGACAGCAGCGGATCCTCCCGCAACGGCCTCGGGCCAGGGCTCGGATTCTCGTAGCAGGTGACCGGCTTGCGGGCCTCCGCCTCGTCGAACGTCGGCAGCGCCATGTCGGGACGGAAGACCAGGTACGCCTTCTGGCCGCCGCCCGTGTTGGCCCAGGCGCGGTCGAAGCGCTCCCGGTAGCGCGCGAGGACGCGCCGGTTCGTCGTGAAGAACGCCAGCTCCTCGTTCCACTCCGGCCGGCCGTTCGCGCCGGCCACCTTGCGGCTCGCGATGGACGTGTAGTTCATCGAGCCCTGCTCGACGAGCCCGAGACCGTGGAGGATCGTCATCTTGTGGTGGATGATCCCCCGGAAGCGGTTCGTCCGCACCGGCACCCCGCCTGCCGCGAGCCTGTTCATCTCGCGCCGGTGCGAGGCCTTGACGGTGTACGCGTGGCGGTCGGCCAGTACGCGAACCGGTACCCCGGCCCCGTGCTTCCGGATGAGGATCTCCGAGATCCGGCTGTCGTACAGGTGGTAGATGGCGATGTCGATCCCCTCCGTCTCCGCCTGGAGGTAGGAGAGGAGCAGGTTCAGGCAGTCCTCCTTCGGCGAGAAGCAGAGCCGGTCGAGCGTCCCGTCGGCGGACGGCCGGGCCGCGGGCGGCGCCGGCGTGGGCGCCGTCGTCGGCTCGCGCACCCGCTCCTCCGGGTCGGCCACGAGGGTCTCGGCACGGGCGGCGGCCGCCTCGAGGTCGTCGGGGTCGGCCGGGGGCGGCAGCGGCGCGGCCTCGACCTCCGCCTCGGCCGACGTCTGCAGCGGCGCGGTGATCTCGTCCTCGACGTCGGACACGCCGCCGAGCGAACGATCACGGAACGGCGGGTCGCTGCCGGCGCCGGCGAGCGTCTCCGTCTGGTCGCCGCATCCGGCGAGGGCGACGAGACCGGCGAGGACGAACGGGGGGAAACGAACGAGACGACGCGTGACCGCTGGCGCCATGTTCGGATCTCCGGGCGTGACGATCGCGCGCCCGGTGCAAGCGGCGAACCAAGGACCGGCTGCGTGAGCCGCCCACGTCACCCGGATCACGAGGCATCGGACGGAGCGGCGTCGCGCTCCTCCCGTCGGATACCGTCCGGGCGCCGGCCGCAGTCGAACGCGACGAAGCTCGAGCGTTGCGGCAGCGCCCGCCGGAGGCACCGCGCCTCCACGGCGCGCTTGAAGCCGGCGTCGAGATAGCCGGGCCGTTCCCAGCTCGACCGCCGGGTGATCACCCAGATGGCGTGTCCCGTCGCGAGGAGCCGATCGAGGTCCTCCGCGGTCTGCACCTGTGGACGGGGATCCCGCTCCGGCGTCTCCCAGTCCCCCTCCCCGCGCTCGCGGAAGGCGGGGAGGAGGTGGTTCGTCGGGCGGTGCAGGTAGTAGATGGGCGCGTGCCACGTGGTGGAGACGATCCGCGCGTCGGCGGGCAGGCGAGGCTCGAGCCGCGCGGCGAGGTCCCGCCACTCCTGGTAGTGCCCCGTCGTGAATCGGCCGGTCGTCTCCGTGTGGCGGCGCAGGGCGTCGACGACCGCCGGCGTCGCCCACAGGGGCGGCGCGAGCGCGAGCGCGAGCACCGCGGCGAGGAGGGCCGGCGGCAGCCAGGCCGCCGCCTCGAGCCGATCGGGGACGAGGCGTCGGCCCTGCGCGAGGACGACCGCGCGCACCCGGGGCCAGGCAACCTCGGCGGCGGTGCCGAGGAGCAGCCATGCGAACGGGAGGAGGTGCACCGCGTATCGCGGCTGCTTGGTGGCCACCACCACCGAGAGGGCGGCGAACGGCACCCAGAAGGCGCAGGCCACGAAGAGCCCGGCCCGCGGCCGCGCCAGCGCGGCCACGACGCTCGCGGGCCAGACGAGGAACCAGAGCCAGTCGTAGCGGGTGGCGAGGTCGGCGTGATAGGTCCAGGCGTCGCCGGGCCTCGGCTGGTAC
>DASVDK010000090.1:0-39967 GCA_036381125.1 Thermodesulfobacteriota bacterium | reverse complement strand
GCCCCGCCGGCCTCCTCCTCGCCCGCGCGCTCGCCGCGGCCGCGGCGCCCGCCCTCCAGGCCGCGCGCGGGGCCTAGCCCTCGCTCGGCTCCGCCTCGTCCTCGTCGCCGACGCCCGGACGGACCGCGAGGATGCGGCGCGCGAGGCGTCGCGCCGGGTCGTCCTCCGCGAGCCCGGCGCGGCCGTCGGCCGCCGCCTCGAGGAGCGCCACGGCGTCCGGGTCGTCGAGCGCGCCCCCCAGGGCGAGGAGCGCCGCCTCGCGCCTGGCCGGCGGCGCCTCCGGGCCGATGTCCTCCAGGCGCCACCAGGTGCCGTCGACGCGGGCTTGCATCGACGGCTCGCGCATCGACGGCTCGCGGCTGCTTGCCTCGGCCGGCGCTCGCGCGCCGACCTGCCACGCCTCGCCGGGCGTCTCCACGTCGGTCGGCACGACGACGAGGCGGGCGAGGCGCCCGCCGTGGTCGTAGATCGCGGCGAGCCCGTGCGGGCGGACGAGCTGCCGCACGAGGCGGTCGAGCGGGAGCGGGCCGACGTCGATCGTGACCGGCGCCGCCGCGACGTCGGGCGGCAGCGCGTCGATCGTCACGCCGGTCGCCCGCTCGACCGCCGCGAGCACCGCCGCCACGGGACGGCCGTCCGCCCGCACGCGGACCAGCTCCGGGCCGCCGGGGGACCACCGGCCGCCCTGAAGCTCGACGTGGATCGGCGCGGCCGCCGCCGCCGCGCAGGGCGCGAGCGCGACCGCGCCGATCAGCCCGAGCAGGACGGGCCTAGTCGTCATACTCGACGACGATCCCCGCGTGGTCGGCCATCTTGGCGGCGCCGGGCTCGCCCGTGTGGTTGAAGCGGGAGATCGAGCGCACCTTCAGCGTCTTGAAGAGCGCGTAGTCGATCCGCTTGTAGAGGTTGCCCCTGGGCGACCCGTACGAGTTGTTCCACGTGGCGGTCTGGCCGCCCGACTTGCCGTGGAGCTTCGACCACGCGTCGGTCCAGTTCTTGGCCGTGATCGCCGCGATCGGCGCGTCCGACACGCTCTTGACGTTGAGGTCGCCCGTCAGGCTGCGCGGCTGGTAGGCGTAGCGCTGCAGGAACTCGACCGTGGCCTTCCCCTCGGCCGCGCAGCCGGTCCAGTGCGTGGCGAAGACCTGCACCACCTTGCTGCGAGCCGAGTCGGTGTAGACCGGCGCGCGCACGACGTATCGCTGCTCGGCGCCGCCCGAGCACTTCGGCAGGGCCACGACCTCGCTGTTCCCGGCGAAGCCGTGACGGGCGATGATCGCGACGCCGTTCACCTCCTTCGTCGCCGCCGCGAAGCCGAGCAGTGAACGGATCCGCGACGGCGTCGCGCAGGTCCACGCCTCGTTGACGGTGAGGGCGACGACGGCCTTGTCGTCCTTCACCCTGGAGACGAGCGTCCTGGCGAGCGGGCCGCTGCCGTTGCCCCAGGCGTTGCGGCTGCAATCCGAGCCGGGCGTGAAGCCGGCGTTGCCCCCCGCCCAGCCCCCCTTGCCGAAGCCGCTCTGCACGTTCCAGTGCGCGATCTTGAACGAGGCGAAGGCGTCGCTCGCCCCGAGCAGCATCACGAGCGCGGTCACGGCGAACGCGCCTCGTGCCACCGACCCGTGCGTCCTCTTCATCGATGTCGTTCCCTCCCGTTGACGTGGGCGCATCGCGCGCCGGGCGAGCAAGCCCTCTTGCAGTCGACATGCCCATGCGCTCGATCCGTGAGTCGTCGCACCCCCGGGGCCGCAAGTTGCCGCGCGGATCGTTCGGCCTCTCCCGGCCGGCGCCGCCGGCGGTCCCGATGGAGGTGCAGGGCTGTGTCTCCGGGTTACGGATCCGAACCCTCGCGGTCCCGGTGGGCGTACTCGACGACGAGCCCGGCGTGATCGGCCACCTTCGCCTCGCCCGGCTCGCCGCTCGCGTTCACGCGGGACACCGACCGGACGGCGAGCGCGCTGGAGAAGGCGTAGTCGATCCGCTTGTAGAGGCTCCCCCTGGGGGAGCCGTACCGGCTGTTCCAGGTGGCGGTCGGGCCGCCGGCCGCGCCGTGGCGCACCACCCACGCGTCGGCGTACCGGGCCGCCGCGAGCCTGGCGACCGGCGCCGCCGACGCGTCCTTCACGTTGAGGTCGCCCGCCAGGATGCGGGGCGTGGACGCGTACGGCTCCATCAGGCGGACCGTCGCCTCCGCCTCGGCGGTGCAGCCGGTCCAGTGCGTGGCGAAGACCTGTACGACCCGCCGCCGGGCCGCATCGGCGAAGACCGGGGCCCTGACGACGTGGCGAGGCTCCGCGTCGTCCGAGCACCGCGGCAGCGCCACGACCTCCGGCGGGCCGGCAAGGCCGTGACGGGCGACGATGCCGACGCCGCCCACCTCGCCGGTGGCGGTGTCGGGCGCGACGGCGGCGAAGCCGAGGAGCGTCCTGACGCGTCGCGGCGTGGCGCACGTCCACGCCTCGTTGAGCGTGACCGCGACGACGCTCGGGTCGTGCCCGGCGGTCGCGAGCAGCGCCTCGGCGAGGGGGCCGCGCCCGTCGCCCCAGGCGTTGCTCTTGCAGTTCGAGCCGGGTGTGAAGCCGGCGTCGCCCCCCGTCCAGCCGGCCTTGCCGAAGCCGCTCTGCACGTTCCAGTGCAGGATCTTGAAGGTCTCGAGCGAGTCGGGGTCGCCGGGACGGCCCGGCTCCTCCTCCGGCGCCCGGCCGGACGCCGACGGCGTCTCCGCATCCCCGGCCGCGCCGCCGCACGCCGCGGTCAGGAGCGCCGCCACGGCGGCGGCCGCCGCCTGCGCCCTCCAGGACCTCGTGCGCATCCCCTCCCCCGTTCCGGCGCCCCGTGGGCCGGACGACCAAGCCCTCTTGCAGTCGACATGCCCGGGCGATCGGGCCGTGAGCGAGCGCACGCGGGGGGCGCCAAGCGGCCGGCATACAGCGGGGTCGCCGGCCGGCTGGCGGAGGTCTCCGGCAGGCCGGGGTACGAGGCTGCGACCGGCGGTTACGGAAGGGAACTGGGGGCGCTGTCGGACGACGAACCGGCGGGGAGCGTAGAACCGGCGGGGAGCGTGCGAGGAGAGGCGGCCTTCGCCGCTCCGGACCCGATCAGATCATCACGGAGGTCCGGCCGTGGCGAGCGGACGGCGGCGCGAACGGGCCGGCGCCGGTTCTGCACGGCGCCGGGCCGGGGTCGGGCCGCCCCGTCCTCCGCGGCGTGCGCGGAAAACGGAAAGGCCCGACCCCCCGGTTGCAGCTACGCCCCGACCGGACGGACGGCCGCGGCCTCGACGACGCGCTTCTCGACCGCGTCCCAGTCGATGTTCTGGAAGAAGGCCTCGATGTACTTGCCCCGCTCGGCCGGCTTGTAGTCGAGGAGGAAGGCGTGCTCCCAGACGTCCATGACGAGGAGCGGCTTGAAGGACACCGGCACGCCGTCCTGGTGCAGCGTGACCCACTGGTTCGTCACGCGGCCCGTCACCGGGTCGTGGAAGAGGATTGCCCAGCCGACCCCGCGCATGGCGCCGACGGCTTTGAAGTCCTTCATCCAGTTGTCGAGCGAGCCGAAGGTGGCGTTGATCGCGGCGGCCGTCTTCGACGACGCGTTCGGCAGGCCGGTCCCGTCCTTCTTCATGTTCTCGAAGTAGTACTCGTGCAGGATCATCCCGCTGTACTCGAAGCCGAGCCGGCGGGTGATCTCGGCATAGGCCGGGTTGGTGCCCGACGCCTGCCCTTTCTCGAACAGCTCGCAGAGTTGCTCGGTGAGGAGGTTCGTGTTGTTCACGTACCCCTTGTAGAGGCCGAAGTGCATCTCGAGCGTCTGATCGGAGATGCCCTTGAGGCCGCTCAGCTTGAACTCGCGAGGCTTGTACGCCTTGGACGTCACAGGTAGCGCCATGCTGGTCCTCCGAGGGGTATCTGGTTGGCCATCCCTGGCAAAGCTCTCATGCTAGCGCGGCCGGCGCGTCCGAGAGGTCCTCGAGGAGCGCGCGGCGCGTCGCGGCCGACAACGCCGTGCGGTGCGTGTAGCGGGGGTGCTCCGTGACGAGCGCCGCCTCGGCGCCCGACCGGAGCGCTGCCACTGCCGCCGGGGTGAGGCGGAACTTGAGGTACTCGACCGCCGCCAGGCGGTCGTCGGCGCCGTGGTTGGCAACGGTCTCGGCCCTGATCCGCTCGCTCCCCGCCTCGAGGACGACCATGTCGCGCAGCCCGACGAGCGCGTTCAGGACCGGCGCGATCTGCGACGCCTCGGCGACCTCCACGAACATCGTCGCCACCAGCTCGCCGGTGTCCGGGATGAGGTCGTTGTAGACGGCCACCTCCTCGGCGATCTTCTCCGGCTCGGTGATCCGCTCGACCCGGCACATCTCCTGGATCTGGAACCGGATCGTCTGCCGGTCCTCGAAGACGAACGTCACGCGGTCGCCCACCGGCACCCGGCGGGGCTTCTTGTGCTCGATGATCATGGCGCGGAAGGCGGCCCGCCTGGGCTCGTACTCCACGGGCGGCGTGATGTCGGTGAGGGTCAGCTTCTGCATGTCGGTTTCCTCCAACGGCTCGGCGCCGGCCTCCGCTCCGGCCGGCTCGCGCCGGCCTCTCCAACGGCTCGGCGCCGACCTCCGCGCCGGCATCTCAGACGGTCATGGCTGCACGTCGCCGGCTGACCAGCCCCTCCCCCAGGCCGTACGCGTGGTGGAGGAGCAGGATCGGATGGACGACCGCGAGGTCGGTCCCCTGCCAGATCTGCCGCGCGGCCAGCGGGCAGTCGGAGACGGCGAAGTCGGCGTCCGGCTTCTGCATGCCGCGGAAGAGCTTCTCGCCCTGCTTGAGCGAGAGCTGGAAATACTCGGTCTTCATGCCCCAGGTCCCGTCGTGGCCCGAGCAGGCCTCGACCATCTGGACCTTCGTGCCGGGCACGAGGCGGAGGAGCTGCACCGCCTTGGGGCCCATGCGCTGCGCGCGGAGGTGGCAGGCGTGGTGGTACACCACCGTGCCCAGCGAGCGGGCGAACTCCGTGACGAGCCGGCCCTCTGCCTTGCGCTTCACGAGGTACTCGCACACGTCGTACGTGCCCGCGGCCACCTCGCGGGTGTCGTCGCCCGGGACGAACCCCGGGTACTCCTGCTTCAGCATGAGCGAGCAGGACGGGCCCGGCGTCACGATGTCGTAGCCCTGGCGAACGAGCGGCAGCAGGCGCGCCACGTTGTAGCGGAGGTTCGCCTGCATGCCCGCCATGTCGCCCGAGTCGAGGAACGGCATCCCGCAGCACTTCTGCTCGGGGACCGTCACCTCGATCCCGTTCTTCTCGAGCACCTCGACGCACGCACGCCCCACCTCGGGAACGTTGTAGTTGACGGAGCAGGTGTAGAAGAAGGCCACGCGCCCCGAGGTCGGACGATCGCTCATCGCGCGCTCCTCTCGCGCGCCCGCCACCACGCGGCGAAGGTCTCGCCGGCAAAGGGCGGCAGCTTGCGGTCCCGGTGCACGCCGAGCACCTTCTCGAGCACGAGCCGATTCGGCGCGAACCGGTTCAGCGCGTTCACGAGCGGCGCGGCGAGGGACGAGAGCCGCCCCACGAGGTCGACCCGCGCGAGCAGGCGCTCGCGCAGACCGAGCCCCGACCGCCTGGCCTCGACGGCCTTCGCCCGCAGGAACAGCCGCGGGATGTCGAGCGCGTACTGATGGGGCGGGATGTAGGGGCAGTTGATGTAGCAGAGCTTGCACTGGAAGCAGAGGTCGACGATCTCCCGCCGCTCGTCGAGCGAGAGGGCCGTCACGTCCTGCTCGTGCTCGTCGAAGCGACGGAGCATCGTGCGGAAGCTGTCGCAGTAGTTGATGCACATGCGGCAGCCCTCGCAGACCGTGAACTGCCGATCGATCTCCGCCTTGAGCGCCGCCGGGTCGTAGAAGGCCGGCTGGCGCACGTCGAAGTCGACCGGTTGCGAGGGGACGAGCTGGATGCCCGAAGCCATGACGCTCCCGCACGGGGCGGGACGGGCGCCCCCCCGTCCCGCCCGAGCTGATGCTGCGTTACTGGATCGACTCGAGCGCCTTCGCGAAGCGGCCCGCGTGCGACTTCTCGGCGCGCGCCAGCGTCTCGAACCACTCGGCGATCTCGTTGAACCCTTCCTCGCGGGCGGTCTTGGCGAAGCCCGGGTACATCTTCGTGTACTCGTAGGTCTCGCCGGCGATGGCCGACTTGAGGTTCAGCGCGGTGTCGCCCACCGGCTCGCCCGTCGCCGGGTCGCCGACCTCCTCCATGTACTCGAAGTGACCGAAGGCGTGACCGGTCTCACCCTCGGCCGTGTCGCGGAAGACACCGGCGACATCGGGGTAGCCTTCGATGTCGGCCTTGCGCGCGAAGTAGAGGTAGCGCCGGTTCGCCTGCGACTCGCCGGCAAAGCCCTCCTTGAGGTTCTCGAGCGTCTTGGTGCCCTTGAGGCTCTTGCTCATCGTGGACCTCCAGCTTGGGTGTCCTGCCGTGGCCGGCAGGTGGTGCAGTATCCGGTGAACTGGACGTGGTAGTCGAGGATCTCGTACTCGGCCGCGACCGACGGCGGGATCGGGACCGGAGCGGCGCCGCGATCGATGTCGACGATGCGCCGGCAGCCGACGCACACGAGGTGGTGGTGCGGCTCGTGGTTCGGGTCGAAGCGCACCGCCTCGCCCGCGCGTAGCTCGGTCACCTCGCCGAGCGCCCTGAGG
This sequence comes from Thermodesulfobacteriota bacterium, assembly GCA_036381125.1. GTDB lineage: Bacteria > DASVDK01 > DASVDK01 > DASVDK01 > DASVDK01 > DASVDK01. The sequence continues at coordinate 33,272 of DASVDK010000090.1, read as the reverse complement.
GTGTCGAGCGTGTGATACACGGTCGTGAGCGACATGCTCGGGAAGTCGCGCCGCACGGCCCGGAAGATGTCGTCCGCCGTGGGATGCTCCTGGCTGCCGAGCACGGCGCGGGCCACGGCGAGCCGCTGCGGCGTCACCTTGAAGCCGCTCGCCCTGAGCTTCCGCTCGACACGCGCGAGGTCGTGGCTGCTCATCCGCCTGGACGCTCCACCTGAAATCGCTACGATCTTGTATCGACTCCCAACTTGTAGTTATTACAGATGCGCGACGCCGTCAAGCCGAAACACCTGGTCAGGTGACAGGGGGTGGTGTAGGTCCGATAATTCGGGCCTGTTCACCCTGTTGCCAGGGCGAGAGCCATGTCGCTACGATGCTCGCGGGGAGGGATCAGCGTTGACCCGTCGCTTTCCCACGGTAGGCCGGTCGGTCGTCAATCACGCCCTTGCCAGGCTGAGAGAAGGGCTCGCCCAGGCCTTGCCGCTCAAGCCGGCCCCCTCGCGGGTACGGCAGCGTCCGTGTCCGCACTGCCAGGCGCCGGTGGACACGACCGTGGCGAAATGCCCACACTGCCGGCGCCTCCTCCGCCTCGAGCGCCAGGGGGTCTAGGCGCCAGGCCGGCGACCGGGTGCGCCGCTGCTAGCGCGCCGCAGCCTTGGTCCGGATGATCGGCGTGTTCACCAGGAGCGCGTGGTAGTCCTCGACCTGCCGGACGTCGATCTCGAGCGCGTTGCCGTCGATCTCGAAGTACTTGCCGATGACGCCGACGAGGTCCTTGCGGAAGTTCGCCAGCACCCTCGGCGAGACCCCCACCCGGTCGTGGACCAGCACGACCTGGAGGCGGCTCTTGGCGACCTTGCCGCTACCGCCGCCGACGCCTCGCCTCCAGAAGCCGTTGATACGGTTCATGAAATCGTCGAGCACCGCCGCCTCGCTTTCGCCCGTCGGGGCATGAGACGCCTCTTAAGCGAGCCGCAGCTTCCGCCCGAGCCGGGCCAGGAAGCCTGCGGGGTCGAGCGACTGGATGGGGACGTCCTCCCCTTCGAGCCGCCTGGCGATCCGGTTGAAGGCCTGTCCGGCCCGCGACGCGTCCTGGAGGACCGCCGGGACGCCGTTGTTCGTCGCGATGATGACCTGTTCGTCGAGCGGCACGATGCCGAGCAGGTCGATGGCGAGGATGTCGAGGACGTCCTGCTGCCCGAGCATGTCGCCGCGCCGCACCATTTCCGGCGAGATCCGGTTGATGATCAGCCGCGCGCCGACCCCCTCCGCCTGGAGGAGCCCGATGACCCGGTCGGCGTCGCGGATGGCCGCGACCTCCGGCGTCGTGACCACGAGCGCCTCGTCCGCTCCGGCGATGGAGTTGCGGAACCCCTGCTCGATGCCCGCCGGGCAGTCGATGAGCACGTAATCGAACTCCTCGCGCATCTCGTCGAGGAGCGCCTTCATCTGCGCCGGCGAGACCGCGTCCTTCTCGTCGGTCTGCGACGCGGGCAAGAGGTGGAGCGTCTGCGCCCGCCGGTCCTTGATGAGCCCCTTGCGGTAGTGGCACTTGCCCTGGATCACGTCGACGAGGGTGAAGACGATCCGGTTCTCCAGCCCCATGATGACGTCGAGGTTGCGCAGGCCGATGTCCGCGTCGATCACGCAGACCTTCCGGCCGCGCACGGCGAGGGCCATGCCGAGGTTGGCCGTGGTCGTCGTCTTGCCGACGCCGCCCTTCCCGGACGTCACGACGAAGACCTTCTTCTCGCCCGGCCGCGAGGGCGAGGCCCCGTGCCCGTTGCCGTTCGCGGTCTCGGGCCCCTTCACGGCCGCGTCCGTATCGTTCGCCATCGAATCTCCTTCCCCTCGCGGCGCCTAGAGGCGGCCGCGGAAGGCCTCCACCACGATCGTGTCGCCCTCCACGCGGGCGATCTCCGGCGTCTGGGGTTCCCTGGCGTCGCGCCGGGCCGGGCTCTCGCTCCCCCGGGAGATGACCGGGCCGATCCGCAGCTGGGGCGGCTGGATGCCGAGCGCCACGATGACCGCGGTCCGATCGCCGGAGGCCCCGGCGTGCGCGAGGCCGCGGAGCGCCCCGAAGACCACGATGTCGCCCCCCGCCACGATCTCCGCCCCGGAGTTGACGTCCCCGAGGACCAGGACGTGGCCCGGGAACTCGATGCGCTGCCCGCTGCGCAGGGTCTGGCGCACCGTGAGGGTGTCGGCGACCGGGCTCGCGCCCCCGCTCGGCTCCGCGCGCTCGGCCGATCGCGCCGGCTCGCCCCTGGCCGCCGGCTCGCGCGGCGGCTCCACCTGGCGGGCGAGGTCGCGCCCCCCCGGCACGACCCGCACCTCCGGGCCGCCCGGCGCCGGGGCGGCGTCGGCCGCACGGTACCCTCCCGGCGTCCCGCTGACCTTGAGCCCGAGCCGCTCCGCCGCCGTTCGGGTCCCGGGCAGGTCGGCGTGCACCTGCGCGATCATGAGCCGGTGCCGCTCGACCAGGAGGTCGCGCAGCGCCATGAAGTCGCGCGAGCCGAGTTCCCGGCGCCCGATGTGGAGCGTGACCGGGGCCCCGTTGAAGAACGCGTTCGACCGCTCGAGGCTTTGCGCGAGGTCGACGAGCAGGTCGGCGAAGGGTCCGTCCTCGTCGAAGAAGATGCCGATGCCGGTGCGGTAGCCCTTGATGACGACTCGCTTGTCGAGCTTCGGGAGATCGATCTGCAAGAGCGCCCTTCCGTGACCGCGTTGGGTGGGCTCGGAGTTGGCCGGTACTATACGGTCCCGTCTCGCGCGCCGTCAAGGAGGAGCGAGGTGATCCTCGAAGTTTCCGGCCGCGCGAGGGGCCGAGCTAGCATGCGGCCATGGACCTCCTCGCCGTCGTCGCGGTCGCCCGGGAGGTCGACGAGGCCGTGCGGGGGGCGATTCTCTCCCGGGTCGTGCAGACCGCGCCGGAGACGCTGGTCCTCGAGTGGTGGGCCGGGGGCCGGGGCGAGCGGCGCCTCGTCGTCTCGGCCGAGCCCGACGCCCCGCGGCTCCACCTGACCGCGCTCGCCGCCTCCGCCCTCCGCGAGCTGCCTCCGCCCCACGGCGGTCCTCCTCGCTTCGCCGCCTTCCTGCGGGCGCACACCCGGGGGATGCGGCTCCTCGAGGTGCGGCACGCCGAGGCGGACCGCGTCGTGACGCTCCGGCTCGCGCGCCCCGGCGACGACGGAGAGCGGCTCGACCTGGTCGTCGAACTCCTCGGCGCCCAGGCGCAGGTGGTCGCGGTGGGAGCGGACGGGCGGGTGCGGGAGGCGCTGCGGCGCACCGCGGCGGCCGGCGGCCGCACGCTCGCGCCGGGCACGCCCTACGTCCCGCCGCCGCCCGGCTCGAGGCGCCCGTTCGCCGAGCTGCCGCAGGCCGTCGCCGCGCTCCGGGCGCGCGGCGAGACCGACCCGGCGCCGCTCGGCCGGACGGTGGCCGGCGTCACGCCGGCGCTCGTCGCGCACCTGGCGGCTGCGGCGGCCGGCAACCCCGCCCGCCTGGCGGCGGCCGCCGAGGCGCTGGCGGCGCGCCTGGCCGAGGGGCGGTTCGAACCGCGCGTCTACCGGCGCCAGGGGGCGGCGCCGCTGCTCGCGATGGCGCCTCTCGCCCACCTCGAGGGGGCGCCCGACGTCGAGACGGAGCGGTTCGCCTCTCCCTCGGCCGCCGTCGAGCGCTGGGCCGCATCGCCGGAGGAGCGGCTCGCCCGGCGGGCCGCCCCGCTGCGGGCCCGCCTCCTCAAGGCGCGCGATCGGCTCGTCCGGCGGCTGGCGGCGCTCGATCGGGACCGCGCGAACCTGGAGGCGGCGAGCGCGGCGCGCCGCCTGGCCGACCTCCTCGCCGCGCAGCGTCACCGCCTGGCCCGCGGGCAGCGGGAGGCGCGGGTCGTCGACCTCTTCGACCCCGAGGGGCGCGAGATCACCGTCCCGCTCGACCCCGCCCTCGACCCGCAGGCCAACATCGAGGCGCTCTACGCGCGGGCTCGCAAGGCGGAGCGCGGCGCCGACGCCGTGGCCGCCCGGCGCGCCGACACCGAGGCCGAGCTGGCCTGGCTCGACGCGACGCTCTTCACCCTCGACGCCGCCGACTCGGCCGACGACCTCGACGCGATCGAGGCGGAGATCGAGGAACAGTCGCCGCTCGCGTCCCCGCCGGCCGCCGGCGGCCGGGGCCCGGGGAGAGCGACCGCCCGCCACGCGCACCCCACGGAACCGAAGGCTCCGCGGGGGCCCCGCGCAGGGGCCGGAGCGCAGGCCGGCCGTCCGGGGCGTGCGAGCGCCGAGCCGCCGGTGAGGCGCTTCCGAACGTCCGACGGCTACGAGGTCGTCGCCGGCAAGACCAACGTCTCGAACGACTACGTCTCGACGCGCCTGGCCCGTCCCGACGACCTCTGGCTGCACGCCGACGGCTACCCGGGCGCCCACGTGCTCATACGGCGCGCCGGCCGCGGCGAGATCCCCGAGCGGAGCGTCCTCGAGGCCGCGGCCGTCGCCGCGTACTACAGCAAGGCTCGCGCGGCCGGCAAGGTGTCGGTCCACGTCGCGCCCGCCTCGGCGGTCAGGAAGCCGCGGGGCGCCCGTCCGGGCCTCGTCACGCTCGGCGGCGGCCACCGCAGCGTCGTCGTCGCGCCCGATCCGGCGTTGATCGCGCGGCTCGCTACAATCCCCGCGCCATGATCCGAGCCGTCTGCCTCGACCTCTGGAACACGCTCCTCTGGGACACGCCCGAGATGGAGGCCGTGCGGACCGCACGCCGCTTCGAGGGAATCCTCGCCACGCTGGCCGACGCGGGCCACCCCGTCGAGCGGAGCGCCCTCGAGGTGGCCTACTCGGCCTGCGGTCGCACCATGCAGGCGGTGCAGGCGCAGCACCTCGACCTGCCGATCCACCGGCAGGTGGCCACCCTCCTCGAGTGCCTCGACCCGGCGCTGCCGGCCGCGCTCCCGCCCGACGCGTTCGAGGCGGTCGTGGCGCACTACGCCGACGTGATCGTCGACATCCCGCCCCGGCTCGTCGACGGCGCGCAGGCCCTGCTGCCGGCCCTCAAGGCGGCCGGCTATCGCGTGGCCCTCGTCTCGAACACCGGGCGCTCGCCGGGCCGGTCGCTTCGCCGCGTGCTCGACCGCGCCGACCTCCTCCGGCACTTCGACGTGCTGACCTTCTCCGACGAGGTCGAGGCGTCCAAGCCGGGCGCGGCGATCTTCGAGCGGACGCTCGGCGACCTCGGCGGGCTCGCGCCCCGAGAGGTCGTGCACGTGGGCGACGACCCGGTCCTCGACGTCCTCGGCGGGCGGAACGCCGGCCTGCGGGTCGTGCACTTCACGCCGGCGCGGTCGCCCGAGTGGGCCGCCTGGGCGTTGCCGCCGCATCGCTGGCCGGACGGCCGCGAGGCGCCGGCCCCCGATGCGACCCTCGTGCGCCTCGCCGACCTCCCGGCGCTCGTGGCCGGGCTGTAAGGGGGGGACGGTGGCCGCCGGTCCGACCCTCGCCGAGTGGGCGATCGCCAATCTTCGCATCGGGGGCCTCAGCTTCGGAGGCTCGGGGCGCGCCCTGATGTACCAGGACCTCGTCGTGCGCGAACGGGCGTGGTTGACCGACGAGGAGTTCTACGAGACGCTGACGCTCGCCCAGGCGCTGCCGGGGCCGAACATCGTGAACCTCGTCGCGCACCTCGGCGTCCGCTTCGCCGGCGTGCCGGGCGCGATCGTCGGCGTGCTGGGCCTCTGCCTGCCCGGGTCGCTCCTCGCCGCGCTCCTCTTCACGGTCGTGCCGTTCGACCATCCGGCCCTCCGCGACCTCTTCCAGGGCTTCGCCCTCGGCAGCGCCGTCCTCTTCCTCGTCTTCGTCGGGCGGATGGCCCGGGGGCTCGCCGCCGCCACGCCGATCCGCCCCCAGGGGCTCCACGACCCGCTCCTCTGGCGGCTCGGCGTGGCCGCCCTGGTCGCCCTAGCCTCGTCGCTCGGCACCCCGCTGCCCTGGCTCATCGGCGGCGGCGTCGCGGTGGGCCTCGTCGTCGAGATCCTCGTCGAGACGCGCGCGTGACGGTCCTGCTCGACCTCTTCTGGACGTTCTTTCGGGTGAGCGTGCTCGCCTTCGGCGGGCTCTTCGGCGTCCTGCCTCAGGTGGAACGGCAGGCCGTGGACGAGCACGCGTGGGTGACGCACGACCAGTTCGTCCAGGCGTACGTCTTCTCGCAGTTCCTCCCGGGACCCAACTCGGCCATGCTGCCGCTCATCGGCTACCTGGTGGCCGGCTGGCCCGGGTTCGCCGCCACCTTCATCGGCGTCTACCTCTGCCCGGCGCTCATCATGGCCCTCGTATACGGGGTCTACCGGCGCTTCCGCAACATCGCGTGGATCCACCGGGCCGAACTCGCCATGCGCCCCGTGGTCCTCGGCCTGATCGGCGCATCGGCGGCGAGGCTCTGGTGGTCCGAGTCGACGTCCGCCGGTCCCCACGCCGACGCGGCCCGCATCCTCGCCATCCCGCTCACCGCCGGCGCGATGCTCGCCTACAGCCGCGGCTGGCTCGGCCCCTTCACGCTCCTCTTCGCCATGGGGGTTGCCTGGTGGGGCCTGGTGCGGTTCCTCGCGCTGCTCTAGGGCGCCGGGGTCGGGCCTTGCCGTGTTCCGGACGGGCAAAAACGGTGGGGTCCGACCCCATGGAGGCCGATTGGACGAGGCGCCTCGATGCCGCCGGCTAAGATGTAGGATCGTCGAACGTGACCAACCCTGACGCCAAGGAGGACGGACGGTGCGTGTACCAGGCGCGGTGACCGACCCCACGCGGGTCCGAACGGAGACGACGCGGTTCACGAGCGGCGGCGACACCATCCAGGCCTACCTCGCCCGGCCGAGCGAGTCGGGACGATACCCCGGCCTCATCGTGCTCCACGAGGCGTTCGGCCTCGTCGAGCACATCAAGGACCTGGCTCGCCGCTTCGCCAACGTCGGGTTCACGGCGCTCGCGCCGGACCTCTACTCGCGCACCGGCGGGCCCAACCCGGACGACCGGCCGTCGGTGATGGAGAAGATGTTCGCGCTGCCGGACGCGCAGGTCGTCCGCGACCTCGAGGCGGCCGCGGCGTACCTGCGCGGCCTCCCGGACGCGACCGGGAAGGTCGGCTGCATCGGCTTCTGCTCGGGCGGTCGCCAGACGCTGCTCTTCGCCTGCAGCACGACCCGGCTCGACGCGGCCGTGGACTGCTGGGGCGGCTACATCACGCGCGCGACGCCCGACGCCGTCACGACGCCGGCCAGGCCGACGCCGGTCATCGACCTGGTCGACCGGCTGTCGTGTCCGCTGCTGGCCGTCTTCGGCGAGGAGGACCAGAACCCGTCGCCCGACGACGCGGCCCGCCTGCGCGAGCGACTCGAGCGGGCGTCGAAGCCGGCGACGCTGAAGACGTACCGCAACGCCGGGCACGCCTTCCTGGCGGACTACCGGCCGACCTACCGCGAGGCGGCGGCCTTCGAGGCCTGGCCCGAGATCGTCGGCTTCCTCGAGCGGCACCTGCGCTAGGAACGCCGCAGCGGCTCGGCTGCTCGTACCGACTACGCCGCGCCGGCTGCGGTCGCGCCGGTGGGTGCGCCGGGGGCCCCCCGCCGAGCGGGGGTGGCGCCCCGCCGGCGCGCGGCGCACGAGCGTAGCGGAAGGCCTCTGTCAGAGCGAAGCGGGGGGCATCGCACCCGGCCCGCCATCGGTGGGCCGCGCCGCGCCGACCCTGGCCGCGGCCAGGAGCGCGGCCACGTGCGCGGCAATCGCCTCCTCCCCGGCGGCGGGGTCGGGCGGCAGCAGCGCCCGCCCGCAGGTCACCGCCACGGCGCCGGCCTCGACGAAGGCGCGGGCGTTCTCCCGCGTCACGCCGCCCGCCGCCACGAGCGGGACGTCGGGCATCGGCTCCCGCAGCGCCTGGAAGAAGACCGGCCCGACCGCCGACGCCGGGAACACCCGGACCAGGGGCGCCCGGCGGGCGTACGCCCGGAGGATCTCGGTCGGCGTCATGGCGCCCGGCACGATCGGGATGCCGAGGTCGTCGGCCGCGTCCATCACCTCGTCGCCGGCGCCCGGCGACACCAGGAACCGCGCTCCACGCGCCTTCGCCTCGCGGGCGTCGGTCCTGCCGAGCACCGTGCCGGCGCCGACGAGCAGCCGGTCGCCGTAGCGAGCGGACAGCCACTCGAGCATCTCGAAGGCCCCCGCGGTGTTGCAGGTGACCTCGATCGCCCGGACGCCGCCGGCGACGAGGCCGGCGGCGACCGTCGCGAGACGCGCCCGCGGCACGTGCCGGATCACCCCGAGGACCGGCGCCTCCCAGAGCGTGTTGAGCAGGAGGACTCCCAGCTCCTCAGCCGTCATCGTCCCTTCCCTCTCAGGCGACCGGCGAGACGCCGGGGCCGAGCTTGCCCAGGACCGCGAGGACCTCCTGGGCCACCTCCTCCACCCCCTTGCCGGTCACGTCCACGAGCTTCCACCCCTGCCGCTGGCAGAACGCCCGGCACGTCATGACTTCCTGGGTGACCCGCCTCGGGTCGGCGTAGGTCGGGTCGTGCTCGACCCCCATCCGCTCGAGCCGGTTCAGCCGCCGCTCGAGGAGCGACCCGGGCGCGATGGTGAGGCCGCAAACGCGCGACTGCGGCAGTCGCAAGAGCTCGGCCGGCGGCTCGACGCCGATCACGTAGGGGACGTTCGCCACCTTCCAGCCGCGCGTCGCCATGTAGACGCTGGTCGGCGTCTTCGAGGTCCGCGAGGGCCCGACCAGCACCACCTCGGCCTTCGACAGGGTGCCGAGGCCCTGACCATCGTCGTGCTTGACCGTGAAGTCGATGGCGTCGAGGCGGCGGAAATAGTCGGGATCGAGCTGGGGAGCGGCCGGTCCCTCGACGCGGGGCACGAGGTCGAAGGCGTCGGAGAGCCGTTGGGCCAGAGGGCCGATCAGGTCGATCGCCTCCACGCCCGCCTGCTCGGCGCGGGCGAGGAGGGCGGTGCGGCGAGCCGGATCGGCCAGCGCCACGACCAGCACCCCGGCGCGCGCCCGCTTGCCGTCCGCCCGGGCGCTCTCGACGATGGCGTCGAGGTCGATCTCCTCGCGAACGTACCCCCAGGTCCGGACGGCCGGGTGCTCCCCTTCCAGCGTCCGCAGGGCGTCCTGCACCAGGCCGGTCGGCGCCTCGCCGAATCCGTCTGCGACCACGATCACCCGGCGCAAGCCGCCGCCGGCTCCGCTCCGCGGCACGCCTTCACCCCCTTCGGGCCAATCTTGACGCGCATTTGGGTTCCCATTATGTATGATTGCGCCATGTCGGTCCCCCCCGTAGCGCCCCCGCGCCTGCCCGAACTCGCCTCCATCAACGAGATCGGCAAGGCGCTCACCTCGACGCTCGACCTCGACGAGGTCCTGCGCCTCATCATGACGAAGATCAGCGAGCACCTCAGGCCCGAAAACTGGTCGCTGCTGCTCGTGGACGACGAGGGGCGCGAGCTGTCGTTCGTCATCGCGGTGGGACCGGGCAGCGAGGGGCTCAAGGGGATCACCCTCAAGGTCGGCGAAGGGGTGGCCGGCTGGGTGGCGGCCAACGGGGAGCCGCTCGTCATCCCCGACGTGTCGCTCGATCCGCGCTTCTCGAAGCGGGTCGACAGCCTGTCGGGCTTCCGGACCGAGTCGATCATCTGCGTGCCGCTCAAGGCGCGCGGGCGGGTGCTCGGCGTGATCGAGTTGATCAACCACTTCCCGAGCGGCGACCGCAAGGGGCCGCCGACGGAGTCGTCGCTCGGCCTCGCGCTCGAGGACGACACCGCCATGCTCGTCCTCACCACGCTCGCCGACTTCGCGGCCATCGCCATCGAGAACGCGCGCATCCACCGGAAGCTCGAAGAGCTGACGATCCAGGACGACGCCACGCGGCTCTTCAACGTCCGCCACCTGCACCGCTTCCTGGACTACGAGCTGGCCCGCGCGCGACAGTACGGCTCCACGATCGCGCTCATCTTCTTCGACCTCGACCACTTCAAGAGCGTCAACGACCTCAACGACCACCTCGCCGGCACGAAGATCCTGCGGGAGGTGGCCGAGATCGTGCTGAGGACGATCCGGAAGGTCGACGTGGCGGTGCGCTACGGCGGCGACGAGTTCCTGGTCGTCCTGCCCGAGACGCCGAAGGAGAGCGCCGTCCTCGCGGCCGAGCGGATCCGCTCGGCCATCGAGCGGACGAGCTTCCTCCAGGAGGAGGGCCTCGGCCTGCGCATCACGGCCTCCTTCGGCGTGGCCGCCTTCCCCGACGACGCGCGGGAGAAGATGGAACTCCTTCGCGCGGCCGATCGCGCCATGTACACCGTCAAGCGGGCCGGCCGGAACGGAGTCGCCCGTGCCTGATCCGGCGCGCGACCGCACGCCCGCCGTCGACGCCGAGACCCGGCGCCGCCAGCGCGGGGAGCAGGCCGAGGCGGCCGAGGCGCAGCGGCTCCTCTTCGAGGACGTGCGCAGCGCCTTCCGCACCCCGTTCGTGCCGCTGCTCGTCCGTCGCCTCTGGTCGGTCGCCCCCGCCTACCTCGAGCGGGCCTGGCGGGAGCTGAAGCCCAACGTCCTCACCAGGGCCTTCGAGGCGCAGTCCGACATCATCCGCGCGGCGGCGGTCCGCGAGGCGGCGCAGGCGGGGGCGGTGGAGCCCGGCGCCTTCCGGGAGGCGCTCAGGCGGCGCGCCCTCTCGACCAGCGTGGTGGACGAGATCGTCCGCGCCGCCAACGTCGCCTGCTACGCCGACCCCAAGATCCTCCTCGCCGCCACGGCGTTCGACCTCGCGCTCGACAACGAGCCGGTCGGGGGGGCGGCCGACCTCCTGCCGGTCGAGCGCGAGGCGATCCCCTCCGGGGTGCCCGAAGAGGTGTCCGACCTGCCCGCGCTCGGCGACGGGGAGGCGCCCGGCCGGATCCTCCGGCTGTGGAACGACATCGTCGCGACGCTCGCGCTGCCGGCCGTGACCGACGACCTGCGGGCGATCAGCCGCTGGCCCGACTTCCTCGAGATCGTCTGGACCACGGCCAGGCCCCACACCGCCCGGCCCGGCGTCGGCCGGCTCGGCGACATGGCCGAGGAGGCGGCTCGCCGGCTCCCCTTCCGCTTCACGGTCGGTCCGGCCGCCGCCGCACAGCTCGGCCTGTCGCCCGCGCAGACGACCGACATCGCGCGCTTCGTGAAGGACCTCCGGCGCCGCCTGCCGGCGCTCGTCTTCATGATGGCCCTCGCCCGCTACGGTCTCTCCGAGGAGGGGGGCGAGGCGGTGGAGCGGTCGCCGTTCCCCGTGTGAGCCGGCCGGCGGAGGCGCCGACGGAGCCGCCGCGGGACGCCGGGCCCGGCGCGGCGGCGTTCGGCGGGCGCGCGCGCTCGGCCTTCGGCGCGCAGGTACTCGCGATCGTCGCGCGCGTGCCGTTCGGCCGGGTGGTAACCTACGGGCAGGTCGCAGCGCTCGCCGGTCGTCCGGGCGCCGCGCGCGCCGTCGGGTCGATCCTGCGGCACCTGCCGGACGATCTCGATCTTCCCTGGCAGCGGGTGGTCAACGGCGCGGGCGGGATAAGCCCGCGCGTCGCGGCCCTGGCGGGGTGGGACGCCGCCGCGCGGCAGCGGGCGCTCCTGGCCGAGGAGGGGGTGGTCGCCGGCCCCGACGGGCGCATCGACCTCGAGCGCCACGGGTGGCGGCCGCGCGGCGCCCGCGTGCTCGGTCCGCCGCCCGGCTACCGGCGGCGGCGCGGCGGGACCGGTTCCTCGTCGTCCTCCTCGTCGAGGTCCTCGTCGTCGAGATCCTCGTCGTCCTCGTCGAGGTCCTCGTCGTCGAGGTCCTCGTCCTCGTCGTCGAGGTCCTCGTCGTCGAGGTCGTCGTCGTCGTCCTCGTCGCGGCGTGCGGACTGCGCCGCCGGGTCGGGGCCGAACGTGGCGTCGAGCTCGTCCTCGGCGTCGTCCATCTGGTCGTCGGAGAGCCCGAAGTAGTGTCCGATCTCGTGCACCACCGTGTCGGCGATCCGGCGTTTGATCGCCTGGAGACCGCCCCCCATCTCCTCGATCGGCTCCTGGAAGAGGACGATGCGGTCGGGCAACACGTTGCCGTACGTCGTGGGCCCGCGCTGCGGCAGCGGCGTGCCCTGGTAGACGCCGAGCAGGGTCTCTTGCGGCGGCAGGCCCATGCTCTTCAGCAACTCGCGCGAGGGACGGTCCTCGACCAGGACCGCCACGTTGTCGAGCCGCGCCTGGAACTCCTCGGGCAGGCGAGCCAATGCCTCCTCCACCACCGCCTCGAACGACCGCCGATCCATGCCTGACCCCCTGGCCGCCAGCCGCAAGCCGCGGCGAAGCGTGCGATTCGAGATCCGCCCGCGGGCGCCGTACGACCTCGGCCTCACCGCGGGGTTCTATGTCCGTTTCCCGGTCGAGGCGGCCGATCGGTTCGACGGCGTCACCTATCGGCGTCTCCTCGACGACGGCACGCGTCTCGCGCTCGTCGCCGTGCGCCAGACGGGGCGTGCCGCCGCGCCGGCCCTCGAGGTCGAGGCCCTCCTCTACGAGGCGGCCGACGACGGCCTGCCTGGTCCCCCCGACCCCGCGCTGCGCGACCGGGTGCGGGCCATGCTCGGGGTCGACGACCGGCTGGAGCCTGCCCGCCGGGCGTTCGCGACCGACCCCATCCTGGGCCCGCTCCTCGCCCCGCTTTCGGGCCTGCGTCAGGCGCGCTGGCCCACGGGGTTCGAGACGCTGGTCACGTCCATCACGGCCCAGCAGGTGACCCTCGCGTTCGCCTACACGATCCGCGCGCGGCTCACCCGTGCGTTCGGGCGCACCCTGGCCGTGGGCGCGGAAACCTTCACGGCCTTCCCCACCCCCGATCGGCTCGCGGCCGCCACGCCGGACCAGCTGGTCGCCCTGCAGTACAGCTGGCGCAAGGCGGAGTATATCATTGAACTCGCGCGCTGCCTTGCCGGCGGCCGGCTCGACCTCGCCGCCCTCGATCGGCTGCCGGATGAGGCGGTGGTCGAGCGGCTCACGGCGCTGCGCGGCATCGGGCGGTGGACGGCAGAGTGGTACCTCATCCGGGGGCTCGGCCGGCCGGACGTGTTCCCCGCCGACGACGTGGGGCTGCGCAAGCTGGTCGCGCAGGCGACGGGCGAGCCGGGGCCGATCGACGCCGCCAGGGCGAACGCGATCATGGACCGCTGGCGCCCGTATCGCAGCACGGCGCTCCTCTACCTCATCACGGCGGCGCGCCTCAAGCTCGGGCCGTGGCGGAGGACGAGATGACGACGGACACCTCGCGGCGCGTCCTCCGGGTCGTCGCCCCGGCCTTCGGCGTCGACGTCGAGGTCCGCTACGCGGAGATCCTGGGGGAGCGTCTCGACGCCCTCGCCGCCCGCGTCCGGGAGCGAGCCGGCGGCGCGGTGCCGGCCGGGGCGAAGCTGCGTTTCACGTATGCCGACCATCACGGGAAGACGACCGTGGCCTGGCCAACCGACTCGGTCGAGTGGCTCATGAAGCGCACGCCCGAGCTGACCGCGACCGTGGCCGATCCGGCCGATCCCATGGCCGTGTGACCGATGGCGTCACGGTCCGTGGACGTCCTCGGGGTCGGGTACGCCGCGCTCGACCTGCTCTGCCTGGTCGAGCGGTTCCCGGAGCCCGACACCAAGGTGCCGGTGCTCGCCATGAGCCGACAGGGCGGGGGGCAGGTGGGCACGGCCCTCGCCGCCGTGGCCCGGCTCGGCGGCCGCGCCGCCTTCATCGGCAAGTTCGGCGACGACGACGTCGGGGAGGCCGCGCGCGAGGCGCTGGTGCGCGAGGGGGTGGACTGCTCCCGCGCCCTCGTCGTGCCGGGGATGGCCTCGGTCTTCTCGGTGGTGGTGGTCGAGGCCGACTCGGGACGCCGCACGGTCCTCTCGCGCAAGGACCCGCGCGTCGTCCTGGCGCCGTCGGACGTGCCCGAGTCGGCGGTCGCCGACGCGCGCGCCGTCCACCTCGCCACGCACGAGGTCGACGGGGCCGCGGCCGCGGCGCATCACGCTCGCCGGACGGGGACGCTCGTCTCGCTCGACGCCGAGCGGATCAGGGCGGGGGTGGACGCGCTCGTGCCTCTCGTGGACTACCTCGTCGCGGCCCACGGGTTCCCGCGAGCCTTCACCGGCCGCGCCGACGACCGCGCGGCGCTCGAGGCCCTGGCCGACCTCGGACCGCCCGTCGTCGTGCAGACGCTCGGGCGGGAGGGGGCGCGCGCCTTCGTGGCCGGCCGCCACGTCGAGGTCCCCGGCTTCGACGTGCCGGTCGTCGACACGACCGGCGCGGGCGACGTCTTCCACGGCGCCTTCCTCCTGGCCATGCTCGACCGCGACGCCGGGCGGACGCCCGCTCCCGAGGCGGTGGCCGAGTCGCTCCGCTTTGCCAACGCGGCCGCGGCCCTCAAGTGCCGCCAGCTCGGCGGGCGCGCCGGGATCCCGACTCGCGCCGAGGTCGAGCGGTTCTTGACCGGGCGAGGGTGAGGGAGTCACCGGCTCGAAGCGGGCGACGGCCGTCTTGCGCCGACGGCGGTCGTGGTGTAGAGTCGCGCGCCTATGACCGTCCGACGACGACCGTCCACCCGCGGGCAGCGGCGCGTGCGCCCGCCCCGCCTGCGTCCCGGAGGGACGGTCGCGCTCGTCGCGCCGTCGGGGCCGGTGCATCCCGAAGGGCTTGCGGCGGCCGAGCGCGAGGTGCGGCGCCGGGGGTTCCGTGCGGCGGTCGACGCCTCGGTGCTCGCCCGGGACCGGTACCTCGCCGGCGACGACGCCAGGCGCGCCCGCGAGTTCGAGGACGCGTTCCGAAACCCGGCGATCGACGCCGTCCTCTGCCTGCGCGGCGGCTACGGCGCCACGCGCATCCTCCCCGCCCTCGACGCCGGCCTCCTCAGGCGCTACCCGAAGCCGCTCGTCGGCTTCAGCGACATCACGGCGCTCCACGCGCTGGCCGCGAAGGCGGGGCTCGTCTCCATCCACGGCGCCATGCTCGGCGCGCGGCCGGGCCCCGCGCGCGTCGCGCTCGACTCGCTCTGGCGGATGCTCACCGACCCCCGGCCCGCGGGCGCCGTCACCGGACCTTCGGTGCGCGCGCTCGGGCGAGGCCGGGCGCGCGGCATCCTCGTCGGCGGCTGCCTCGCGCTCGTCACGAGCCTCATCGGCACGCCCTGGCAGATCGACACCCGCGGCGCGATCCTCCTCCTCGAGGACGTCGACGAGCCGGCGTATCGCATCGACCGGATGCTCGTGCAGCTCGGCCTCACCGGCGCGCTCGACGAGGTCCGCGGCGTGGTCGTCGGCGCCTTCGAGCGGGCGGCGGCCGGCGAGCGGGCGTCGATCCGGCGCGTCGTCCAGGAGGTGCTCGGTATCGTCGGCGTGCCGGTGCTCTACGACTTCCCCGCCGGGCACCTCCGGCGCAACCTCGCCCTTCCGCTCGGCGCCATGGTCGAGATCGACGCCGATCGTCGCCGCCTCGTCTGCCTGGAAGGCGCGGTCGCGTGAGATGAGCGGCTGGGACGCCGTCCGTGCCCTCCTCGCCGAGGGGGTGGCCGACGGGACCTTTCCCGGCGCCGTGGCGGTCGTCGGCCGCGGCGACCGGGTGCTCCTCGAGGCGGCCGCCGGGGTCACCCGCCTCCTGCCGGCCCCCGGCGAACCGGTCACGTCGGCCACCTGGTTCGACCTCGCCTCCCTCTCGAAACCGATCGCCACGACCACGGTCGCGCTGGCGCTGGCCGCCGAGGGACGGCTCGACCTCGACGCGCCGGTGACCCGATACCGGCCGAGCTTCGCGCACCCCGGCGTCACGGTCCGCCACCTCCTCGCCCATGCGAGCGGGCTGCCGGCCTGGCTGCCGCTGCACGAGCGGCTTCGCGGCCGGCCCGACGCGAGGCGCGCGGCCGCGGAGCTGGTCGACGAGACCCCGCTCGAGGCGCCGCCCGGCACGCGCGCCGTCTACAGCGACCTCGGGTTCATCACGCTCGGCGCGGTGCTCGAGCGCGTCGGGGAGGCGCGGCTCGACGCGCTCTTCGAGCGGTACGTCCGCGGCCCCTTCGGGCTCGTCGAGACCGGCTTCGCGCCGATCGGCGAGCGCGCCCCCTGGCCGCCCGGCGCCTCCGTGGCGGCGACGGAGGACTCCGCCTGGCGGGGAGGGGTCCTCGAAGGGGAGGTGCACGACGACACGGCGTGGGCGATGGGCGGCGTCGCCGGCCACGCCGGCCTCTTCGCCACCGGACGCGACGTGTACCGCTTCTGCGCGCGCTGGCTCGCCCTTCGCGAGGGCGAGCCGGGACCGATCCCGCACCGGCTCGTGGAGGAGACCTTCCGCCGGCAGGGGGCGCGGGTGACGACGCGCACGCTCGGCTGGGACACGCCGACCGAGGGCGCCTCCGCCGCCGGGACGCGTTTCGCCCTTGACTCGATCGGGCACCTCGGCTATTCGGGCACCTCCATGTGGATCGACCCGGGCCGACGCCTCGTGGCCGTCCTCCTGACGAACCGCGTCCACCCGACGCGGGAGAACCGGCGCATCCAGGCGTTCCGTCCCCGCTTCCACGACCTCGTCGCGGCGGCGTTCGACGAGCCCGCCCGGTAGAAGGGGCCTCGCTCCGCTCATGTCCCCGACGCTCGACGGCACCGCCTTCAACCCCTACCCGGAGGTCGTCCCGGCCTCGCCGCTGCCGCGCGGCATCCGCCGCATCCACGTCATGGGCGTGGGCGGCACCGCCATGGGCTCCTTCGCCGGCATGCTCAAGGAGGCCGGCTACGAGGTCACCGGCTCCGACCAGAACGTCTACCCGCCGATGAGCACCCAGCTCGCGAAGTGGGGCATCCCGTTCAGGGAAGGCTACCGGCCCGAGAACCTCTCGCCCCGGCCAGACCTGGTCGTCGTCGGCAACGTGATCACGCGCAGGAACCCGGAGGCCGACGCGCTCGTCGCCTCCGGCATCCCCTTCACGAGCTTCCCGGCCGCCTTCGGGGAGCTCTTCCTCGCCGGGAAGCACCCGGTCGTGATCGCCGGGACCCACGGCAAGACGACGACCGCCTCGCTCGTCGCCTGGCTCCTCCACGTGGGCGGCCTCGACCCGTCGTTCCTCATCGGCGGCGTCACGCGCAACTGGGCGTCGAACTTTCGGCTGGGAGGGGGCGAGGCGTTCGTCGTCGAGGGGGACGAGTACGACACCGCCTTCTTCGACAAGGGCCCCAAGTTCCTCCATTACCGGCCCCGCACGGCGGTGGTGACGAGCGTCGAGTTCGATCACGCCGACATCTACCGCGACCTCGACCACGTGAAGGCCGCCTTCCGCGCCTTCGCCGCGCTCGTCCCCCCCGCGCCGCAGGGGACGCTCATCGTCGGCGCGTCCTTCCCCCATGCCGTCGACGCGGTGCGGGCCGGCGCGAGGGGCGCCGCGATCGTCCGCTACGGCGCCGCCGAGGGGACGGCCGACCTCGAGTGGCGCGCCGAGCGGATCGTCTTCGGCGCCGACGGCGCCTCGTTCGACCTGGTCGCCCCCTCGGGCCCGGCCGGACGGATGGCGCTGCCGATGACCGGGCGCCACAACGTGGAGAACGCGCTCGCCGCCATCGCCGTCGCTCACCGCTTCGGGGTCCCGTTCGAGGCGATCCGCCGCGGGCTGGCCGGCTTCGAGGGGGTCAAGCGGCGACAGGAGGTCCGCGGCGAGGCGGGCGGCGTCCTGGTCCTCGACGACTTCGCGCACCACCCGACCGCCGTCCGGGTGACGACCGAGGGGGTCCGCGCGCAGTACCCCGGCCGGCCCCTCTGGGCGGTCTTCGAGCCCCGCTCGAACACCTCGCGCCGCGCCGTCCACCAGGACGAGTACGCGGCCGCGTTCGACGCCGCCGACGAGGTGGTGATCGCCGGCGTCCACAACGCCGCCAGCCTGGCGCCCGGCGAGCGTCTCGTGGCCGACGCCGTCGCGGAGCGGATCCGCGCCCGCGGCCGCCGCGCCCGCCACATCCCGGCCGTCGACGACATCGTCGCGACGATCGCCGCCGAGGCCCCTCCCGGCGCCGTCGTGCTCGTCATGAGCAACGGCGGCTTCGGCGGCATCCACGACAAGCTCCTCGCCGCCCTCCGCGCCCGCTGATCGGCACTTGCCAGGCGACGGCCGTTCCCGTAGGCTTGTTCCATAGAGAACAATGTTCTAGAACGGGTACCGTCAGGAGGCAGGACATGCGAATGGTCCGGCGGGCGGCCCTTGCGGGGGTCCTTGCGCTGGTGGGGGTCGTCCTCGCGACGTCCGCCGCGCAGGCGGAGTGGAAGCCGACGAAAGAGGTCGAGTTCGTCATCCCGTACGGCCTCGGCGGCGGGGCCGACCTCCTGGCCCGGACGATCATCAAGATCATCCAGGAGGAGAAGCTCGTCCCCACCTCCGTCGTGGCGGTGAACAAGCCGGGCGGCGGCAGCGCGGCCGGCGTCGGCTACGTGGTGGCGGCGAAGTCGGGCGACCCGCACACGCTCGTGCTGATCAACCCGCAGACCCAGATCACCCCCCTCCGGGTCAAGGACGCCAGGGGGTGGCGCGACCTCACGCCGGTCATGAACTTCATGCTCGACGACTACATCCTCATGGTCCGCAAGGACTCGCCCTACACGACGGCGGCCGGGCTGGTTGCGGCGGCGAGGCAGAAGGGACCGCGCACGGTGTCGGTCGGCTCCGCGGGCACCGCGGACGACATGTCGATCGCGGTGTTCGAGGCGGCCACCGGCATCAGGCTCAACATCGTCCGGTTCAACTCCGGCGGAGAGGTCCTCACGGCGCTCCTCGGCGGCCACGTGGACGTCGCCTCGGGCAACCCGCTCGAGTTCATGGGCCAGATCCAGGCCGGCGCGGTGCGGCCGATCGGGGTCTTCCGGCCCACCCGCTTCACGGCGATGCCCGACGTGCCGACCCTCGAGGAGCAGGGGATCGAGACGGCGCCGTTCCAGATGTGGCGCGGCGTCGCCATGCCGAAGGGCGTGCAGGCCGACGCCGTGGCCTACTGGGAAGGCGTCATGCAGCAGGTCGCCCGGAGCCCGGCGTTCAAGGCGTACATCTCGTCCAACGTGGCGACCGAGCACGTGCTGCCGGCACGAGACTTCGCAGGGTTCCTCGAGCGGCAGGAAGCGCTCTACAGGGACATGCTCGCCCGGCTCGGCCAGCTCCCCAGGTGACGACCGGTCCGCGCATCGCCGGCGTCGAGGCCATCCCGCTCGTCGTCGCCGGCCCTCGCGACTTCCGCATCTCCGAGGGGGGGACCCGAACGCACGTCTCGGTCGTGCTGCGGGTCCTCACCGACGTGGACGGTCTCGAGGGGATCGCCGAGGCCGTCTCGGCGCCGCCGGGCAAGCCGGAGGAGTTCCTCGAGGAGATCGTCGGCGCGGTTCGGCGCTACGTGGCGCCGGCCGTCACCGGGCTTCCCGCCACCGAGCGGATCGCCGCCATGCGGCGGGTGGAGGCGGTCCTCAAGGGACGCATCTGGACGAAGGCGGCGCTGAACAACGCCCTCTGGGACCTCCAGGGAAAGGCGCTCGGCGTGCCGGTGAGCGATCTGCTCGGCGGCCGCCTGACCGACCGCATCCCGGTGATCGGGCCGGTCCTCTCCATGGCGGCGCCCGACGAGATGGCGGCCCGCGCGCGGGCGCTCGTCGAGGCCGGCTTCACCACCCTCAAGCTCAAGGTGGGCGAGACGCCGGAACGGGACCTCGCCAGGGTGCGCGCCGTGCGCGAGGCGGTCGGCGCGGCGGCGGCGCTCCGCGTCGACGCCAACGACCATTACCGGCCGGCCGACGCCGTCCGCTTCATCCGCGCCATCGAGCCGTACGAGCCCGAGCACGTGGAACAGCCGCTCCCCCGCCACGACCTGCTCGGCATGGCGGAGGTGCGCCGGAAGGTCGGCGTGCCGCTCATGACGGACGACGCGGTCGCGACGCCGCAGGACGCCGCCGCGGTGATCCGTCTCGGCGCGGCCGACCGGGTGAAGGTCAAGGCGACGAAGCACGGACTCGACGGCGCGCGGCTCCTGGTCGGCATGCTCGAGGCGGCCGGCATCGGCTGCGTCCTCGGGCACGTCTTCGAGATGGGCCTCGCCGCGGCGGCCGAGGCGCAGCTCGCCCTCACCGCGCCCAACCTCTGCCCGCCGCACGAGATCGGCTCGCTGCAGCCGATGGGGGTCACGGCCGACATCGTCACGGCCGACCTCCAGCCGAGGCGGGGCGAGATCCGGCCGCCGATCGGGCCGGGTCTCGGCGTGGCGCTCGACTGGGCCCGCATCGAGGAGTGGCGCGCGCGATGAGCGGTGAACGGGTCCTCGCCGGCCTCTTCGGCCTCGTCGGCCTGTTCTTCGCGCTCGAGGCGCGCGACCTGAGCTACATGGAGGAGTCGGTGCCGGGCGCCGGCTTCCTCCCCTTCTGGCTCGGCCTCCTCCTGGTCGCGCTCGTCGCCGGCTTCCTCTTCACCACGCGCCCCGCGAAGCCGGCGGGCGACGGCGCCTCCGGGCCCTCCCCGGCGGACCGGCGCAAGGTGGCGGCGGTGTCGCTGGGGCTCGTCGCCTGCATCGCGGCGATCGGGGAGCTCGGCTTCACCGCCTCCATCGCGGCCTACCTGCTCTTCCTCGCCCGCGCGGTCGAGCGGCGGGGATGGGGCCTGTCGGCGGGCGTCGCCCTGGGGGCGACGCTCGGGCTCTACCTGATCTTCCAGGCCTGGCTCAAGGTGCCGCTCCCCCGCGGCCCCTGGGGGTTCTAGCCGTGGACGTCCTCGGACATCTCGCGCAGGGGTTCTCGGTCGTCCTCACGCCGACGAACCTCCTCTTCTGCCTTCTCGGCGTCCTGCTCGGCCAGGCCATCGGCGCCCTGCCGGGGATCGGCCCCTCGGCCGGCATCGCCATCCTCATGCCGCTCACGTTCGGCGGCGACCCGATCGCCGCCACGATCATGTTCGCCGGCATCTACTACGGCGCGCAGTACGGCGGCACGATCACGTCGGTCCTCGTGAGCGTGCCGGGCGAGTCCTCCACCGTCATGACCAGCCTCGACGGCTACCAGATGGCCCGCAAGGGGCGCGCCGGCGCGGCGCTCGGCATGGCCGCGATCGGCTCCTTCGTCGCCGGCACGCTCGGGACGGTCGGCCTCATGCTGGCCGCCCCGGCGCTCGCACAGGCGGCGCTCCTCTTCGGACCGCCGGAGTACTTCGCGCTGGTCGTCATGGGCCTGGCCGCCCTCGCCATCGTGAGCGGATCGGTCCTGAAGGGGCTCCTCACCGGCGTGGCCGGCCTCCTCCTCGCGACCATCGGCATCGACCCGCAGGTCGGCAGCACCCGGTTCACGTTCGGCCAGGTCTGGCTCCTCGACGGCATCGAGTTCCTCGTGCTCGCGGTCGCCATGTTCGGGGTCGGCGAGGTGCTCGCCAGCGTGAGCCAGGAGATCCCGGCGCCGATCACGACGAGCATCCGGAACGTCTGGCCCACCCGGGAGGACTTCCGGGCCTGCCGGCTGCCGATCCTCAGGGGCTCCCTCATCGGCTACCTCGTGGGCGTCCTGCCGGGCGCGGGCGCCACCATCGCCTCGTTCGTCACGTACGCGGTCGAGCGGAAGCTGTCGAGGCACCCCGAGCGGTTCGGCACCGGCACGATCGAGGCCGTCGCGGCGCCGGAGGCGGCCAACAACGGCGCGTCGGCCGGCGCCATGGTCCCGATGTTCGCCCTCGGCATCCCCGGCTCGGGCACGACCGCCGTCATGCTGGGGGCGCTCATCATGTTCGGCCTCAGGCCCGGCCCCCAGCTCTTCCAGCAGCACCCGGACTTCGTCTGGGGGATCATCGCGAGCATGTACATCGGCAACGTGCTGCTCCTGATCCTCAACCTCCCGCTCGCGCCGATCTTCGCCGTCCTGCTCCGCGTGCCCTATGCCATCCTCTACCCCGTCATCCTCGCCTTCTGCATCGTCGGCGTGTACAGCCAGTCGAACAGCCTCGACGACCTCTGGCTCATGGCCGGCTTCGGCCTCCTCGGCTTCTTCATGAAGCGGTACGATTTCCCGGCCGCGCCGATGATCCTGGGCCTCGTGCTCGAGCCGCTCTTCGAGAACGCGCTGCGCCAGTCGCTCACCCTGTCGCACGGCAGCGTGGCCATCTTCCTGACGCGGCCGATCTCGGCCGTGCTCCTCGCGGCGACCGCGCTCGTCGTGCTGACCCCGCTCGCCGTCCGGCTCGTGCGGCCCGAGCGGGCCGCCGCCTGACCCGTTCCCGGAGACCGCCATGCGTCGCATCACGCCCGATCAGATCGGCTTCGCCGCCTCGTCCGGCCCGATCGAGCGGTACCTCCCGCTCGCGAGGCGGGAGGGCCTCTCCTGGCTCGAGTTCGCCTGCCAGCACCCGGCGAACTTCCCCGAGACCTTCGACCGGCCGCGCATCGCCCGCGTGCGACGCCTCGTGGAGCGCTCGGGCCTGCGGTGCGGGCTCCACTCGGCCTCGTTCGTGAACACCGCGGAGATCATGCCGATCGTCCGCAAGGCGGTCGTGGCCGACATGAAGGCGTACGTCGACCTCACGAAGGCGCTCGGCTGCGAGTACCTCGTGATCCACATGGGCTTCCACTTCAGCGTCTACCTGGACCGGGTGAAGCGGGCGCTCTACGACACGCTCGCCGAGGTGACCGACTACGGCGAGCGCAGGCGGGTCCCGCTCGTGATCGAGAACATGAACCACATGGGGCCCGCGTCGGAGTTCCAGTACCTGGGGGTCACGACGGAGGAGTTCGCGGACCTCTTCCGGCGGATCCGCTCGCCCTACCTGGGGCTGGCGCTCGACGCCGCCCACTGCAACCTCCTGCCGGGCGGGACGGGGCGGTTCGTCAGGCTCTTCGGCGACCGGATCCGCGAGGTACAGCTCTCGGACAACCGGGGGACGATCGACGAGCACCTCGCGGTCGGCGAGGGGACGCTCGACTTCGGCGCCCTCTTCCGGCAGCTCGGCGCCATCGACTACGCGGGGCCGCTCATCATCGAACTGCGCGACGTGGAGGCGAAGCGGCGGAGCCTCGCGCGCCTGCGCGGGCTCCTCGCCGGGGCGCGCGCGGCGAGGCCGCGCGGGCGCGCGGTCGCCCCTCGGCGCTACGTGGCGAGGGCCTGAGGCGCGGGCGGCGCCGCCCCATCACGTCCCTCCCCGCCCCGCTCCCGGCGCCGGCGGCCGCACGAGCGCGGCGACGAACGCCGATCCGGCGGCGACGACGACCGCCGCGAAGACGAGCCCGGTCCCGAACCCGGCGCGGTCGAGGATCGCGCCGAGCACGAGGGGGCCGAGCACGAAGCCGACGTCCTGCACGAGGCGGTAGCCGCCGATCGTCCCGCCGAGCCGCTCCGCCGGGACGCTGCCGGTGAGGACGGCCGCCGGGATGCTGCTCGCGATGCCGCCGAGCCCCATGAGGACCCCCACGGCGAGCAGCCAGGGCTCGCTCCGGGCGACGAGGAGGGCGAGGTCGCCCGCGATCAGGACGGCGAGGCCGGCCAGGAGGACCGGGCGCCGCCCGAACCGATCGGCGAGCTGACCGCCGAGCACCGTCGTCGCCACGGTCACACCGGCCACGACCGCCACGACGAGCCCCACCGACGCCTCGCCGAGCCCCACCACGCTCGCCGCGAAGAGCGGCAGGAGCATGTTCCGCACGCCGTTGCGGTTGAAGAAGATCGTGAACCCGGCCGCGTAGGCCCCGAGGACCGGGCCCGAGGCGCCGACCGCGTGCGGCGCGGCCCCCCGCTTGCGCGCGGCCGGCGCGGCGGCCCGTCCGCGGCCGGCCAGCGCGAGGAGCATGGCCGCGGACACGACCGCCGCGATCGCGCAGTACCAGAACGTCGCCCGCCAGCCCCAGTGGCTCGCGACGGTGCCGCCGATGACCGGCGCGACCGTGGCGCTCGTCATCCAGGTGGCCTCGACCTGGCTGATGAGGCGCGCCTGCCGGCCGGGCGGCGCGATGGCGCCCGCCCAGGCGATCGCCGTCGTCATGACGAGCCCGGAGCCGATCCCCGTGAGCGCCCGGCCGGCGAGCAGGAGCGAGAGGCTCGGCGCCACGGCCGAGAGGAGCGACCCGGCCAGGAGGAACCCGAAGCCGCCGGCCGTGAGGAAGGCCTTCGGCAGCCGGTCGGCGAGCACGCCCGCCGGGAGGTCGGCCAGCATGCGGGCGATGCCGAACGCCGACACGACGAGGCCCGCCTCGAAGTTGCCGACGCCGAACTCGTCGCGGATCGGCGCGATGAGCGGCGCGACGATGGCCAGTCCCGGCGACGCGAGGAAGACCGACGTCGCGAGGACGAGCGCGTCGCGCCGGTAGGACGTCGTCAGAACTTCTCCTTCGGCAGCGGGATCCCCTCGAAGTCCGCCTCGCCGAGGGGTGACTCGGCCGTGATCCCGAGGAGCCCGAAGTAGTGGTAGAGCTGGCGCAGGTGGTGCGCGGCGTGCCCGAGCCCCAGCACGAGCAGCTCCCCGAGCCCGAGCACCCCCTGGTACGTGTCGATCGGCTGCGCCAGGTCGGCCGGCGTGGCGCCGCGCAGGAAGGCGCAGACGCCGGCCACGAGCTCGTCGCCCCGCCCGACGAGCGCCGCCGTCGTCCGGTACGCCTCCGCCCGGTCGTATCCCGCCATCACGTCCTCGTACCGGTAGACGCCGGTCTGGCGGCCCCTGAGCATGAGGTCCGGCCGGTCGTACACGTGGAAGAGGAACTTCCGGAGCGTCCGATCGCGCTCGGGCGACTTCCAGTCCAGCTTCTCGTCGGGCACCTGCCGGGCCGCGCGCGAGAAGCCGCCGAACACCCGCTCGTAGCGCTCGAGCAGAAGGGGCGCATCGACCCGGGGCCCGGCGGCGCGCTCGACGCCGAGCGCGGCGGCGAGCTTCGACCGATCGAAGCCGACGATGACCCGCTCGCCGACGACCGTCACCGGGAGCGTCCTGAGCCCGAGCGCGGCAAGCTCCGCACGCGCCTCGGGGTCGTGCTCGACGTCACGGGTCTCGAACGGGATGCCGTTGGACGAAAGAAACTCTTTCGTTGAGCCGCAGGTGAATCACCCGGGCCGGACGTAGACCTTGACGACCTCCATCTCCACCCCTCCGGCAAACGCCAGTCGACGGCAACGCGAACGGCTTGACAGCTCGGCTGGCCGCCGCGTAGTTTATAGAATATAGACAATGGACGTCAACCGGATCTCCCGGAAACCGGACGCGAGCACGCTCGCGATCACCGATCGCGGGTATCGTTCGGCTCAGACCCTGGTTTACGACACGCTGCGCCGGGCGATCGTCACGCACCGGCTCGCCCCCGGCGCCGCGCTGAAGGCGGTCGACCTCGCGGCCAGCCTCGGCGTGAGCCCCACGCCGGTACGCGAGGCGCTGATCCGCCTGCACGCGGACGGCCTCGTCGTCTACCGGCCCAACCGGGGCGCGGTGGTGGCGCCGCTCGCGGCCGACGAGGTGCGGCACCTCTACGACATGCGCGGCGCCCTCGAGGGCCTCGCCGCGGCGCGCGCCGCCGAACGGGCCGACGCCGACGCCCTCGAGCGGATCGGGACGCTCGTCGAGGCGATGTCGCGCCACCTCGCCGAGGGGCGCCTGGCCGAGGTCATCGCCATGAACCGCGACTTCCACCGCGCGATCCACCTCGCCTCCGGCAACCCGGTCCTCGCCGACGCGCTCGAGGGGCTCCTCGACCGGACCGCCCGCTTCCGGATGCTGTACCGGGACCTCCCCGAGCGCGTGGAGCAGGCGCACCGCGAGCACGTCGCCCTCCTCGACGCCCTGCGCCGGCGCGACGCGGCGGAGGCGGAGCAGCTCATGCGGCGGAACATCCTCGAGGGGAGCCACGCCGTGGTCGACCACATCGCCCGCCTCGCCCCGGAGCAGCGGGGCGAGACGCCGCCCGGCCGCCGGAGGTCCTGAGCGCGCATGGGGGCGGAGAGGCCGTGATGCCCGCCCGCGACACCTTCCGAGGCCGCCTCTCGCGAGGCGGCCTCGTCGGCTCCTGGCTGATGCTGGATCTCCCCGAGCTGGTCGAGATCATGGGGGTGGCCGGCTTCGACTTCGTCGTCGTCGACCTCGAGCACAGCGCCTTCGGCTTCGACGCCGTCCCTCGGATCCTCTCGGCGGCCGAGACGTCCGGGATCTCGGCGATCGTCCGCGTGGAGGGGAAGGGCTCGCCCCACGTCGCCAAGGCGCTCGACCTCGGGGCCGACGGCGTGCTGATCCCGCAGGTCGAGACGCGGGACGACGCGCGACGCGCCGTGGCCGCCTCGAAGTTCGCCCCCCTCGGGTCGCGGGGCGCCTGCCCGCGCGTGCGGGGCGCGCGCTACGGCCTCACCCCGTCGGCCGAGTACTACGCGGCCGAGAACCGGCTGCGCACGACGATGGTCCTCGTCGAGTCGCCGCTCGGCTTCGAGAACCTCGACGAGATCCTCTCGGTCGATGGCCTCGACGCCGTCTTCTTCGGCTTCACCGACCTCTCGCACGCGCTCGGCCACGCGGGGCAACCGAACCACCCCGAGGTCGTGCGGCGGATCGACGACGCCATCGCCCGCGTGAAAGCGCGAGGGCTCGCGGCGGGGCTCTCCTGCTACGACGAGGCCGAGGCGCGTCGCCGGATCGCCGCGGGGGTCGACTTCGTGACCGTCGCCGGCGCCGAGAAGCTCTTCCTCGACGCCTGCCGGCGGACGCTCGCCGCGGTGCGGGGGGGCTGATTCCCGCCGCCCCGCCCGGCGCGGGGCCCCTCAGGGGCGACTCCTGACGATGATGATGGTGCGGCCCTGCCGCTCGACCTTCCGGGCCCGAGCGAACCCGGCCAGCAGCTCGGTGACCGTCTCGCGCGCCGAGCCGATGTAGTTGGCGAGATCGACGTGGGTGAGCCCCCTGGGCACGGCCATCCCCCGGTCGGTCGGGACGCCGAAGCGGGCCACGAGGCGGTCGAGCAGATCGGCCAGGCGGCGGCCGGCGTCGTGGGACGACTGGGCGGCCAGCCGCTCGCCGAGGAGCCTGGCGCGGCGCGCCACGACGCGCGTCACCGCGAGGAGGAGCGCCGGCCGGTCGGTCACGACCGCCTCGAAGTCCTGCCGCCGGATCACCCGCGCCTCGGTCGGCTCGATGGCCTGCGCGAAGCCGTCGGTGAGACGGAGGTCGAGGAGGTCGAACGCCCCGAGCAGGTCGCCGGCACCCAGGAAGTCGAGCACGACCTCGCGTGCGGTCTCGGTGAGGCGCGCCTGCTTCACGAGCCCGCTCTCGATCAGGTAGACCGCCTGGGCCGGGTCGTCCTGGTGGTACAGGTAGCGTCGCGCCCCGAACCGTACCGAGCGGCCGATCCGCCTGAGGATCGCGAAGTCGTCGGCCGAAAGGTCGGGGGTCGGTGTGGCCGCTGCCGTCGCCATCCCTACGCCTCCGCGCTCGCGCTCACGCCTCATCGACGGCCGGCCCCGCCCCCTATTCGGCGGCGCCCCGGTCCGGAGCTCGAGATGGTTAGAATGGGGACACGTCGAGGACGGAGGTCGGCATGGCGCTCGAGGGTTCCTTCCGTGCACGTCTCGGACTCGTCCTGTGCGCCCTGCTGGCGCTCACCGGCTGCGCCTCGGCCCGCGGCACGGCGGCCGAGCCGGCCACCGACGGAGCGGACGAGCGCTTCGCCATCGCCCGGGCCATCACCGACACGGCGCGGGCGGTGACCGATTTCCCCAGGACGGCCGACCCGGAGAGCGTCCTGCGCTTCTACACTCCGGACTACGACGCCATTCAGGACGGCGACCGGCAGACACTGGCCGACGTGCGCCGCCTCCTCGAGGCGCTCAAGGTGCGCATCGACAGCGGGGCGCCCATCCAGATGGTGGCGCGGACCACCAACATCCGCGTCGACCTGGTGAACGCGACGACCGGCTGGGCGACCTACGATCTCGTCTTCGCCATCGCGGCCGGCGGGCAGGTCGCCGTGCAGCAGCGGGCGAGGTGCAGCGCCCTCTACCGCAAGCCGGCCGATGCCTGGCTCGTCCGGCACGAGCACTGCTCCACGCAGCGTGGCGAGCGGAGATAACGGCCGCGCCACGGGGCGGTCGTCCAGGCCGGCGAACATCACCGCTGCCGGGCGCTACAGTCACGTCATGCGGCTCCTCCGGACGATGTGCCCCATGAACTGCCACCCGACCTTCTGCGGCATGGAGGTGGCGCTCGAGGGGGACCGGGTCGTCGCGGTCCGCGGCGACCGGACCAATCCGGACAGCCGCGGCTTCCTCTGCCAGCGCGGGCACGCCGCAAAGGAGATCATCGGCAACCCGCTGCGTCTCCTGACGCCGCTCAGGCGCGCCGGGCCGCGGGGGAGCGGCCGGTGGGAGCCGGTGTCGTGGGACGCGGCGCTCGACGAGATCGTCGCCGCCATGCGGAAGGCGGGTCGGATGAAGACCGCGCTCTGGCGCGGGCACGGCTCCCTCGTGAACGAGCTCAACCGCTTCCTGGTCCTCCGCTTCGGCAACCTCTACGGCTGCCACGCCTGGAGCGCCGCCATCACCTGCTGGACGCTCGGCGCCTACGGCTTCGCCCTGACCGGCGTACCCGAGGCCAACACCAAGGAGGACCTCGGCAAGCACGCGCGCACGGTCCTCATGTGGGGCGCCAACGTGGTGAGCCAGCCCACGACGGGACCGCACCTCCAGGCCGCGAAGCGGCGAGGCGCGTACGTGGCCGCCATCGACGTGCGCCGGACGGAGACGGCCCGCCTCGCCGACGAGTTCCACGTGATCCGCCCCGGGACCGACGCCGCGCTGGCGCTCGCGATGATGCACGTCATCGTATCCGAGGGGCTCGTCGACCGGGAGTTCGTCGCGCGCCACACCGTCGGCTTCGAGCCGCTCGCCGGGCCGCTGCGCGAGCGGACCCCCGAGTGGGGGGCCGCGGTGACCGGGCTCGAGGCCGGGACGATCCGCGCGCTCGCCCGCCGCTACGCCACGGCGAAGCCGGCGATGATCGTCGCGGGCGGCTCCTCCATGTACAAGTTCCGGACGGGATGGCTCGCGTCGCGGGCCATCTCGTGCCTCCCGGCCCTCACCGGCCAGCTCGGCGTTCCCGGCGGCGGCCTCGGCCCGCGGCACCGCGCCTTCACGCACGGCGAGGCGCTCGCCGACATCACGGCGGGCGAGCGCCGGCCGCCCGGCGACTACGTCCCCTCGCACATGACGGCCATGAACGACGCGATGCTCGAGGGCCGCATCGCCGTCCTCCTGCTCCTCGGCACGAACATGCTCGCCTCGTACGCGGACGCGGGCCGGGCTGCGCGGGGGCTCGACCGCGTCGGCCTCGTCGTGGCCCACGACCTCTTCATGAACGAGACGATCCGGCGGCACGCCGACCTCGTCCTGCCGGGGACGGCATGGCTCGAGGAGGTGGGGATCAAGGACACGGCCACGCACATCTACCTCACCGATCAGGGGCTCGAGCCTGCCGGCGAGGCGCGGTCGGTGGTCTGGCTGCTGCGGGCGCTGGCCGACCGCCTGCCGGTGCCGGACTTCTTCCCGTGGGCCGACGCCGACGGCGCCATCGAGGCGCTCCTCCGCACCATGCGCGACGGCACCCTCACCGTCGCCGAGATGCGCCGCACCGGCAACCGGTACGCGCGCCGCATCTCCCACGTGGCCCACCCAGAGCGGCGCTTCCCCACCCCCTCCGGCAAGGTCGAGTTCTGGTCCGAGCGCGCCCGTTCGGTCGGGCTGCCGCCGCTGCCGGTCTACGAGCCGCCGGAGGAGCACGCCTCTCCGTACCCGCTGGTCTTTCGGCAGGGCCGCACCTTCACCGCGTTCCACGCCTTCTACGACGAGGGGCGCGCCCTCCCCTCCCTGGCCGCCGCCGACCCCCATCCCGTCCTCGCCATCCACCCGGCCGACGCGGGCGCGCGCGGCATCGCGGAGGGGGCGGCGGTCGCCCTCGTGAACGACCGCGGCCGCTTCGAGGCGCGCGCCCGCCTCACCGACGACGTGCCGCGAGGGGTGGTCTGGATGCGCGACGGATGGGTCGGCGTGAACGCCCTCACGTCGGGCGCCGCCTGCCTCGCGCCCGAGGCCTCCGACCTCGTCCCGGGCCTTCCCGCCGGACAGGCGAGCTACGAGGCGGCCGTCGACGTGGTCCCCGCCGCGGAGCCAGTCTGATCCGACTCACCATTCCCCGGAGGTGTACATGCGTCAGGTCGCGCTGCTCGGGCTCGGAGTCATGGGAGCGGGCATGGCCCGCAACCTTCTCGAGGCCGGTTTCCCCCTCACCGTCTGGAACCGCACTGCCGCGAAGGCGAAGCCGCTCGAGGCGCGCGGCGCGACGGTCGCCCCGACGCCCCGCGCGGCGGCCGAGGCCGCCGAGGTCGTCATCGCCATGGTGGGCGACGACCTCGCCTCGCGCGAGGTCTGGACCGGCGAGCGGGGCGCGCTCGCGGGGGCCCGCGCGGGCGCGGTCCTCGTCGAGTGCAGCACGCTGTCGGTCGACTGGGTGCGGGAGCTTTCGGCGCTCGCCCGCGAGCGGGGCGCGGTGCTCGTCGACTCGCCGGTCACCGGCAGCAAGGAGGCGGCGGAGGAGGGCAAGCTCGGGCTCTTCGTCGGCGGCGACGCCGCGGTGGTCGAGCGGATCCGGCCGGTCCTCGAGGCGGTGAGTGCCAGGATCACGCACCTCGGGCCCACGGGCTCCGGCGCGGCGATGAAGCTCGTCAACAACCTGATGAGCGCCGTCCAGGTCGCGGCGCTGGCCGAGGGGCTCGCGCTGGCCGAGCGGGCCGGCCTCGACATGGCGAAGGTCGTGCCGCTCATCATCAACGGCGGCCCCGGCAGCCCCGTCGTCAAGGGGAAGGCGGCCCGCATGGCCGCGCGCGACTACGCGAACACGCAGTTCGCGCTCCGGTGGATGCACAAGGACACGACCTACGCCATGCGGCTCGCCGACGAGCACGGCGTGCCGATGCCCACCGTCGCCGCGGCGCGCGAGGTCTACCGCGCGGCGCGCAACCTGGGCTTCGACGAGGCCGACTTCGCCTCGGTGATCGAGGCGGTCCGGATCAGGAAGCCCTGACCGGGCCGCCCGGCGGCGTACCACACCGGTCCCCGCCGGGTCGTTCTTGACCGCCGCGTCGTCGAGATCGTACGGTCGTGCCACGGAAATGGACCCGAGGTCCATTCTTGGCCAGGGCGCTTGAGAAGGGCTGCCGGATCCTCGAGGCGCTCGGAGCCGCCCGCGACGGCGCGACCCTTCTGACGCTGTCGAGGACGGTCGGCCTGCCGAAGCCGACCGTGGCCCGGCTGCTCGGGGTGCTCGAGACGCACCGTCTCGTCGAGCACGACAAGGCGACCGCCCGGTACCGGCTCGGGATGGGCTTCGTGCAGCTCGGGCAGATGCGCCTCGAAGCCATCGAGCTCAGGGCGATCGCCGCCCCGCACATGCGGGCGCTCATGGAGCAGACCCGCGAGACGGTCCACCTCGGAGTGCTCGAAGGCGGGCGGATGGTCTACATCCTCGTCCTGGGACTGCTCGCCTTCTGGAGCGCCACCCGCGTGCTCCTGCGGCTCAGGCGGCAAATGCACTTCGAGCGGGAGTGACGCGATGCGTGTCGCCGAGATCCGCGGCTACCGCGTGGAGTACCGGCTCGCGGAGCCCCAGGGCAACGCGTCCGGCTATTACGCCTCGCGCGGGTCGCTCGTCGTCGCCGTGGCGGCCGACGACGGCACGATCGGCTGGGGCGAGGCCTGGCATTCGCCCGACGCCGTCGCGGCCACCATCCGGACGCAGCTCGCGCCGGTGGTCCTCGGCGCCGATCCGGGGGAGACGGGTCGGCTCTGGGCCGCGATGTTCGCGCGGCTCGGCTGCGACCGGCGCGGCGTCGGGGTCATGGCGATCGGAGCGATCGACCTCGCCCTCCGGGACCTCCGGGCGCGGCTGGCGCGGGTCCCGGTGGCACGGCTCCTCGGCGGCGCGCGCCGGCGCACAGTGCCCGCCTATGCGGCCGGCCCCTACTTCAAGCCGGGCGGCGATCCCTACCGGGCCTACGCGGCGGAGGCGGCGGCCTACGCGAGGGACGGCTTTCGCGCGCTCAAGATGAAGATCGGCGTCGGACGGCGCCCTGGCGTTCGCCCGGCGCGCGGAGGGCCTGGACGTCTCGTGGCTGGAGGAGCCGGTCGCGCCGGACGACCTCACCGGCTACCGGCAGATCGCTTCGGCCTCGCCCATCCCGATCGCCGGCGGCGAAGCGCTTGCCGGGCTGAGGGCCTTCCGCGACTTCCTCGAGGTGGGGCAGCCCGCCGTCGTCGAGCCCGACCTCTCGATCTGCGGCGGCTTCACCGAGGGGATGCGGATCGCGGTGCTCCCGGAGATGCGCGGCGCCGGGCCCGCACCCTATCCCTGGCTCGAGTACGATCGCTCGCCGAACCCGCTCCGCGAGCTGTTCGGCGTCCCCTCCCTTCGCGAGGACGGCACCGTGGAGATCCCGGACGGACCCGGCCTCGGCGTGACGATGACCGCCGACCTCCCGGCACCCGTTCTCGTCGACGGCTGGGCGCTCACGGCCTGACGCCGAGGTCCGATCGGAGCGCGTCGCCGTCGGGGTGGCGCGCTCGCCGCCCGGGGGCTCGGCGCCCCGCCTCGGAGCGCGCCTTTCGTCACGATGGAGGGCCGGGGAGGACGACTCCCGCCGGCGCACGCGTGGTGTGCGTCACGCACCGGGTGCGGCTCGCGACCATGGGTGCGCCTACCGCTCGCGTGGTGACGGTATTGCATGGCCGGCCGCCGGAGGCACGTTCCGAATGACCGCACACGCCGCATCGCCGCCGTCCGCCCCGATCGTCTTCCCGACGGCCGCGCCGGATCGCGAGCACGCGATCGAGGCCTTCACCGCCGCGCGGCGCCGCACGGCCGCGCTCTTCGACCTCGTCGTGCCGGACGCGTACCTGGCCCGTCCGCTCCCCCTGCGCCAGCCGATCGCCTTTTACGAAGGGCACGTCGCCGCGCTCGCCGTCAACACGCTGCTCAAGAAGGCGCTGGGGCGCCCGGGCATCGACGCCCGCTTCGAGACGCTCTTCGCCCGGGGCATCGACCCGGCCGACGAGTCCTCGGCGGCTCGGAGCGCGGCCCAGCGCTGGCCGTCCCGGGAGGAGATCCACGGCTACGCCGAGCGGGCCGACGCGGCGCTCCTCGACGTGCTCGCGTCCATCGACCTCGAGGCCGACGACGAGACGGGGGCACGGGTGCGGCAGGCGCTCCAGACGAGCCTCGAGCACGA
>DASVDK010000089.1:0-11834 GCA_036381125.1 Thermodesulfobacteriota bacterium | reverse complement strand
CACGTAGAGCGCGCCGTCCCGGAAGGCGACCCCGTGCGGGCCGGCGAGGTCGCGCGCGACGACGAGGACCTCGTCGCCCCGCCCGTCGCCGTCCCGGTCCGGCACGGCGTAGACGCGCCCCTCGCGCGAGCCGACGTAGAGGGTGCCGGACGGGCTCATGGTCATCTGCCGCGCGCCGTCGAGCCGGTCGGCGTACACGGTGATCGAGAACCCGGGCGGCAGGCGGACTCCGGCGATCGCCGGCGGCGGCAAGGCGGTGAGACGCGGTGTCGCCACCGCGACGCCCGCGATGGCCGCGGCGGAGATGCCGAGGGTCAAGAGTCGGCTCCTGGTCACGCGCTCGTCTCCTCTGGCGATGCGGTATGCTCGACGGGGAGGTGCCCCATGCGCCTCGCGACCGATCGGCCGCCGTCCCCGGACGACTCCACCCAGGTCGCCATCGCGATCAGCACCTGGTTCGTCGCCGCCCTCGTCGCCGGGGCGGCCGGTCTCCTCGCCGCCCTGCCGCCTCCCTTCCCGCAGGCGGTCCTCGTCGCCGTGACCCTCGCGTTCCTCGCCGCGCTCAGGTTCTCGACGGCCTTCCGCAACTGGGCCGCGACGGTCGACCTCCGGATCCTCGTCCTGGTCCACGTCTCCCGGCTCGTGGGCATCTACTTCCTGTTCCTCGACGCGCGGGGCGAGCTGCCGGCGAGCTGGGCCGTGCCCGCGGGGTGGGGCGACATCGTGATCGCGCTCCTGGCGCTGGCGCTCGTCCTGTTCGTGCCGCTCGAGCGCGGGGCGGGACGGGCCGCGCTCCTCGTCTGGAACGTCCTCGGCCTCGTCGACATCCTCGCCGTCGTCGCCGCCGCGTCGCGCATCGCGCTGGCCGACCCGCACGCCATGCGGGCGCTCCTCTGGCTGCCGCTCTCGCTCCTGCCGACCTTCCTCGTGCCGCTCGTCATCGTCAGCCATCTCCTCCTCTTTGCTCGGCTTCTGGCCGGCTGGCGGCGCTGAGATCGGCACGGCGCGCCTCGCGGCCCTGCCGGTGGAGGCGATGGGCGCGCACGAGGAGCGCGATGCCGATCCAGCCGCCGAGGAGCACCGTGGGGACGACGATCAGCTCGGGGATCAGCAGGGCGACGGCGGCGAGCGCGACGCAGGCCGCGCCGGCCGCCGCGGTGACGCGCGCCTCGGCCGGGCCGAGCGTACGCCGATCGGCAATGGCGGCCCCGACCGTGTTGCCGATCCGGATGGCGCCGGCGGCCACCCGGCTCGCGCTGCCGGCCGAGCCGAGGCGGCGCGGCCGGCTGCGGTGGGTGCGGCCGGGCACCTGGATCCTGCGCCTCGGTCCGAGCACGATCTCGGTCGCGCGCGAGAGGTCGTCGAGGTACATCTGCTCCATCGCGCGCGCGAACGGCTCGTCCTCGATCGCCACGTCCAGCTCCCAGTTGCCGAGCCAGCTCGCGATGTTCAGGTTGGAGGAGCCGACGCGCGCCCACCGGCCGTCGGTCACGGCCGACTTGGCGTGCAGCATCGGGCCGTTCCACTCGAAGACCCGCACGCCGGCCTCGAGGAGCGCCCGGTAGCCGGCGCGCGTGAGGTGCCTGACCAGCGGGACGTCGCTCAGGCCGGGCACGAGGAGCCGGACGTCCACGCCGTCGCGGGCCGCCGCGGCCAGCGCCTGGACGTACGTGGCGGTGGCGACGAAGTAGGCGTCGGTCACCCAGAGGGTCTTGCGCGCGAAGGCCGCCACGAGCTGATCGAGGCGGTAGAGCCCCGCCGTGTACGGCGTGCTCGCGATGACGCGCATCGCCACGTCGCCCTCGGCGGCGATCTCGGACTCGTCCGGCAGGTCCCCCTCGGGCAGCGGGTCGCCGGCCGCGCCCCAGGTCTGCGCGAAGGCCCGCTCGATGGCCGCCACGGCCGGCCCCCGCACCTCGACCCCGGTGTCGCGCCACGGCTCGAGGCCCCGCGCAGGGTCGCCCACCCACATGCGGCCGACGCACAGGCCGGTCACGAAGCCGATCCGGCCGTCGACCGCGAGCATCTTGCGGTGGTCACGCGAGAGCCAGCCGAGGGGGCTGTCGAGACGCGGGGGGTTGAAGACCCGCACCTCGGCGCCGGCGTCCCGCATGATCCGCCAGAGCGCGCGCGACGACTTGCCGAGCGCGCCGACGAAGTCGTAGAGGACGCGCACCCGGACGCCCGCCCGGGCGCGCGCGGCGAGCGCCTCGGCGAAGCGGCGGCCGATCGCGTCGTCGTGGACGATGTAGCTCTCGAAGTGGATCGTCCGGCGGGCGGCGGCAATGGCGTCGAGCCAGGCCGGGTAGTTCTCGGCGGCGTCCTTCAGGAGGCGGACGCGGTTGCCCGGCACCAGCGGCGCGCCGGCGGCGCGCGAGAAGGCCTGGTCGGCGATCTGCCGCAGCGGCGCGACCGGATCGGGCGATGTCGGGGCGAAGGCGGGGCTCACGGCGCCACGGTACACGCCGACCGGTCGGGTCGGCAAGGCCCGGCGATCGCTCCGGTCAGCGGCGCGAGGTGACGCCCACCTGCCGGCACCACTCGAGCACCGGGCAGGTGGAGCAGCGCGGCCGGACCCCGGTGCAGACGTGCTTGCCGAAGGGGACGAGGAGCCGGTTGATCTCGATCCAGTAGCGCCGAGGCAGCACCTGCTCGAGCGCGGCCATGGTCCGGACGGGCGTGGGAGTCGCCACGAGCCCCCACCGGTTGGTCACCCGGTGCACGTGGATGTCGACGGCGATGCGCGCCTCGCCGCAGGCAACGCCGAGCGCCAGGTTGGCGCATTTCGGCCCGACGCCGGGGAGCGAGCGGAGCAGGTCGCCGTCGCAGGGGAGGGCGCCGCCGTGCTCGCGCACGGCGCGCTCGGCGATCGCGTGGATCTGGCGCGCCTTCGCCTCGTGGAAGGTGCACGGGCGGATCAGGGCGTCGATCCCCTCGACCCCGAGCCGCCGCACCGCCTCCGGCGTGGGGGCCGCGTCGAGCAGGCGCAGCGCCGCCGGGAGGCTGACCTCGTCGCGCGTCCGGATGGAGACGAGGCAGCCCGCGACCTGGGCGAAGACCGACCCGTGGCCGCGGTCCCGGAGGGCGAACATGGCGGCGTCGGGGAGGCCGCGCACGGCCGCACGCAGCCGGGCGAACATCGCGTCGAGGTCGAACGGGCGCTTCGGGGGAGCCGGCACGCGGAGGGCGCATGCGGCTTCGGGGCCAGCGCCGGCCGTGCTTTCCCCTTGACCCGCCGGCAGGCGTGACGTAGAGAGCATCATGGCCAGGCGCTCGTTGCCCCTCCCGCGGTCGCTCCGTCGACGGGTCCTCTATCCATTTCTGGCCGGCGGCGCGGCCGTCCTGGCGCGCGTGCCGCCTCGCCTCGCCTATGCCGCCACCGACCGCCTGGCCGGCGCGGCCTATCGCCTGCTGCCGCGCGACCGGGCGCGGATGGCCGCGCACCTCGCCATCGCCTTCCCGGACCGGACGGAGGCCGAGCGGGACGCGATCGCCCGCGACACCTTCCGGCACTTCGGGCGGGTCTTCGTCGACGCGGCCCGGCTGCCCGCCATGACGTCGGCCGAGATGGCCGAGCGGGTGCGCTTCCACGACCCGACCGGCGTCCTCGAGACGGTGCGGCGCCGCGGCCAGGGCGCGCTCGGGATCACGGCCCACCTGGGCCACTGGGAGCTGCTCGTCGCCTGCCTCGCGCGCCGCGGCATGCCGTGCAAGGCGATCGCGAAGCGGCTCAGGGACGAGCGGATCCACGAGATGGTGGTGGCGATGCGGGCGGCGTCGGGGGTCGGGACGATCACGCGCGACGAGGGCGCGCGCCCCCTCCTGCGGGCCCTGCGCGAGGGCTACACGCTGGGGCTCCTGATCGATCAGGACACCGACGTCGACGGCGAGTTCGTCCCCTTCTTCGGCCGGCCCGCCTTCACGACCCGGGCCCCCGGCGTGCTCCACCTTGCCACCGGCGCGCCGGTCTTCACCGCCTTCTGCGTCCGCGCGGAGGACGGCCGGTACGACGTGCACGTGGAGCCGATCCTCCCCGAGGTCCCGCGCGGCCTCACCGGCGAGGCGAAGGCGGCCGCCGCGCGCGCCATCCTGGTCGAGGCCACGCGGCGCATCGAGGCCGCCGTCCGCCGCCATCCCACCCAGTGGGTCTGGTGGCACCCCCGCTGGAAGACGCAGCCCGCCTAGAGCCCATGGCGCTGCCGAGGAGCGCGACGGCTCCTCTCGGCGCGGCAGGAGCCCGGCCCCCGCGTCCAGTGACGGCCGCGATGCCGGACCGGCCTCCCTGCGGGCTACGGCGGGCAACCGGCCGAGGTCCAGCTCGGTCCGGACCGAGTTGGGCGGCGCCACGCGGGCCGGGCCGAGGGGCGTGGAAAACGGAAAGACCTGACCCCATGGTCATCGGGCCGCCGCGACCACGAAGCGCGGCGGCTCGGCCGGCGTGACGAGAGGGACCGGCAGCCAGCTCGGCAGCGCGTGGACGAGCGCGCGCGCCCCCTCGACCCGCACCGACCCCGCGCGCACCGCCTCGCGCCACCCGAGGCGCCAGAGCCAGAGCCGCGTGAGCGCGGCCAGGTCGGCGACGACCACGAGGTCGACCTCGAAGCCGGGGTCCTTGAGGCAGAGGTCCACCTCGTCGTCCGGCCTCGCGATCACCCACCAGCGCGTGCGGCGCCGGTCGCGCGGCCGCACCCCCTCGAGCTCGAAGTGGATCACCACGCGGCGCGGCGGGGAGACCTGCACGCGGATCTTGCGGCGCAGGTCCCACATGAGCAGCGCGGCGTCGAGACTGTCCTCCTGCACGGTGGGCTGCGAGAAGCGGAGCCCCCACTCGCCGAGCGCCTCGACGACCGGCCGGAGCGCCTCCCCCTGCTCGGTGAGCCGGTACGTGCCGCGCCCGTCGGGCCCCACCTCGCGCCGGATCACGCCGGCCTCCTCGAGCTCGGCGAGGCGCGTCGCCAGGAGCGTGCGCGACATGAGCGGCACGCCGCGGTGGATGTCGTTGAAGCGCCGGCTGCCGCAGAGCAGCTCGCGCACCACCAGCGGCGTCCACCGCTCGGCGACGATCGCGGCCGCCGCCGCGACCGGGCAGAACTGACCGTACCCGCGCATATGCCGGCACTATAGGCCCGCGGCCGCAGCCCGGGCAAGTCCAGATTTCGTCCTTGGCGGCGGAGGAGCGGGGGCGCATCCTGCCCGCATGGACCCGACAGGAGGCTCGAAGCCATGCGGGAGACGACCACACTCGCGGCACCGGCGCTCGACTGGGCGGCGATCGCCGGCGCGCTCGGCCGCCGCTTCGCCGAGCGTGCGGCCGCCCACGACGCCGAGGACCGCTTCGTCGAGCGGAACTACGAAGACCTCAGGGCCCACCGCGTCTTCGCGGCCGGGGTGCCGGCGGAGCTGGGGGGCGGCGGGGCCTCGGGGGCGGAGCTGGCCGAGATGCTGCGGATGCTCGCGCGCTCGTGCAGCTCCACGGCGCTCGCCCTCGCGATGCACACGCACCTCGTCGCCGCGGCGGCGTGGCGCTGGCGGCGGCAGGACCGCACGGTCGAGGGGCTGCTCCGGCGGGTGGCCGAGGCGCAGACCGTGCTCGTGACCAGTGGGGGCAACGACTGGCTCGCCGGCTCGGGCCGCGCCGAGCCGGTGGCGGGCGGCTTCCGGGTGAGCGGCCGGAAGGCCTTCGTGAGCGGCGCGCCGGCCGGCCAGCTCCTCCTCACCACCGCGGTGCTCGACGAGCCGGGCGGCGAGGCGACCGTCCTGCACCTCGGCGTGCCGATCGATTCACCGGGGGTCCGGGTGCTCGAGACCTGGCGCGCCCTCGGGATGCGCGGCACCGGGTCGCACGAGGTGGCGCTCGACGGCGTGTTCGTGCCGGCGGCCGCCGTCTCGGCGCGGCGGCCGGCCGGGCGATGGAGCCCGTTCATGCACCTCGTCGCCATGGTCGCGCTCCCGCTGATCTACGCCGTCTACCTCGGCATCGCCGAGGCGGCGCGCGACCTCGGCGTCGCGCACGCCGCGAAGCGGCGGGGAGACCCGGACGTGGCGATCCTCGTGGGCGAGATGGAGACCGCGCTCACGGCCGCGCGCCTCGCCCAGGCGAGCCTGGTGGAGATCGCCGGCACGGCGGAGCCCTCGCCCGAGACGACCAGCGCCGTCTCCATTCGCCGGACGCTCGTCGCCGAGGGGGCGATCCACACGGTCGAGAAGGCGATGGAGGCGGCCGGCGGCCGCGCGTTCCTCCGCGACGCCGGGCTCGAGCGGCTCTACCGGGACGTGCAGGGCGCGCGCTACCACCCGCTCCAGACGATCCCGCAGCGCCGCTTCACGGGACGGCTCGCGCTCGGTCTGGACGTCGACCGCTGACGCCGGCGGCCCCCCGGCCGGCGGCGCTGCGATCCGTGCCCGAGTGGCATGGCGCTTGCCTGCCGATGCGGGGATGACGCCGGTTCTCGCTCGTCGGGCGGTCGTCGCGCTCGGTCTCGCCGTGGCGGTCGCCGCGTGCGGCGGGGGCGACCCGCTGCCCGCTTCGGGCCCCGACGTGCCCGAGCCGCCCGGGGCGACGCCCGGTCCGACGGCGACCCCGACGCCGGGGCCGACGCCCACGCCGACCCCGACGCCCACTCCCACGCCCACGCCCACGCCGACGCCGACCCCCACGCCCACGCCCGAGCCGACGCCGACCGTCCAGCCCTTCGCCGGCGTGCCGGTCTTCCCGGGCAGCCGGCCGGTCCGCCTGGACCTCGAGGGAGAGGAGTGGGAGGCCACGTACGCCTCGGACGCGCCGCTCGTCGAGGTCCGCGGCTTCTACGACCACGCGCTTCCCGAAGCGGGCTGGCGCATCGAGGCCCGCGACGCTCGGCGCGATGGGATCACGTACCGGATCGAGCGAGGCAACGGCGAGGGCCGCGACGAGGGCCGGGTCCGCCTCGGCCGGCAGGGCGACGGCACGGAGATCCGCATCTCGGTCGAGCGCAACTGACCCCGTGGGGGTCAGGTCTTTCCATTTTCCATGGGGTCAGGTCTTTCCATTTTCCAGGCAGGCAAACGTCGGGCTCTGACCCCACTCGCCAGAGCGGCGAAGACGGGTCCCGCCGACCGGGGTGGTCCAGATACCTGACTACGTGGCGCGGCGGTGGACCCCTGCCGGAGCATTGCCGCGAGGCTTGACGAACACGGCCCTAGGCTGCCGGTTGAGCGCGTTCCTGGACGGAGGCGCACGGCAGCCGCACGACGAACGTGCTGCCGCAGCCCGGGCCCTCGCTCTGCGCGCTGATGGTGCCGCCGTGCAGCGCCGCGACCTGGCGGCATATCGCGAGGCCGAGGCCGGTGCCCCGAGGCCCGCGGCCGGCCGGTCGCGGGACCCGGAAGAACGGCTCGAAGATGCGCTCGAGGTAGTCCCGGGGAATCCCCTCGCCGGTGTCCCGGACCCGCAGCTCGACCTGGTCGCCCGAGGCGTGCCCCTCCACGACGACCGTCCCCCCCGACGGCGTGAACTTGATGGCGTTCGACACCAGGTTGGCCACGAGCTGCTCGAGCTTGAGCCGGTCGCCGGCCGCGAAGCAGCCTTCCGGCAGGGCGGACTCGAGGGTGACGCCCCGCTCGCGCGCGTGGGCGCCGAACACCGCCAGGCTGTCGCGGACGAGCGCGCGGAGATCGACCGGCTCACGAGCGATCGTCTCGCCGTGGGCGGCAAGCTTCGACGCGTCGAGGAGGTCGTCGACGAGCGCGGCCATCGTCTGGAGGTTGCGCGTCGCGATGTCGAGGAGGGCGTCGGGCGATTCCCTCAGCGCGCCGGTCATGGCGCGGCGCAGCAGCCGGATGGTGCCGAGCGCCGAGGTGAGCGGGGTGCGCAGCTCGTGCGAGGCGCGCGCGAGGAACGCGTCGCGCGCCCTGAGCGCCTCCTGGGCCTCGCGGTAGAGGCGGGCGTTGTCCACCGCGAGCGCCGCGCGCCGGCCCAGCTCCGCGGCCACCGGCAGGTCGGTCTCCGCGTAGCGCCGCTCCGATTCGCTGGTCACGAGCGACAGGGCGCCGAGCGCGCGCCCCCTCGCCACGAGCGGCACGCAGAGGAACGAGCGGACGCCGACGGTCTCGAGGATGTGCCGGTGCTCGACGCAGCCGCTCACGGTCTCGATCCATCCGTCCGGGACGACCGGGAGCAGCTCGGGCCGGCCGGTGCGGATCACGTGAGCCGCCGGGTAGGCGCCCTCCGGGGCGGGCGGGTGGTCGGCGAGCTGCCGCAGCCAGGTCGCCTTCTCCGGCTCCCGGTGCATCATGGCGACCGCCCGGAAGCGGCCGTCGGGCTCGACGAGGTCGATGACGCACCAGTCCGCCAGGTCCGGCACGGCGAGCCGCGCGACGAGCGCGAGCGTCGTCTCGTAGTCGAGCGAGGAGCCGAGGGCCGCCGACGTGCGATCGAGCAGCCGGAGCGCCGCCTCCGTGCGGGTCCGCTCGGTGATGTCGGTCTCGATCCCGCACACGGCGTAGGCGGCACCGCGCTCGTCGTAGAGGGGGAACTTGGTCGACATGTACGTGTGGAGGCCGTCGTCCTGCGCCACCGGCTCCTCGAACTCGACGGGGCCGCCGACCTCGATCACCCGCAGATCGTGCGCGTGGTAGAGCGCCGCGAGGTCTGGCGCATGGATGTCGGCGTCGCGCCTGCCGAGGACCTGCGCCGGCTCGCTGAACCCGTGCACGGCGAGGAACCGGCGGTTGGCGAGCAGGTAGCGGCCCTCGAGGTCCTTCACGAAGACGAGCGCCGGGGTCCGGTCGATGATGGCCTGCAGGAAGGCCTCGCGCGCCGCCAGCGCGGCCTCGGCGCGGCGCTGCTCGGTCACGTCGATCGAGAGGCCGCCGACGAAGAGCTGCCCCGTCGAGTCGGCGAGGCGGAACTTCGCCGAGAGGAGCTCGCGGGGGCCGAGCGGATCGGGGATCCGCTCGATCACCTTGACCGGGCCGCCGATCTCCATGACCTGCCGGTCGGTCCGCTCGAGGCTCTCGGCCACGTCCGCCGGGAAGAGGTCGGCGTCCGTCTTGCCGAGCCACTCGGCCGCCGGCCGGCGCGACTCCCGCTCGGCCACGCGGTTCACGTAGACGTAGCGGCCCTGCGCGTCCTTGATGTAGGCGCGGATGGGGCTGTGGGTCATGAAGGCGTCGAAGCGGGAGCGGCTCTCGGCGAGCGCCGCCTCCTTGGCCTGCAACTGGGCGGCGAGGTCGTTCAGGTCGGCGGCGAGCGAGACGAGCCCTTCCGGTCCGCGGACCCTCGTTCGATGCCGCAGGTCTCCGCGCCGGATCGCGGCGAGGCCGGCCGACAGCCCGATGAGCGGGCGTGCCAGGAAGGCGCTGAGGGCCAGCGCGAGACCGACGGCCAGGGAGCAGGCGGCCACCGCCGTCCAGACGGCCGCCCGGCGCTCCCGGTACGCCGGGGCGAGCGCCAGGCGAGGTGACTGGAGGACGGCCACGTACCAGCCGATCCCGGGGACCGAGGTCATGGCGGCCAGCCGCTCCTCGCCCGCCAGCGTATCGAGGACGCGAGCCGCCCGGACCTGGCCGCCCCGCTTCGCCTCGGCGACGATCGGCACGGCCGCGAAGTCGCGCTGCTCCCAGGTGAGGTCGGTCGAGCCGCCGTACACCATCAACCGGCCGACCCGGTCGACCAGCATGGGGTAGGCGCCCCCGCCGAGCCTCACGCGCAGCTCGTCGGCCAGCCGAGCCGCCGGCACGCCGATGGCGACCGCGCCGAGGAGCCGCCCCTGCTCGTCGCGATGGGCGACCGCCACGCCGAAGAACGGAGTGTCCGCGCGGCGGCCGCGGGTGAGGTCGCTGACGACGACGTCCTGGCCCGCGAGGAGCGCCCGCACGGCCGGCTCCGCCGAGACGTCGACGCCGATCGCGGCGACCGGGTCGCCGTCGATCACGCGGCCGCGCGGATCGATCAGGGCAACGCCGTTGACCTCGGGGTGCGCGGCGCGGATGCTGGCGAGGAGCGCGCGGCGATCCGCGGGCGGCAGCCGCCCCCCGAGGATCGCCTGCGCGCCGACCTCCGCGACCCGCACGTAGTGCGTCACCGACGCGGCCACGCCATGGGCGAGCCCGACGGCCGCAGCCGCCTGGCTGTCGAGCGCGGCCCGTTCGGCCGTCCGGTAGGCCCGCTGCACGTGCGCCACGGCCGCGATCGTGACCACCGCGGCGAGGCTCATGAAGGCGGCCAGGAGCAGCAGCCAGAGCCGCCACCCACGGCGCGCGGGGGTGTTCCGGTCCGCTCCCATACGGGCTCCCGGACGTACTCTAGCGCGCGCGCAGTCTTGCTACTGTTCGACCGAGGAGGGGGTCACGTGAGCGACGAAATCACCTCGCCCGCGGCCGCCGGCGCGCCGGCGGCGGTGAGGCCGCGGCTGCTCGCGAGCCCGGCCGAGCTGTCCGGCGCGCTGGGCGACCTGGGGACCTTCCTGCCGCACGTGCTCGGCGTGGTCACCGTCGTCGGCATGGCGCCGGCCGGCGTGCTGGCCGGCTTCGGCGCCTTCTCCATCGTCACCGGCCTGCGCTACGGCATCCCGATCGCCGTGCAGCCGATGAAGGCCGCCTCGGCGGCGGTGCTGATCGAGCACCTCTCGCCGGCCGAGGTGGCCGGCGCCGGTCTCGCCATCGGGCTGTTCTTCGTCGCGTCCGGCTCGTCGGGGCTCGTCGACTGGCTCGCCAGACGGATCCCGGCCGTGCTGACCGCCGGCGTGCAGCTCGGGCTCGGTCTCGCCCTCGCGCTGCTCGGCCTCGACCTCGCCCGCCGGGAGCCGCTCCTCGGGGCGCTGGTCGCGCTGTCGATGCTCGCCACGCTGCGCAGCCGCCGCCTGCCGGCCGCCGTCGTCGGCCTTGCGGTCGGCCTCGCGGGGGAGTCGGTCCTCGGGGCGGGGATCGCGTGGCCGGAGGTGTCCTGGGGGTTCCACGTGCCTCCGGTGGTCTGGCCCGGGTGGGCCGACCTCCTGCGCGGCGTGGAGCTGGCGGCCCTCCCGCAGATCCCGCTGACGCTCACGAACGCGGTGATCGTCACGTCGGCCCTCGCGCGGCGACTCTTTCCCGACGAGCCGCGGCGCGCCACCGTGCGCAACCTGGCCCTCTCCACCGGCATCGCGAACCTCCTGGCCGCGCCGCTCGGCGGCTACCCGATGTGCCACGGCGCCGGGGGGCTCGCCGCGCACTACCGGTTCGGCAGCCGCAGCGGGACGGCGCTCGTCCTGATCGGCCTGGTGTTCCTCGTCCTCGGGATCGGGCTCGGCGACGGCGCCGTGGCGGTGATGCGGCTCGTGCCCGAGAGCGTCGTCGGCGCCCTGCTCCTCTTCGGGGGAGGGGAGCTGGCCCGCTCGGCGCGCGCCGAGCGGTTCCGCGGGGCCGAGGCCTTCGTGCTGGCGCTCGTCGCGGCGCTCGGCCTCGCCGTGAACGCCGCGCTCGCGTTCGCCGTCGGGCTGGCGCTGGTCACGGTGTGGCGGCGGGGCCGCTGGACGCCGGGCGACTGATCCGCTTCACCGGGTCTCGGCATGGGGCGTGACTGACGGTCCTCGAGCCTACGCGGATCGTGATCCGGATGGAGGAGAGACGATGACCAGAGAAGCGACCAGGCGAGTGGCGGACCGGCAGACGAATCGAGCG
This sequence comes from Thermodesulfobacteriota bacterium, assembly GCA_036381125.1. GTDB lineage: Bacteria > DASVDK01 > DASVDK01 > DASVDK01 > DASVDK01 > DASVDK01. The sequence goes on along the minus strand of DASVDK010000089.1, from coordinate 197 downwards.
GAGGCGATCACCAATCTCCGCTCGAAGGAGATCCAGGCCTTCGGCGCGGTGGCGAAGATGCCGATCGCCCTCGACGAGCGGACGGCCGCGGCGAGCGTCGGCCTGCTCAACCAGATCCTCGCCGACACGATGACGCTGCGGGACCTCTACAAGAAGCACCACTGGCAGGTCGCCGGGCCGACCTTCTACCAGCTCCA
>DASVDK010000088.1:0-7956 GCA_036381125.1 Thermodesulfobacteriota bacterium | reverse complement strand
GGTCCCGGCCCTGGCGGGCCTGGTCGCCGACGACGCGGCCCCGCCCGAGAGCCCCGCGGAGGACGACCACGGGCGGGTCTCGGCGCTCGAGCTGTCGGCGCTGGCCCGGCGCGACCCCGGCGGCGCGGCCGCGGCCGCGATCGAGGACCTTCTCGCCTCCGGCGCGCCGGCCGCGCGGCGGCTCGCCGCGCTCGCGGCGGGCGAGGCGCGGCTCGCGGCCTGCCGCCGCCGCCTCGCGGACCTGGCCGACCCGGCCGGCGAGGCGGAGGGGGACGACGACCTCAGGGCCGAGGCGGTGCGCGCCCTCGGCAAGCTGGACACGCCCGAGGTCGTCGAGGCGCTCCTGCCGGCGCTCCGCGACCCCGCCGAGCGGGTGCGGCAGGCCGCCGTCGACGCGGTCGCGCAGTGCGGCCGGTTCCCCGGCGTCGTCGACCTCCTGCTCGGCCGCCTCGAGGACCCGGAGGGGGGCGACGTCCGCTCGGCGATCGAGGCGCTCTCGCGCATTCACGACCGGCGGGCCGTCGAGCCCCTGAAGCGGCTGCTCTACGCAGCGCGGCCCGAGGTGCGGCAGGCCGCCGTCTTCGCCCTGGCGGTCTTCGACGAGGACGAGGTCGGGTCGCTGCCGCTCATGCTCCTCGGCTCGGAAGACCCGGTGCTCAGGCGCTCGGCCGCCGCCGTGCTCGGCGAGCTGGGCGATCCGCGGACCCTCGAGCCGCTTCGCCTCACGCTGCGCGACGCCGACCCCTGGGTCCGGTACGAGGCGGCTCGCGCGATCGGCGCCATCGGCGACCGCCGCGGCGCGCCGGCGCTGCGCGAGGCGCTGGCCGACCCGGTCGGGGCCGTGCGGCTCGCGGCCGCCCGCGCGCTGGGCGAACTCAGGGACGCCGAGGCGGTCGGGCCTCTCCTCGCGCTGGCCGCCGATCCGGACGAGGACGTCCGCGAGGCGGTCGTCGAGGCGGTGGGGCGGCTCTCCGGGGACGCCGTGCTCGGCGCGCTGGTATCGGCGCTCGGCGACGTCTCCTGGAAGGTGCGGACGGCGGCCGCCACGGCGCTGGGGCGGCGGGCGGAGACCTCGGCGCAGGACGCGCTGGCGGCGCTCCTCGACGACCCGCACCCGTCGGCGCGCCGGGCGGCCGAGCTGGCGCTCGAGCGAACCGGGGCGCGCCAATGACGTTCGAGGAGTTCGCGGCGTTGCGCGACTACGTCTGCGAGCGCACCGGCATCCACGTCCGCGACAACCGGGTCGACTACCTCGACGCGCGCGTCGGCGAGCGGCTCAAGGCGCGGCGCATCGCCTCGGCCCGCGACTACTACTACTTCCTCAAGTACAGCCCCGACGGCGAGGCGGAGCTGCAGGCGCTCGTGGACCTCCTGACGGTGCAGGAGACGAGCTTCTTCCGATCGCCCGAGCAGTTCGAGGTCCTCGTCGACGCGCTCCCCGTGCTCGCCGCGGTGCGCAACGGGCACCCGAGGCCGTTCCGGGCCTGGAGCGCGGCCTGCGCCACCGGCGAGGAGCCGGCGACGCTCGCGATGTTCCTGGCCGAGCGGGTGCTCGGCCCGGTGGAGATCCTGGCGACCGACATCTCGGCCCGCGCGCTCGAGACGGCGCGCGGGGCGCGCTTCCCGGCCCATCGCATGCGCGGGGTGAGCGAGGCGCGCCGGGCGCGGTTCTTCGTCGAGGAGGGGGGCGGCTACCGGCTCAAGCCCCAGTACGCCGCGCAGATCGCGTACCGGCAGCTCAACCTCGCCGACCCCGACGCGCTGGCCGCGGTGCCGGAGCAGGACCTGATCGTGTGCCGAAACGTCTTCATCTACCTGTCGGACGCCGCCAAGCTCGCCGCGGCGCAGGCGTTCCACCGCGTGCTCGCGCCGTGGGGCCTGCTCCTCATGGGCGGCGCCGAGACCATCGACATCTCGCGCGTGCCGTTCCAGATCCGAAGCGTGAAGGGCGGTCTCGTGTACGAGAAGGCGTAGGAGGGACCATGTCGCGGAAGATTCTCATTGCCGAGGACTCGCCGGCGACGCAGAAGTTCATCTCGTTCACCCTGAAGTACAAGGGGCACGACGTGACCATCGCGTCGGACGGCATCGAGGCGCTCGAGAAGCTCCCGCAGGCCCAGTACGACCTGCTCATCCTCGACATCATGATGCCGCGGATGAACGGGCTCGAGGTGCTGCGCGAGATCAAGAAGCGGCCGGAGACGAGCGCGTTGCCGGTCATCATGCTCACGTCCGAGAAGGGCGAGGCCGACCGGCAGACGGCGCTCTCGCTCGGCGCCCGCTTCTTCCTCAACAAGCCCTTCCAGCCCGATCAGCTCCTCGAGGCGATCGACCAGGTCTTCGCGTAGGGCGACGGGATGACGGACGCGGGACAGCCCGACCTGACCGGCCTCTACGGCGAGTTCCTCGACGAGAGCCGAGAGCTGCTCGACGCGGTCGCGCGCGACCTGGTGCTGCTCGAGCAGCGGCCGGACGACCGCGACGTCCTGCACCGCGTCTTCCGCGCGGCGCACTCGCTCAAGGGGAACGCCGGGTTCATGGGGATGGAGACCCTGGCGACCCTGGCGCACTCGATGGAGAACGTCCTCGGGCGCGTGCGCGACGGCTCGCTCGCCTCGGGTCCGGACCTCCTCGACCTCCTGCTGCGCGGGCTCGACGCCTGCCGGATGCTGCTCGCCTCGGCCGCGCCGGGCCAGCCGGGCGGGGACGCCGGCCGGCTCACCGCCGAGCTGGAGTCGCTGCTCGCCCGGTTCGAGGCGCTGCACGCCGGCGCCGGGGAGGCCGCGGCGGCGCCGGCGGCCGGGTGGTCCCGGGGGGCGCCGGACGATCCGGCCGTCGCGGCCGGCGCCGAGCCGGCGCCGGCCGACCGCGCCGCGGCCGACGGCCGCCGCGGCCGCGACGGCGACACCATCCGCGTCTCGACGGCCCGGCTCGATCGGCTCGTGAACCTCGTCGGGGAGCTGATGGCGAGCCGGTCGCAGCTTGCGAGCCTCTCGCGCCGCACGCACCACCGGGAGCTGGAGGACGTCGCGGCCGGCCTCTCCCGGCTGGCGGACCAGCTCCAGGGCGAGGTCCTCTCCATCCGGATGGTCCCCATCCGGACGCTCTTCCAGAAGTTCCATCGCCTCGTGCGCGACACCGCGCGGGAGGCGGGCAAGCCGGTGGTGCTCGAGCTCGAGGGGGAGGCGACGGAGCTCGACAAGGCGATCGTCGAGGCGGTCCACGACCCGGTCGTCCACCTCGTGCGCAACGCGATCGGCCACGGCATCGAGCCGGCGGAGGCCCGCGCCGCCGCGGGCAAGCCGGCGACCGGCCGCGTGCGGCTCGCGGCGCGGCACGCGCAGGACCACGTGGTCATCGAGGTCTCCGACGACGGACGCGGCATCGACGAGGCGTCGGTCCGGCGCCGTGCGGCCGAGCGCGGGCTCCTCTCCGCGGCCGACGCGGAGGCGCCGCTCACGCCCGAGGCGGTCCGGCGCCTCATCTTCTCGCCGGGCTTCTCGACCGCCGACCGGGTCGACCGCATCTCCGGCCGGGGCGTCGGGCTCGACGTCGTGCGCACCGCCGTCGAGGGGCTCGGGGGCACGGTGGAGCTGGCCACGCAGGTCGGGCAGGGCACCACGTTCACGCTCCGCGTCCCGCTCACGCTCGCCATGATCCAGATCTTCCTCGTGCGCGTGGCGGGGCGGCTCTACGGCCTCCCGCTCACGTACGTGGAGGAGACGATCCGGGTGGCGCCCAGGGAGTTCCAGATCGTCGGGCACCAGCGGGTCCACCTGCTCAGGGGGCAGGCGATCCCGGTGATGCCGCTCGCCCTCCCGCTCGGCGCGCCGGAGTCGGGCGCGCTGCCCGACACCGCGCCGGTGCCGGTCGTGGTGGTGCGGCACGGCGACCGGCGCGTCGGCTTCCTCGTCGACGAGGTCTGCGGCAAGGACAAGACGGTCCTGAAGGCGCTCGGGCCCTACCTGGCCCGGCTGCCGCAGCCGGTGCGCGGCATCGCCGGCGCGAGCCTGCTCGGCAGCGGCGAGCTCGTCCTCATCGCCGACGTGCTCGGGCTCCTCGCCCTGGCCGGCGACATGGCGGCGGCATGAGCCGCGAGCCGGCGGAGCGGGCGGCGTGAGCGTCGCGTCGGCCAGGGCGGCGCGGCCGGTCCGCGTCCTGGTCGTGGACGACTCGCACTTCGTCCGCCGGGCGCTCGCGCGGCTGCTCGCGTCGGACCCGCGGGTCGCGGTGGCCGGCGAGGCGGCCGACGGCGACGCCGCGCTCGACCGCCTGCTCGCGCTCGAGCCCGACGTGGTGACGCTCGACGTGGAGATGCCGGGTCAGGACGGGCTGGCGACGCTCGAGGCCATCATGCGGCGCCGGCCGACGCCGGTGCTGATGGTCTCCGCGCGCACCGCCGCCGGGGCGCACGTGACGCTGAGGGCGCTCGCGCAGGGGGCCGTCGACTTCGTGACCAAGCCGGACGGCTCGGTCTCGATGGACCTCGGGGCGCTGCGCGACGAGCTGATCGCGAAGGTGCTGGCCGCGGCCTCCGTGCGCGGGCGGTCGCTCCGCCCGCCGATCGACGGCCGCCGCGACCGTGCGCCGCGGCCGCCCGAGGTCCAGGCCGTGCGCCGGGCGCCCCGGTGCGGCGTGGCCATCGGGGCGTCGACGGGGGGCGTGATGGCGCTGCAGGCGGTGCTCGCGAAGCTGCGCGCGCCGCTCGAGGCGCCGGTCTTCGTCGCGCAGCACATGCCGGCGCACTTCACGGCGGCGTTCGCGCAGCTCCTCGAGGACTCGACCGGCCTGCCGGCCCGCGAGGCGCGCGACGGCGAGCCGGTCCAGCCCGGCCGGGTCTACGTCGCGCCGGGGGGGCGGCACCTCACGGTGGTCGCCGGCGGGGCGGGCGCGCAGGGGGCGCGCCTGTGCGTCTCGGACGAGCCGGCGGCGATCACGCTGAGGCCGTCGGTCAACCGCCTCTTCGAATCGGTGGCGCGCGTCTACGGCGCCGGCGCCGTGGCGGTCGTGCTCACCGGGATGGGCAACGACGGGACCGACGGGCTCGCCGCCGTCAAGGCCGCGGGCGGGATCGCGCTCTGTCAGGACGAGTCCACGTCCGTGGTGTACGGCATGCCGGGGTCGGCCGTCCGGGCCGGTCTCGCGGACGTCGTGGCGCCGGTGGGGCGGCTCGGCGAGGAGATCGGCCGCGCCATCGACGCCCTGGCTCGCGCACGCAGGTAACGGTGGGACGGGGGCGTCTTCGTGGGGAAGGCGCGCCCCGACGAGGGGTAGTTCTCGTGGAGAGACATCCATGCTGGCTCGTGTCGCTCGACTCGTGAACGGAACGCTCACCGCACGTCTCCTCAGTCGGTTCCTCGCGCTCTCGCTGACGAGCATGATCGCGGTGGCCCTGATGGCCTACTTCGGCGCGCGGCGCGCGCTCGAGCGGGCGATCGGCCAGGAGCTGGGGTCGGCCGCCGCCCAGACGCTCGACGGCCTCGATCGTCTGCTCTTCGCGCGCTGGGGCGACATCCAGGCGTGGGCCGAGCAGGCGGTCTTCAAGGGCGCCCTGAAGTTCCAGACCTACGACAAGGCGGTCGAGGCCCTCGACCAGCTCTCGCGCACCTACGGCGTCTACTCGGGCGTCCTCCTGTTCGACGCGACGGGGACGGTCGTGGCCGCGAGCGACCCGGCCATCACGACCCGCCTGCAGGGGGTGAGCGTTGCCGACCAGCCGTGGTTCCAGGCCGCCATGCGGGGCGAGGTCCACGTCGCGGACGTCCAGGAACGCCCCGAGGTCCAGGGCCGGTCGGTCCTCTTCTCGACCGCCGTGCGCGACGGCATCACCGGGCAGCCCGCGGGCGTGATCAGCAGCCGGTTCGACTGGGACTTCGTGATCTCGGCGCTCGACTCCATCCTGGCCGAGACCCGGGCGGCCGGCCGGCCGGTCGAGGTCTTCATCCTGGGGAAGAACGGGAAGGTCCTCGCCCGACCGAGGGAGGCCACGGTCAGGCCGGAGAGCGTCGAGGGGCTCGAGGCGCTCGCACGGGCCCGGGCCGGCCAGGAGGGGGCGCGGGTCGAGAACACGCCCGACGGCGAGCTTCTGGTGGGCTATGCCGTCTCGCACGGCTCCCGGGACTACAAGGGGCTCGGGTGGACGGCGATCGCGGTGCAGCCGACGAGCGTCGCCTTCCAGGCGGCCAACACGCTCTTCGGGGTCGTCATGCTCATCGTCCTCGTGGCGGCCGCCGTCGTCTCGCTCGGCGCCGTCTTCTTCGCGCGCCAGCTCGCCCGGCCGGTCCTCGACGGCGTGGCCTTCGCGCAGATCCTCGCGCAGGGCGACTTCACCCGCCAGGTGGAGCACTCGGGTGAGGACGAGATGGGCCGCCTCTCCGGGGCGCTCAACCGCACCGCCGAGCAGCTCAAGGGACTCATCGGGCGGATCAAGGAGTCGGCCGCGAGCGTCGCCTCGGCATCCGAGCAGATCGCCGCCGCCACCGAGCAGCTCGCGGCCGGCTCCGAGAACCAGGCGCGGCAGACCACCGAGGCGGCCAGCGCGATCGAGGAGCTGGCCAACTCGGTCCACCTCGTCTACGACACGTCCCAGAAGAGCCAGGGCGTCAGCGCCCGGGCGACGGCCAGCGCCAAGAAGGGTGCGGACACCGTGCGCGCCTCGCTGGCCGGCATGGCGACGATCGAGCAGGCCGTCTCGGCCTCGGCCGCCATGATGAGCGGCCTCGGCACCCGCAGCCAGGAGATCGGTCAGATCGTCGAGGTCATCAAGGACATCGCCGCCCAGACGAACCTGCTCGCGCTCAACGCCGCCATCGAGGCGGCACGCGCGGGCGAGCACGGCCGCGGCTTCGAGGTCGTCGCCGAGGAGATCCGCAAGCTCGCCGAGAAGTCGGCCGAGTCGACGGTCAAGATCGGCGAGCTGATCCGCGAGATCCAGAGCGAGACCGGGCGCGCGACCGAGGCGATGCAGGCCGTCGTGCGCGAGGTCGAGGCGGGCAGCAAGCTCGCGGCCGAGACCGGGGAGGCCCTGAAGGAGCTGCACAGCTCCGTCGAGGAGACGGCGCGCATGATCGAGGTCGTCGCCGCCGCCTCGCGGGAGCAGGCGACGGTGAGCGACAGGGTCGCCGCCAGCGTGGGGACCATCAGCACGGTGACCAAGGAGACGGCGGCGGGCAGCGAGGAGATCGCGCGTACCACCCAGGAGCTGACCCGCCTGGCCGACACGCTGAACAGCCTGGTCGGGCAGTTCAGGGTCTAGAGGGCCCCGGCGCGGCGGGCGCTCCGGCCAGGGCGGCCCGGTGCGGGAAACGGACGCGCGGCACTGGACCTGCCGGTGTTACGCTCGGCAGGCGGCGCGCGGCCCGGGCCGGCCTGGCACGGGGCTTGCTCGGCTCGCGAGCCGTTGCCGCCCGGCGCGGGAGCGCCGGTAGAGGCGAGCGGCCCCCGGTGGTGGGCGCGCCGAGCGGCGCGCCGAGGAGCGGAGCCCGGGTTCACCCCGGCGGGCGGCCGCGTAGCGGCCGCTGAGGCGGGCAGGCCTCCGGGTGTGGGTCCGGGGCGAAGCCCCGGAGGAGCGGAGCGCGGGCTTGCCCCGGCCGGAGCGGACGGCAGCCTGCCCGCCGTTGATGGCGCGGACGGCGGCCGCGAGCCGTTGATCGAGGCGGCGGAGCCGCCGAGCGAGGCGAGCGGCCCCCGGTCTGGAGCGGGCCGCAGGCCCGCGTGGAGCGGAGCCCGGGTTCACCCCGGGCGGAGCGGACGGCGGCCGCGAGCCGTTGATGGAGACTCCATGCCGATACCCGGGCTGCGCGGACTCTCGGTCGGCGAGGTCGCCAGGCGGTTGGTGAAGGAGGTCTCGGAGGACGACTGCGCGGGCCAGGCAGCGCAGCTCGCGTACTACTTCCTCTTCAGCCTCTTCCCGCTGATGCTCTTCCTGGTGACGCTGATCGGGTACCTGCCGATCCC
>DASVDK010000087.1:0-2166 GCA_036381125.1 Thermodesulfobacteriota bacterium | reverse complement strand
AAGAGGCCCCGAAGGTGTTCCAGCACGCCGTCGGTCACCCCTCTGAGGAACGCCTGGCTCTCCTCGGCGCTGCGGCCGTGCGCCGTGATCTCGATGATCGACGACGGGTTCCTGTCGTCGACCGCGGCCACCGTCTCCACGCGCGGGTACGGCCGAGGCGCGTCGTCCGCGTCGACCCGGTACTGCTCTCGCAGGCGATCGACCAGGTCCCTCGGCCGTTCCAGGGGCGTGAAGTCCACCGACGCCCCCGGCCCCTGCGCGACCTGCGCCACCTGGCCAACCTGGATCACCACGCGGCTCTCGAACGTGTCGGGCATCAGGAGGACCACGACCGCCGCGACGATCGCCGAGCCGAGCGCCGTCGCCAGGATGACGAGCCGGCGCCGCCTGACCGCCTCCCACAGCTCGCGCAGGTCGACCTCGTCCGGATCCGGCCGTCGTCCGGCAACGTCCGGTTGCCGCGGTCGGTGTTCGATCATCGGTTCCGCCATCGCTCCACCCGAATACGGCCGTGCAGGGTCGATGCAGAGCCGCGTTGCCGGCGATTGTAGGCGATCCGTCGTCTCCCTGTCAGGCCGGTCCCCTGCCGGGGGCCGCCCGCTGCCGCTCGAGCCGGCCGACCGGCCCTGCCCCGTCGACGCGGACCCACGGCGTCTACTCCGCCCGCCCCGCACCGGCCGACCCGGCGGCCGCCGGCGCCGGACGGCCGCGAAAGGCCTCGTAGCGCGCGGTGACGTACGCCTCGACGGCGCGCCGGAAGCGCGGTCGATCGAATCGCTCGACGTGCCGGCGGATCCGCTCCGGGTCGAACCGGTGCCGGGCCGCCTCGAAGGTGTCCACGGCGGCCGACAGCGCCCCGGCCGTCTGCTCGTGGAAGAAGACGCCCGTGGGCCACTCCTCCCCCGCGCCGTCCGCCGAGGTCCCCTCGAGCGGGACGACCGTCTCGACCGCGCCCCCTCGACCGTACGCGATCACCGGCTTGCCGCAGGCCATGGCCTCGAGCGGCACGATGCCGAAATCCTCTTCGCCCGGGAAGACGAGCGCCCGGCACCCTGCGTAGGCCTCCCGGACCTCGTCGTCGGAGCACTGCCCGAGGAACTCGATTCCCGGGCCCGCGAGGGCCTCGAGGCGTCGCTGGTCCTGGCCGCCGCCGACGATCTTCAACGGGCGGCGCATCCGCGTGAACGCCTCGATGGCCAGGTCGACCCGCTTGTACGGCGCGAAGGCCGAGACGACGAGGTAGTAGCCGTCGTCTCGGGTCGAGACGGCGAACCGGTCGAGGTCCACCGGTGGTGCGATGACGTCGGCCTCGCGGCCGTAGATCCGCCTGACGCGCTCGGCGACGAACCGCGAATTGGCGACGAAGGCGTGGACCTGACCGTTCGACGAGACGTCCCACCGCTGGAGCGCGGGCCGAAGCGCCGCCATGGCCATCCGCACGAGCAGCCCCGCGCGCCCGTCGCCGAAGTACTGGTCGTACTGATCCCACACGTACCGCATGGGCGTGTGGATGTAGCTGACGTGACAGGCGCCCGGAGGCACGCGGACGGCCTTGGCCACGCAGTGGCTCGAGCTGAGGATCAGGTCGTGGCCCGTCAGATCGAGGGTGCGGACGGCCGCCGGGAAAAGCGGCAGATAGTAGCGGTAGAGCCGCTCGCCCCCCGGCAGGCGCTGGAGCGGGCTGGTCACGATCGGGTGCCGCTCGATCGCCGCCGAGACCGAGCCGGGCACGTGCAGGAGCGTGTAGATCGTCGCATCGGGGAAGATCTCGCAGAAGACCTCGAGGCACCGCTCGCCCCCGCGCATCCCCGTGAGCCAGTCGTGGACGAGGGCCACGCGCATGGGCGTACCCGTCATCGGTGTCCCCCCGTTGCCGGCCGGCGGGCGGCGGCGAGCGCCTCGTCCACGACCGCCAGCGTCATCCGCGCGCACCGTTCCCACGTGAAGCGCCTCACCTGCTCGAACCCGCGCCGGCGCATCTCGGCGCGCAGCTCCGGGCTCCGCATGACCGCGTCGATCTTGGCGGCGATGTCCTGCGGCGCCCTCGGGTCGCAGTAGAGGGCCGCCGGCCCGCAGACTTCCGGCAGCGACGCGGTGTCGGAGACGACCACCGGGCAGCCGCACGACATCGCCTCGAGCGGCGGCAGCCCGAAGCCCTCGTACAGC
>DASVDK010000086.1:0-2593 GCA_036381125.1 Thermodesulfobacteriota bacterium | reverse complement strand
GGAAGCGGTTCACCCGGAGCGCCCGGAGCGCCGTCCTGGTCGCCTCGGCGAGACCGGGCAGGAGCCCAGGCGCCTGTCCGGCGCCGGCGGCGTCCGGAGCCGGCGCGCCGCGACCCCGGACCGCCGGCGCCGGGCCCGAGTCCTCGACGATGCGGCCGTCGCGGACCTGGATCACCCGCTCGGCGCGGGCCGCCACGCCGGGGTCGTGGGTGACGAGGATGACGGTGCGGCCGGCGCGGTGGAGGTCCGCGAGGAGCGCGAGCACCTCCTCGCCGCTGCGGCTGTCGAGCGCGCCGGTCGGCTCGTCGGCGAGGATCACCGGGGCGTCGTTGACCAGCGCGCGGGCGATCGAGACCCGCTGCTGCTGGCCGCCCGACAGCTCCGAGGGCCGGTGGGCGGTCCGGTCGCCGAGCCCCAGGCGGCCGAGGAGGTCGTGAGCGCGCGCGATCCGCTCGCGCCGCCGGCGGCCGGCGTAGATGGCGGGGATCTCGACGTTCTCCGCGGCGGTCGCCGTGGCGAGGAGGTTGTAGCGCTGGAAGACGAAGCCGAACGTGTGCCGGCGCAGGTCGGCCAGCGCCTCGGCGTCGAGGCTGGCCACGTCGACGCCCGCCACCCGGTAGGTTCCGCCGGTCGGCCGGTCGAGGCACCCGATGACGTTCATGAGGGTGGTCTTGCCGGAGCCCGACTGCCCCATGATGGCGACGAACTCGCCGGCGCGGACCTCGAGCGACACGCCGTCGAGCGCCCGGACCTCGGCCCCGCCGGTACGGTAGACCCGCTCGACGCCGACCAGCTCGAGGAGCGGCGGGCTCACAGCACCGACCCTCGCAGCCTGGCCCGGCCCGGCGGGGCCCAGGCCGCCCGGGCGGGCGCGTCGCCGACCACCACCTGGTCGCCCACGGCGAGCCCCGACGCCACCGCCGCCGCCGTGCGGCTCGTGACCCCGACCTCGACCGGCCTGGTCACCACGGTGTTCCCCGAGAGGACCTGGACCTGGTAGCCGTCGGCCGTGCGCGTCAGCGCCTCCATCGGCACGACCGGCACGTCGCGGGCGGCCTCGAGCAGGAAGAAGACCTGGGCCGTCATGTCGGACGCCAGGAGGCCGTCCTCGTTCGGCACGTCGAGGAGGACGTTGTAGAGGACGACGTCGTTCACCGTCTCGGGCGTCGGCAGGATCTGCCGGACGCGCGTCTCCCAGCGCCGCTCCGGCATCCCGAGCGTGGTGAAGTAGGCCGGGATGCCGGTCGCCAGCTTCACGACGTCCGCCTCGGCGACCTGGGCCCGAACGGTCACGGTGGAGAGGTCGGCGATCCGGACGATGGTGGGTGCGGTCTGGCTCGCGTTGACCGTCTGTCCCTCGACCGCCTCGCGGGCGACGACGGTGCCGGACATGGGGGCGTGGATCCGGGTGTAGCCGAGGTTGGCGAGGTCGCCGCGAAGGGTCGCCTCGGCCTCCTCGATCTGCGCCTCGAGCGAGGCGATCCGGCCGTCGGCCACCCGGTAGGCGGACTCGGCCGTCTCGACCGTGTCGCGGCTGATGATCCCCTCGGCGAAGAGCTGCCGGTTGCGAGCCGCCTGGGCCCGGGCGAGGTCGCGCTCGGCCTGCCGCTGGGCGAGCTGCGCCTTCAGGTCCGCCAGACGGGCGCGGCTGGCGCGGACGCGGGTCTCGTAGACGGTCGGGTCGATCTCGGCGAGGAGCTGGCCCTTCGTCACCTCGTCGCCGATGTCGACGTGGAGCCGCCGGAGCTGGCCCGAGACCTGGGTCCCCACGTCCACGTAGTCCCTCGGCTCGATCTTGCCGAGGGCCGTGACGGTCCGCTCCACGTCGCCGAGCACGACCGTCACCGTGCGCGGGGCCGGAGCCGCCTCGACGAGCCACGCCCGGTAGGCGGCGGGGCCGCCTGCCAGCATCACGACGAGGCCCGACAGGGCGGCCGCGACCCGCCACGATGTCTTTCGGATTGCCATGTACCTGACCTCCCTCCGCCTCCTTCAACGGGCCGCGCGCGGGATTCCGTCGGCAAGCGCTCACCTGCTACGCTCCAGGTGCCTGCGCGGGGCGGCGAGGCCCGAGGGCGCCTGCGACGGAACCGGTCCCGCCGTGCGTTGAAGGGGTGAGGCCGGCGCACCGGGTGCCGGCGTATCGACACGGAGGATGTGCATGCAACGGCTGACCTTGAAGTCCACGCTGGCCCTCGCGGGGCTGACGCTCCTGCTGGCCACCACGGCCGCCGCGCAGGGCCCGGGCCCGCGCCGGTCGCTCGACGCGGACAGGGACGGCGTGATCACTCGGGAGGAGGCGTCCAGCGCGGCGGCCGAGGCTGCGGCCCGGCTCGACAAGGACGGGGACGGTACGATCTCGGTGCAGGAGTACACCGAGTCTCGCCTCGGGTGGTTCGACCGCCTGGACCGCAACGGCGACGGCGTCCTCGACAAGTCGGAGCAGCCGAGGCGTCACGGGCGTCGAGGTGCGCGGGGCGCGACCCGCTAGGCGGCGGCGCGAGGGGCCCATGGCGGTCATGGGCCCCTCGGGCTTGCTGGCCGGAGGAGGAGCCGGCTCTTGGGGAACCCGCCTCGCGAGCACGCCCTGTCG